>JACQEN010000198.1 GCA_016200585.1 Deltaproteobacteria bacterium
CCGGATTGCGTCTCGGCGACGACCAGGATGATGATCATCGGCACGATGAGCAGCGACAAGACCGCCGACCGATCGCGCGAGATCAGCCGCAGGTCTTTGAGCATCACGCGCAGCAGCTTCACAGCTCGTCCTCGCTGCCCTTGCCGTTGGGCCCGTACTTCTTGCGCATGCGGTTGAGCAGATCCTCGGGTCCGGATTTCTGTAGAATGCGATCGAGCTGGCGCCGGAAGTTGTTGGTCAAGCTGAGATCCTCGATGCGGATGTCGGTCGCCAGCCAGCGCCCGCCCTGCCGGCGCAGCGAGTACGCGACCGCGAACTCGTCACGCGGGGTGATGATCTTGGTGTCGACGCGTGCCTGGTCGCCGTCCACCTGTTCACCGGCGTATCCGAAATCGGGCTTCTCGAAGAGCAGCAGTTTCTGCACGTAGGTGCGTTGGAAGAGCTCGCGGAACAAGGTCAGGAATTCCTTCTGCTGCGCCGCCGAAAACTTGCTCCAGTGTTGATCGAGGGCCGCTTTGCCCATCACGTCGGTGTCGAGGAAGGTCTTGAGTAAATCCGAGAGATCGGTGAGCTTCTGATTGTGCGGCGTGTCGTTGCCGGCGATCGCCCGAGCCCGCTCCAACACCGAGCGCGTCTGCTCCAGCGGCGTCGACGTAGCGCCAGCGCCGCCGACCAGCAGCGAAGCCGCCACCACGGCCGCGACGACGCTTTGTCCAGCGAAACGCCCGACGCCCGACGCCCGACGTCCTACGATCATCGTCATCTTAGTCGCGCAAATCCTTTCCGGTGAGCTGCAAGAAGAGGTTTTCCAGCCGCATTGGGGCGATTTCGACGGATACCGTGTCGGCGTACCGGCCGAGGGCTTGATGCAAAGGACCGAGCATGCGCACCGCATTGTTGACGTACAAACGAACCACATCGTCGCGAGTTTCGATGCGGCAACTGTGTTCGCCCAGATGCAAGCTGGTGAGGTCCATTCCTGCAGGTAGTCCGTGCAGCTCGATGACCTCCGAGCAGCCGGCTTCCGCGAGCAGCGAATCGAGGCTGCCGAGGGCGATGATCTTGCCTTCGTCCATGATGCCGAGGCGATTGCACAAGCGCTCGGCCTCTTCCATGTAGTGCGTGGTGTAGAGAATGGCGGTTCCGGCGTCGCGCAACTGCTCGACGATGGTGAAGATGTTTTCGCGCGAATGCGGGTCGACGCCGACCGTCGGTTCGTCGAGCAGGATAAGCTTGGGCTGGTGCACCATGCTGACGGCCAGATTCAAGCGCCGCTTCATGCCGCCCGAGAACGTCACGACACGATCGTTGCGGCGCCCTTCGAGGCCGACGAGCTCGAGCAAGCGGACGATGCGCCGTTCCAGCTCGTCTTTCGGAACGCCATACATGCGGCCGAAGAAGCGCAAGTTTTCCAAGCCCGTCAGCTCCGGGTAGAGAGCCAGCTCCTGCGGCACGACGCCGATGAGGTGGCGCACGCTGGCGACGTCGTTGTGCACGCTGTGGCCGAAGACCTTGGCGTCGCCCGACGTCGCTCGCAACAGGGTCGATACGATCGAGATCGTCGTTGTCTTGCCGGCTCCGTTGGGGCCGAGCAACCCGAACACCTCGCCGGCTCGGATGTCGAAGCTCAAGCCGGCCACCGCCTCGATACCTTCGTAGCGCTTGTGCAGACGTTCCACGTGCAAGGCGACATCTCCCGTTCGCACCGGAGCTTTGGGAACAGCCCTATCGTTCGGCAGTGCTGAGGCGGCTTGCATGCTCGACGTCATCTTTTGCCTTGGCGGAATCGTTTGCTCTCTGAGACGCCGTTCAAAGCAGATTTGTTTCAGCGACGGAAGGCCACGTGGGGTGTCAAGGGATAAGGCACGAAGTCCTCGGGTCGCGAAGCCTCGCAAGCTCGATCCCCCGTTCGGTTGCGCCACGACCATCGAGTGGGCCAGATTGGGCCGCGAAAGGAGTGCGCTTGATGAGATTGCGGATAGTGCTGGCTGCGGCGATGGCGTGGCTGCCAGCGATACCGGTCTGGGCGGAGACGATCCCACCGACCTACGATTTGGCGACGTGCATTCGTGAGGCCCTGGTCAACAGTCCGGACCTGCATGCGGCAGCCGCCGAGATTGCGGCGGCGCGTGCACAGCTGCACGAGGCACAAGCGGGGCGTTGGGGGGAGGCCGAGTACAATCAGATCTTGAGTGCGGTTCCGAAGGCCGAAGGCAACATCGTCAATTCGCCGCAGAACCGCAATGCGCTGCTCGAAGGGCTCGGGCCGTTCACCCGACTCGATCTGTCGATCAACATCCCGTTGTGGACCTTCGGCAAGCTGAGCTCGGCTCTCGAAGCGGCACAGCGTGGTTTGGAGAGTCAGCAAGCCGGCGGCGAAGCGAAGCGAGCCGACGTGATCTTCGACGTCAAACAGCTTTACTACGGGTTGGCTCTGACACAGCAGCTGTCGTTTGTGCTGCACGACATGCTCGACAATATGGACAAAGCGGTCGGCAAGACCAAACAAAGGCTCGACGCCGGCTCGAAGACGGTCAGCGAGATCGACTTGCTGAAACTACGCACCGGGAGGGCGAAGTTTGCCAAAGGTGTGGCGGAGGTCGACGCGGCCGCGACCCTGGCGCGCGCTGCCCTGGCCAGGGCAATCGGGAAGGAAGTCAACGCCCCGCTGCAGATAGCGGAACGCCGCTTGCAGCCGGTCGATGCCCGTGTCGACGCGCTGGATACCTACCTCGCCGAAGCCGCCGACCACCGTCCCGAGGCGCGTCAGATTGCCAGCGGCGTGGCGGCGCAATCGGCCAAGGTCAACCTCGAAGAGGCGGGGCTCTATCCGTCCTTCTTCTTGACCACCGGGTTTCAGTACGCCGTGGCACCCAACCGCACGACGCAGAAGAACCCTTTTGCCTATGAAGATTTCAACTACACGCGCCCGGTGGGTGCCTTCGGCCTGCACTGGGATATCAACTTCTTCCGCACCCGGGCCAAAGTGGAGCAGGCACGCGCCGATCTCGATCGGTTGCGCTCGCAACAACGCGGCGCAACTTCCGGACTTCAACTGGAGGTCGAGAAAGCCTACTCCGAGCTCGTGCAGGCGCGCGACACGATGAAGGCGTCGGAAGACGGCCACAGCGCCGGCCGTGCCTTGCTCGTCCTCACCGTCAGCAACTTCGACCTCGGGATCGGTGAGGCCGAGGAGCTGTTCAAAGGGCTGGGTTCGTACACCGAAGCCAGCACCGACTACTACCGCGCGGTTCACGACTACAACCTGGCAATCGCTTCGTTGAGCAAGGCCGTCGGCAAGGAACTGGCGAAGCTCGAGTACTGAGGGATTGGCGATTGAAGATTTGGGATTCGAGATTTGGGATTGGTCATCTAGGCGCAAATCAACCATCTCCAATCAGCAGTCACCAATCTTCAATCGGATTGCTTCCTTCGCTATGAGGCAAGACCATGCAATCTGTCCACCTAGCTTGGCTGCGAGCTGCCTGCGCCGTGAGCCTTCTCCTGCTCGCCGGCTGCGCTCTGATTGAGCCGGACGAATCGGAAGAGGATTCATCGAGCCGTCAAACCATCGAGCGAACCACGGTACCGGAGGATCAAGTGCCACCTTCCGGTCCGGCGGGCGATCTGGAGGAAAGTGCGATCGAGTCCCCCACGCCGACGGCGTCGCCGACCCCGACCGTGGCGCAGGCTCCGGAGGCCGCTGCTCCTGCGGCTATCCCCGCGACGGCGGTTGATGGTACCTCGGTCCTGAACCTGATCAACACTTCGACACCTTCCAATGTCGCTGCGGCGCTGCATCTCGTGGAAGAGGGCCGCCTTCAACTGATGCAGCAGCAGTTCGACGTGGCGCGCGAAGGCTTCGAACACTCGTTGTCGATCGATCCGACGAGTCCGTACGGCTACTACTTCCTCGCCCAGCTGCACTACCAGCGCCAGAGCTACGATCAGGCGATGGCGTTTGCCGGTCGTGCCGCTGGTCTGGCGCGGCAAGCGAGCAGTGTCTGGCAGGGGCGCATCGCGGCGCTGCAAGGTTCCATCTACGAAGCGGTGGGTCGCTATCCCGATGCGCGTCAGGCGTACAAGCAGGCCGTGCGCGCCGACCCCGACAATGCCACTGCCCGCGCCGGCTTGGCACGAGTGGATGCGCCATAGCGGGCAAGTCGATGCGGATCCTCGCCATTGAAACCTCGTGTGACGATACGTCAGCCGCCGTACTGGACGACGGTCGGGTGCGGTCGAACGTCGTTGCGTCGCAAGACGAGATCCATCGCAAGTTCGGCGGAGTCGTCCCGGAGCTGGCGTCGCGTTCGCATATGCGGCGGATTCTTCCGATCATCGACACGGCGCTCGAGCGCGCCGAGGTCGTGTTGGACGACATCGAAGCGATCGCAGCCACCTGCGGGCCGGGGCTCGTCGGTTCGTTGCTGGTCGGATTGACGACCGCCAAGGCGATTGCCTACGCGCGGCAGCTGCCGTTCGTCGGCGTCAATCATCTCGAAGGCCACCTGTTGTCGGTGCGCTTGGAGGAGCGGGTCGATTTTCCGTATGTCGCACTGCTCGTCTCCGGCGGCCATACCAGCCTCTACTATGCGGATGACCTCGGCCGTTATCGCTTGCTCGGGGCGACGCGCGACGATGCCGCCGGGGAGGCTTTCGACAAAGTGGCCAAGGTGATGGGGCTCGGCTTCCCCGGAGGACGCGTCATCGACGAGCTGGCACGCCAGGGCGATGCAACGGCGGTGCGCTTGCCGCGCACGCGTCTCAAACCGCAACCGGGCAGCAGCCCGTTCGAGTTTAGTTTCAGCGGCCTCAAAACGGCGGTCTGGCAGTTGGTGCGCGATCGTCCGCTCGCGAGCGACGCCGCGCGCGCCGACCTCGCGGCGAGCTTTCAAGAGACTGTTGTCAACACACTTCTCGACACCAGCTTCGCGGCGCTCAAGCACGTCGGCTGTCGCCAGCTGGTGATTGCCGGTGGCGTGTCGGCGAACACGCGGTTGCGCGAACGCGCCCACAAGGTCGGGGCCGACGCCGGCGTCGACGTGTTCATCCCGCCGCTGCGCTACTGTACCGACAACGCAGCCATGATCGCCTTGGCTGCGAACTATCGCCTCGAACGCGGCGAAAGCGACGCTTGGACGTTGAACGCCGCCGCCGACCTGGAGCTGTGAGGTCGTGAAGCGCAAGCGCCGCCTGGCGCCCACCGGCAGCGTACGCGACGAGCTGACGCAACTCGGCCGCGGCGCTCGCAAGAGCCTCGGACAACACTTCCTGGCCAGCGCCGAGACGGCGCAACGCATCGTTGCGTTGGCGGCACTGCGCGGCGACGAGCGTGTCGTCGAAATCGGCCCGGGGCTTGGGGCGCTGACGAGTATCCTTGCCGCGACGGCGCGCGAGTTGTGGCTGATCGAGCTCGACGCCGACTTCGCCGCGCGCTTGCGCGAAATCTACGCCCGGAACCCGAACGTCCACGTGGTGGAAGCCGATGTCCTGCGCGTCGACTTCGGCGAGCTGCTGGGCACAGGTGCTCCGGCCGTCGTGGTTGCCAATCTGCCGTACAACGTCGCCACGGCGATCCTGGCGCGCCTCATCGAACAGCAGGGTTGCTTTGCGCGTTTCATCGTCATGGTACAGCGGGAGGTTGCCGAACGGCTGTACGCCAAAGCCGGAACGCCTGCCTACTCGGCGCTGTCGGTATTGACGCAGGTCGAAGCGCGAGTCGAACCAGGCTTGCGGCTCGGGCCGGGAGCCTTCGTGCCGCCGCCGAAGGTCGAGTCCGAGGTCATCATCGTCACGCCCTACGACTCGCCGCCGGTGCCGATCGACGACCTCGCCGAGTTCAAGCGTCTGGTGCGGACGGTGTTTACGCAACGCCGCAAGCAACTCGGCAACAGCCTGGGCCAAATCTGCGATGATCCGCATCGGGTCCTTGCACAAGCCGGCGTCGATCCGCAGCGCCGTCCCGAGACGCTCGATCTCGCCGAGTTTGCCCGCCTGTCGGCGGCACAGCGACTGGATGCCGGCTGATGCCCGAGCTGCCTGAAGTTGAAACCGTACGCCTGTCGTTGCTGCCCATCGTGGGATTGCGAATCGACGCGGTCGAGGTGCGTGAACCGCGATTGCGCCGCCGCTTGGCGCACAATTTCGCGGCGCAGCTGAACCGGCGAACCTTCGAGGCAATCGACCGCAGGGGAAAATATCTGTTGTTCCGGCTCGACGGCGGCGACACGTTGCTGGCGCATCTCGGCATGAGCGGCGCCTTGCTTCTGCAGCCGGCGGGCACGGCGCCGCAGCTTCATGATCACGTTCGATTGCATTTGGCGGACGGCCGCCTTCTGACGTTCAACGATCCGCGCCGCTTTGGCCTGCTGCAGATCGGGCGCGAGGCCGACTTTGCCGAGCTACGGCGTGTCGGGCCGGATCCCCTGGCGCGCGAGTTCACGGTCGATGACTTCCTGCGGCTTTTGCGCGGTCGCAAGAAACCGGTGAAGAATCTCTTGATGGATCAACAGGGCATCGCCGGGATCGGCAACATCTACGCCAACGAAATGCTGTTCGTTGCCGGGATACGCCCGGCACGACAGGCGCGCCGGGTCACGCGCGATCAGGCCGACCGGTTGTACGAGGCGATGCGCGCCGTGTTGACGCGTGCCATCCAACGCGGCGGCAGCTCGATCTCCGACTACCGCGACGGCGAGGGGCGTACGGGATACTTCCAGCTCGAGCTGGCGGTGTACGATCGCGCCGGCGCGCCGTGCCACCGCTGTGGAGCAACGATCAAGCGCGTCGTGCACGCCGGCCGTAGCAGCTTCTACTGTGCGCAGTGCCAGAAATAGAGAGAATGGCGATTGGCGATTTGTGATTGTGGATTGCTCCTAGAATCCAAGATCGCAAATCTACGATCCACCATTTCCCGCAGCGTGTTTGACTTCCTGTTCGCCGCCAACCGAAATGAGGCCACAATGCAGAATCGCCCGACCATAGCTCTCGCGATGTTGCCGATGCTCAACGCCGAGCTGATGACCGACGCACACTGGTCGCGACTCGAAGCGCTGTGTCGGGTTCCCGATCGCGAAGCGCTGACGACCTTCGCCGAGCCGCGGGCGTTCGATTTGCTGGCGCAGGCCGAGATTCTGTTGACCGGCTGGGGCTGTCCGATGATCGATACGCACGTCCTCGATCAGGCGCCGCAGCTGCGTGCTGTCGTGCACGCTGCCGGAACGGTCAAGCAGCACATGGATCCGGTCTGCTGGCAACGCGGCATTGCCGTCACTGCGGCTGCGGCCGCCAACGCAGTGCCGGTTGCCGAATACACGCTCGCGGCAATCTTGTTCGCCAACAAGCGGGTTCTGCGCTTGCAGCAGCGCTACCGGGAGGCGCGCGAATTTCGCTGGTGGCCGATGGAGTTTCCGCGGCTCGGCAACTATCGCAAAGTCGTTGGCATCGTGGGTGCGTCACACGTCGGCCGCAAAGTCATCGAGCTGCTGCGCCCGTTCGACCTCAGCGTCGTCCTTTATGACCCTTTTGTCGACGCAACCGCGGCGGCTGCTCTCGGTGTGCGCAAACTAGAGCTCGACGACCTGATGCGTGAAGCCGACGTCGTTAGTTTGCACGCTCCGGCCTTGGCGGAGACGCGCCACCTCATCGATCGCCGCCGCCTGGCCCTGATGCGCGACGGCGCGACGCTCATCAACACCGCACGCGGCTGGATCGTCGATCACGCAGCGCTCGAAGAGGAGCTGCGGAGCGGTCGCATCGACGCCATCCTCGACACCACCGAGCCGGAGATCCTGCCGGCGGAGTCGCCGCTCTATGAACTGCCCAACGTCTTTCTGACGCCGCACATCGCCGGGTCGATGGGGGTGGAAACACAGCGGATGGCGGATCTGGCTCTCGACGAGATCGAACGCTTCGTGAAGGGGAAAGAGTTTCGCTACGCGATCAGGGCGGAAGATCTGGCGCGGATTGCGTAGATACCACCCCCTGACCCCCTCGTTGCCCTCCTTGAGGCTTTGCCTACCAGTTCGGTCTGTGCGGGCTTGGCGCCTCAAACCCGACGATGAATCGTCGGGCTGAAACCAGGCACCCCGTGAACGGGGTGCGGAACAGGTTGGGAGTTTCAATGCTTGCGCCTGCTTCGAGCGGGCGCCTGATTTCAGCCGGGGCATTCATGCCCCGGTCCAAAACGCGCGTTTGGTCATTGGCGGGCAAAGCCCCTGCTTGGTAAGGAGGGGGAAGTCGGCGTATAGAGCTCACCTATGCATCTCGCCTTCTGCTCCATCTCCGCCGTCGACCGGTCGATCGAAGCTGCGGCCGCGCTTGCCGCTCAGTGTGGGCTCGATGGGCTCGAAGTCACCGCCCATGCTCCGCATCTTGATCCGGAGGCCGGACCGTCGGCAGCACACGACATCGGTCGAGCTGTGCGTGCCGCTGGCGTCGACGTTGTTGCCTACGGTTCGTATCTCGGCCGCTTCGGACAAATCACCACAGCGCACGCCGAGCGTGAAGCGGCAATCGCTGCCGCTCTGGAGACGCGGTTGCTGCGCGTTTGGGCGGAACCAATCGAGGACGGCAGCGGCGATGTCGCGCCCACTGTCGAGCTGATGCGAGCCGCCTGCGATGCGGCGGCGGCGGCGGGAATCACCGTGGTCATCGAGCGTCATCTCGGTTCATTTGCCGACACACCGGAGCGTATCGAACGCTTGCTGCAAGCGATCGATCGGCCGAATGTTGCGTTGAACTACCAGGTCCTCGATTTCTTGCCGGCGTCGGAGATTGCCGATCAACCCAGCGACGCCGCACGTTTGGTGAAGCATGCACGTTACTTCCACCTGAAGAACTATCAACCCAACCCGATGGGCGAGCAGGTGATCCCCGGCGGTTCGCTTGCCGACGGTGTCCTCGACTATCGTGCCATTCTCGGAGCCGCCCTGCGCGCCGGCTATGACGGTCCGTTGACCATCGAGTTCCTGGCCGCCGACGAGCGATCGGTCGAAGAGAAGCTGGCAGCCGACGTCGCGTTCGTACGGCAGGTGCTGGCGAAGATCGAACATGGATAGTCGAAGGTCGAAGAGTCCAAACGTCGAAACGTGTGGAACCTGCCCCAGACATCGTATGCGCGGTTCGACTTCTTGACTTTTTGACTTTTCGACTTCCTAGATCCTGCGGTTATGTTACCGCTATTCCCGCGCATCGGCGGCCTCGACGGTATCGCTGCGCTGCGCACCAGACTGCATGAGCTTGGTCTCGCTCTGCCTGCCGACGACGAACCCCTCTCGGCGCCTTCTTCGCCGTTGGCTCAGCCGCTTGATCTCGGTGCGGTGAATGGAACGCGGCGCGTCGCTGCGAACCGGTTCGTGATCCAGCCGATGGAAGGCTGGGACGGCAGCGCCGACGGCCAACCGAGCGATCTCACCGTGCGTCGCTGGCGCAACTTCGGCCGTTCCGGCGCGGCTTGGATCTGGGGCGGTGAAGCCGTTGCCGTGCGGCCGGAAGGACGCGCCAATCCGCATCAGCTGATCATGAACGACGCAACGGCGGCATCGATCGGTACGCTGCGTCGCGAGCTCATCGAAGCAGGGCAGGGCGGCGACCTCGTCGTCGGCTTGCAGCTGACACACAGCGGTCGCTGGTCGCGTCCAATCTCCGGCGGCGCGGCGCCGCGCATCGCCTTTCGCCATCCGCTGCTCGACCCACGCTCTGGGGTGCACGACGATTCGCCGCTGCTGTCTGATATGGAAGTCGACGATCTGATCCGGACGTTTGCTCGCGCCGCGTATCTGGCTCAAGAGGAAGGCTTCGAGTTCGTCGATGTGAAACATTGCCACGGCTATCTGCTGCACGAGTTTCTTGCGGCGCGGACGCGACACGGACACTGGGGCGGTCCGACCCTGGGCGAACGGTCGCGGCTCGCCGTGGCGGTGATCGAAGCAGTGCGCACGGCGGCGCCGCGGTTGGCGATTGGTGTTCGTCTCTCGGCATTCGATTGCGTGCCGTACCGGCCGGCGTCGATCGATGCCGACGGCAAACGCGGCCCGGGAATTCCCGAAGAGCACTCGCAGCCCTACGGCTACGGTTTCGGTGTCGATCTCGACGAGCCGTCGCGCGCCGACCTGGAAGAACCGCTCGAGCTCGTCCGTACCCTGCGCGACCTGGGCGTGAGATGGCTCAATGTTACCGCCGGCAGCCCGTACTACGTGCCCCACATCCAGCGCCCGGCCGCGTTTCCCCCGAGCGACGGCTACGCACCGCCGGAAGATCCGCTCGTCGGTGTGGTGCGCTTGCTCGATGTCGCTCGTCGAATCAAAGCGGCGGTGCCGGAGATGGTCGTCGTTTCGACCGGTTGGAGTTATCTCCAGGAGTACATCGCGCCCGTTGCCCAAGCGTGCATCCGCGACGGCTGGTTCGATGCGATCGGCTTGGGCCGCATGGTGCTGGCGTATCCGGAGCTACCGGCCGACGTATTGGGCGGGCGGCCAGTGCAACGCAAACGCTTGTGCCGCACGTTCAGCGATTGCACCACCGCCCCGCGTGCCGGTTTGGTGTCGGGGTGCTACCCGCTCGACGCGTTTTACCGCGGCCGTCCGGAGTACGAAGCTCTGCAAACCGTCAAACGCGGACAGCGCCGCTCCGGTTGAGGCCGCCAATGCTCTACGCAGCGCGTTTGCGCTGCAGGCCACGCACTGCGGCCGCCGCCAGCAACAATGTCAGGACGGTCAAACCACCTTCGGATCGCTGGCCGTTTACGGCGCGGGGCAAGCCGTTATGCAGGCGCCATCGGTGTCTTGGCACGTTACGCCGGAGGCCTGCGCGGTAGCAAGACAATCCTGCAAGCAAGAGAGCTGACTCGGCGTGCCAGGGTCATTGTTGTCAAAACAATCGTTCGCGCATGAACCGGCTGCAGTTAGGATTCCGTTCGCGCAAAACGTGAATTGCTTGGCGCAATCGACCAAGCAGGTCTTTTGCGGATCCTGAAGGGGCGGCAGGTCGAAACAGCCTGGTCTGCAGTTCAAATGGTAATTGACCATGCACCCGTGTCTCGTAGAGAAAAAATCCGTCGTGCATGCGTGATTACAAGTGGGAAACAAAGCGGGGGCGCCAGCACGACACTGCTCCGTGCAAACACGGCGCGTAATCGCAAGCGGCGCAACACACATCCTCAATTGCGCTCCGCATTCGTGCGTGCACGCCTGATCTGTAGCCCAAGCGTTGCCTGCGGCGAACAACAGAACGACGACAACAAGACCGTCGTATCGGCTAGATCGCATAGCGTGCCCCTCCCGGATAGCGTTATGGCCCCTGTACGAACACCGCGTCAAGCCGGTGATCGAGTTGTCGATCGGCTCTTGGTATCGCATTCGTAGGGATTTGCCGGCGTAGCCGTTTTGCGTGTCGAGAAAGTAGTCAAACCCATCGCGGCGTGAGCAAGGCTTAGGCACGACTCGCCGCTGCCGTCTGCGGGACCGCAAGTCTCGAACGACGACGCCTCTTCCAGCGCACGCTCACGGGTGCTGGCATCGCCATTGCTGAGAACGCTCTCGCTGAATTGATTGAAACGCCGAGAGTGGCTCGCTGGGTCAATTCGGTGCGCGATAGAGATTTGAGGGTTTCTTTGCAGAGCCGATTGCGGGTGATGATTGTCGACGAGAAGGCAGAGCGGGCGGCGCTGATCGAATCGGGTTTGATCGAAGCCGGTTGCGAGGTGGTGGGCTGCTTGATCGGGCAGTCCGACCTGGAGAGCAAAGTCAGCTCCCTCCAACCCGATGTCATCGTCATCGATATGGAGTGTCCCGACCGCGATACGCTGGAGGACATGTTCCGCACCACGCTGCATCGGCAACACCCGACGGTGATGTTCGTCGACCGCAGCGACAGTGAGTCGATCCGGGCCGCGGTGCAAGCCGGCGTCAGCGCGTATGTCGTCGGCGGCTTGAGCCCGGAACGTGTGCGGCCGATTCTCGAGGTGGCGATTGCGCGCTTTCAGGAGTTTCAAACCCTGCGGCGCGAGCTGGACGATGCCAAGTCGAACCTCGAAGAGCGCAAGGTCGTCGAGCGTGCCAAGGGCATTCTGATGAAGCGCCGCGGCATGGCCGAAGACGAGGCCTTCCGTCTCCTGCGCAAGATGGCCATGGACCGCAAGATACGTTTGGCAGCGCTGGCGCGTGAGATCGTCGCCGCGGCGGAGGTGTTGCTTTGAAGCCGTTGCGCGTTGGGTTTATTCCGTTGTCCGATTGCGCGGTCCTCGCGGTGGCGCAGGAAAAGGGTTTCTTTCGCCGCCATGAAATCGAGGTGACGTTGTCGCGCGAGGTGTCGTGGGCCAACGTCCGCGACAAGGTCGCAACCGGCGACCTCGATGCGGCGCAGATGCTCGCCGGTATGCCGTTGGCGGCGACCGCGGGAATCGACCCGTTCGCCGAACCGATGGTGACGGGGCTGAGCCTCGGACTCAACGGCAATGCGATCACGGTGTCGACGTCGCTGTGGGCGCGTATGCAGGAGGCCGATGCCGACAGTGTGATGCGACGACCGGCCTCGGCAGTGGCGTTGCGCCGCGTTATCGACGACGACCGCCGGCAGCGCCGGCCGATGTTGCGCTTCGCCATGGTCTATCCGTTTTCGACGCACAACTACGAGCTGCGCTATTGGCTGGCGGCTGCCGGTATCGATCCCGACAACGACGTCCGCCTGTCGGTCGTTCCCCCGATCCGTATGGTGGAGATGCTCGGACGCGTTGCCGTCGACGGTTTCTGCGTCGGTGAGCCGTGGAGCTCGTTGGCGGTGTCGCGTGGCCTCGGCCGCATCGTGGCGACCAAGTATGACATCTGGAACAACAGCCCCGAGAAGGTTCTCGCCGTCAAGCGTCGCTTCGCCGAACAGAACCCGGAGGTGCACCGCGCCTTGCTGCGCGCCGTTCTCGATGCGGCTCGCTGGGCCGATCTCCCTGAGAACCGTGGGGAGGTTGCGAGAATTCTCGCCGCCGAGGCTTACATCGGAGTGCCGGAGCCCGTGCTTGCAGCGACGCTGGACGGTCGCGTCGTCCTGGCTCGCGACGAGGCCCCCGTTTCGATACCCGACTTCCATGTGTTTCACCGCTATGGCGCAAACGTTCCGTGGATCTCGCACGCGCTGTGGCTGCTCGTCCAAATGCTGCGCTGGGGGCAGCTGACGAGCGCGCCTAACTTGATGAAGTTGGCGCGCTCCGTCTATCGCGTCGATCTCTATCGCGCTGCCGCCCTCGAGCTCGGCGTCTCGGCGCCCGACGCCGATTTGAAGAGTGAGGGTGTGCATGGAGGCCCATGGTCGCTGCCGGGGACGGCCGGGCCCGTGGAAATGGGTCCGGATCTCTTCTTCGACGGCCGCGAGTTTCATCCGACCGAGCTTGCCTCATACCTCATGAGCTTGCAGGGCAATCTACCGCAACGCAGCTTCGAGGCCCTCTTGGAGGCCAATTCGTGAGTTGCCTGCGTCTTTCGCATTGCCCTCAGCTTGAGCGGCAAGCCCCTGGGCGAGGTGGTGTGCGGTGTCGAAGGTGGAACACGTTCGGGAGCGCTGCCGTAGCGGCACGCCCCTTGCGTTAAGGTCTCGTCAAGCGTGCGGTGGAGAAGAGACAGCACGCGCAAAACGAAGTGGGGCGAACCATCGACGGTTCGTCCGCGGACAACGACGTCCCTTCGTGCGGAAAGCTCCGCGCAAGGAGAGACGATGAGGAGTCCGCGATGAATCGAGCTTCGAAAGTAGCTGTACCCACTTCGACGCCGCAGTTGGCTGCGGAAGAATCCGCTGTCGATGTCACGGGCAAGCGCATCATCGTGGTCGGCCACGGCATGGTCGGCCACCGCTTCTGCGAGGAGATGGCGGCAGGCGGCTCGCGGCAGCCGTTTCGTATCACTTGCTTCGGAGAGGAACGTCGAACCGCCTACGACCGCGTCCCTCTGAGCGACTTCTTTGCCGGGAAGAGCGCCGCCGACCTGCAACTCGCCGACCCCGACTGGTACGCGGCGCAGGCGATCGAGCTCTGTGTCGGTGAGCGCGTCGTCGGCATCGATCGCGGCAATCGCACCGTTGTCACCGACCGCGATCGACAGGTTTCTTACGACATCTTGGTGCTGGCCACCGGCTCCGCGCCCTTCGTTCCACCGATTCCCGGCACCGACCTTCCCGGCGTGTTCGTCTATCGCACGATCGAAGACCTTGAAGCCATTCAGGCGTGGGGCCGTCGTGGCGGACGTGCCGCGGTCATCGGCGGCGGCTTGCTCGGGCTCGAAGCGGCCAAGGCGGCGCTCGATCTGGGGCTCGAAACGCACGTCATCGAAGCCGCACCGCGATTGATGCCGCGGCAAGTCGACACCGGTGGTGGTCAGGTACTGCGGGCCGCCATCGAGCGCCTTGGCGTGCGGGTTCGTGTCGGGGCGCAAACCGAGGCGATCTTCGGTGAGGGCAGCGTAGCCGGATTGCGTTTCCGCGACGGCGAGGAGCTGGCGGTCGACATAGTGATCATTTCTGCCGGCATCCGGCCGCGTGACGAGTTGGCGCGGTCGGCCGGCCTCGTGATCGGCGAACGCGGCGGGATCGTCGTCGACCCGACGTTGGCGACGAGCGATCCCCACATCTTCTGCATCGGGGAAAGCGCGCTGGTCAACGGCATGATCTACGGCCTGGTGGCGCCGGGCTACGACATGGCGCGCGCGCTGGCGGCGCGTTTGCGCGGCGGCGACAGCGTCTTCTCCGGTGCGGATCTGTCCGCCAAGCTGAAGCTTCTCGGGGTTGAGGTGGCGAGCTTCGGCGACGCGTTTGCCGATGAGACGGCAGGCAGCGAGGCGCGCCGCGTGGTGTTCGAGGATCGCGCCGCCGGCGTCTACCAGAAGCTGGTTACCAGCACCGATGGGCGGCGCTTGCTCGGCGGCGTGCTGGTTGGCGACGCCAGCGCCTACACCCGCTTGCTGGCGCTTCTACGGACCGGCGCCGAGCTGCCCGAGCGCTTGCACGAAGTCCTGTTCGGTGCCGCTGCCGCCGACGCCAACGGTTCGCTCGCGGCCTTCGATGACGAAGCACAGATCTGTTCCTGTAACCAGGTATCGAAGGGAGCGATCTGCAGCGCCATCCGCGATCAACAGCTGACGACGGTCGGAGGCATCAAGGCCTGTACGCGCGCCGGCACCGGTTGCGGCGGCTGCGTGCCGTTCGTTGCGAAAATCCTGGAATGCGAGCTTGCGGCCAGCGGCCGTCAGGTCAACCGCAACCTCTGCGAGCACTTCGCTTACACGCGCCAGGAGTTGTTTCAGATCGTCAAGCTCGGACGCATCGTCAGTTTTGATGAGTTGCTCGCGGGCCATGGGCAGGGCGGCGGCTGCGAGGTGTGTCGTCCGGCCGTCGCATCGATCTTGGCCAGCAGCTGGAACGATTTCGTCCTCAAGCACGCGACGATTCAAGACACCAACGACCGCTTCCTCGCCAACATTCAGCGTGGCGGGACCTACTCGGTGATTCCACGCATTCCGGGCGGCGAGATCACCCCGGAAAAGCTCATGGTGATCGCCGACGTCGCACGACGCTACGACTTGTACTGCAAGATTACCGGCGGCCAGCGCATCGATCTGCTCGGTGCGCGCGTCGACCAGTTGCCGGCGATCTGGGAGGAGCTGGTCAACGCCGGGTTCGAAAGCGGCCACGCCTACGGCAAGGCGATGCGTACGGTGAAGAGCTGCGTCGGATCAACCTGGTGCCGCTTCGGCGTGCAGGATTCGACGGCACTGGCCATCCGCATCGAAGAGCGCTACCGCGGCATCCGCGCGCCGCACAAGCTCAAGTCGGCGGTCTCCGGTTGCATCCGGGAATGCGCCGAAGCGCAGAGCAAAGACTTTGGCGTCATTGCGACGGAGAAGGGCTGGAACCTGTACCTGTGCGGCAACGGCGGGTCGCAGCCGCGTCACGCCGACCTCGTGGCCAGCGACGTCGACGAAGAAACGCTGATCCGTCTGATCGATCGCTTCCTGATGTACTACATCCACACTGCCAACCCGCTCGAGCGCACGGCGCGTTGGTTGGAACGACTCGACGGCGGCATCGAGTATCTCAAGAGCGTGATCGTCGACGACCGTCTCGGCATTTGCGAACGACTCGAATACGACATGCAATTGCTCGTCGACGCGTACGAGTGCGAGTGGGCGGCGGTGGTGCGCGACCCGCAACGCCAGGCCGCCTTCCGCCACTTTGCCAACAGCCCTGAGCCGGATCCGCAACTCGCCTTCGTGCGCGAGCGCGGACAACGACGCCCCGAGGACTGGCCGCAATCGCCGGCCACCACACCGCCGCTGGTTGCAGTCGAGGGTCAAACGTGGGTGCGCGTCGCCAACGCCGCCGACGTACCGCGCGATGGTGGCGTGACGATCCGTTGTGGTGGGGCGCAGATCGCCGTCTACCACTTTGCCAGTCGCAACCCAGGAGTCTGGTACGCCTGCCAGGCGATGTGCCCGCATCGCGGCGATATGGTGTTGGGAAGAGGGCTTCTGGGCACACAAGGCGACGAACCGAAGGTCGCTTGCCCAATGCACAAGAAGACCTTCTCGCTTCTCAGCGGTGTCGGCCTCTCCGATCCGCAGTTCTCGGTACAGACATTTCCGGTGGAGGTGCGCGACGGTGAGGTGTACGTCGCTCTGCCGCCGTTCGATCAATTGATGACGGCAAACAACGACACCTGCCGCGGCGGGCTGTGCGGCGTCGAAGGTCTGGCCACGGAGGCGAACGCGTGAGCCGTTTGAGCATGGATCGGCTGCCAGGCGAGAACGTCGCAACCGTGGGAGCCTTCCCCGCGTCTCTCACCGGTGCGGAGCGAGCGACGGTAGCTCCCCGTGGCGCAGTGCTGAACCTCTTGCCATGGCGTGATGCGACGATCGCCACACTCTTGTTGATCGCCGCGATCGCTGTGGGCTCCGGATTCTTCGCCAGCTTCGATCCGGCCTTGCTCGGCTACTGCGCCGCCACTCTCGTTGCCAGCGTCGCGGTTGTCTGGCGCCTCAGCGCCTTTTGGCGTCGGCCGGCGTCGGCGTTCTACGCTCGTGCCTTGTTGGCGGCGCTGCTGCAGCCCAGCGACTTGCTTCGGACGCTGTCGGCGGCCGGTTGCGATCTGGGTGCGCAGAATTTCATTCGCCGGCGTTCCGCGATCCGCTGGGCGGCGCATCTCTTGTTGTCTCTCGGCACGCTGACGAGCTTCGCGATCACCGTTCCACTGGTCTTCGGCTGGATGCACTTCGTTGCCGACGGCGAGCGCAGCTTTCGGATGATCGTGTTCAACCTGCCGGCCGTCCGCTTCGACGTCGGTGGGGCGTTCGCCTGGTGCATCTTCCATGGGCTCATCCTGGCGGCGGTCGCGGTGACATTGGGAGCGCTCTATTTTCTAGTCGCACGTTTGCGCCGGCGGACACTGCCGGAGGTAACGGCGAGCTTTGCGATCGCTCCGCTCCTGCTGCTGCTGTTCATTGCTCTCAGCGGCCTGGCGTTACCGGCAACGCGCGGCTGGCCATTCGGGTTCCGCGTCGCGGCGCTGGCCCACGAGGCGTCGGTCATCGTGCTTCTGGTGGCGTTGCCGTTCTCGAAGCTGAACCACCTGTTGGTGCGCCCGCTGCAGCTCGGTGTACGCGCCGTACGCCGAGACGACGCGGCGTGGCGCGCTTGTGCGTCGTGCGCTTCACGGCTTGCTCCGACGGCACAGCAGCACGCCGTCGCCGATCTGCTGGAAAGACGCGGCCTGCCGGTGGCGTCGCACTGGCGGCTGTGCCCACAGTGCCGGCGCAAACGTGTCGCTGCGACCCAGGCGAGTCTGGTCGGGGCGTCGTTCCAGCCGCGCCTGGGTGCCGGCTGCGATCGCGAGGTGGCCTGAAATGGCAACTCTCTCTGCGACCGTCGACGAGCTCATCGAAGCCTACGGTCCACACCTGAGCTTCGAGCCGCCGGGTGGTTTTGCGAACCGTGGCGCCGTCGATCGGCGCGTCGAGACCCACTGTTGCTTCTGCGGCCAGCAGTGCGGCGTCAAGCTGCTGGTGAAGGACGAGAAAGTCGTCGGCGTCGAGCCGTGGGAAGAGTTTCCGTTCAATCGCGGCAAGCTCTGCCCCAAAGGCGTGAAGCGCTACCTGCAAAACAATCATCGCGACCGCTTGCTCCACCCGTTGGTGCGGACCGGTCGGGGATTTGCACGGATTCCGTGGGACGAAGCGCTCGACCTGGTTGCCGAGCGCTTCGAACGGCTGCAGCGGGCGCACGGCCGCGACAGTGTCGCGGTGTTGTCGGGGGCGTCGCTCACCAACGAAAAGGCATACCTCATGGGCAAGTTCGCGCGGCTTGCGGTCGGTACGCGACACATCGACTACAACGGTCGCTTGTGCATGGTCGCCGCCGGCGCCGCGAATCTCAAAGCCTTTGGAATCGATCGCGCTGCCAACCCGTGGGCCGACATTGCCGCGACGGATTTGATCCTGGTCGTCGGCGCCAACGTCTCGGAGTGCAGCCCGATCACCACCGACTACATCTGGCGGGCCCGCGATCGTGGAGCACGGCTGATCGTCATCGACCCGCGGTTGACGCCGATTGCGCGCACATCGGATCTCTACTTGCCGGTGCGGCCCGGCCGCGACTCGGCGCTGATGAACGCAATCCTGCACGAAGTTGTTCGACTGGGCGGAGTCGACCACGAGTTCATTGCGCAGCACACCTCAGGCTTCGAAGAGCTACAGCGCACGATCGCACACTACGCGCCGGAGAGCGTGGCGCAGGAAGTCGGCATTCCGGCGCGACGCATCGTCGAGGCGGCGCAGATGTGGGTACAAGCGCCGCGCACGATGCTGTTGCACGCGCGCGGCATCGAGCATCACACCAAAGGTGTCGAGAACGTGCTGTCGTGCATCAACCTGGTGCTGGCCACCGGCAAGATCGGCAAGCCGGGTTGCGGCTACGCGACGATCACCGGACAGGGCAACGGTCAGGGCGCGCGCGAGCAGGGGCAGCGCTGCAATCAGTTGCCGGGTGCCCGCGATGTCGAGAATCCGCAGCATCGCGCTGTGGTCGCAGAACGTTGGGGTGTTCCCGAGAGCCGCATCCCGGCGAAGGGCGCGAGTGCGCCGGAGATCATCGAGATGAGCCACCGCGGTGAAATCCGCGGGCTGCTGTCGATGTGCTTCAATCCACTGGTCTCGCTGCCGGATGCAAGCTTCACGCGCGCCGCATTGGAGCGCCTCGACTTCTACGTTGCGATCGACTTCTTCCTGTCCGAGACGGCTCGGCACGCCGATCTCGTCCTGCCCGGCTCGCTTCAGGAAGAGGACGAAGGCACGGTAACCAATGTCGAAGGGCGCGTCCTGCGCCTTCGCAAGGCCGTTGAGCCGCCGGGCGAGGCGCGACCCGATTGGCAGATCATCTGCGACCTGGCGCGACGATTCGGAGCCGGCGAGCACTTTGCGTTCTCCGGTCCGGCAGCTGTCTTCGACGAGCTGCGGCGGCTCTCCGCCGGTGCTGTCGCCGACTATTCCGGCATCACCTACGACAAGATCGACCGCCAAATGGGTGTGTTCTGGCCGTGTCCGGACGACGACCATCCCGGGACGCCGCGTTTGTTTGAAGGCGGTCGTTTTGCGCACGCCGACGGCCGGGCGCGTTTTCACGCCGTCGAGTATCGTCCGCCGGCGGAAGAGGTCGACGCCGAGTATCCGATCATTCTGACGACCGGACGCGTCGTCTCACAGTTTCTGTCGGGGACGCAAACGCGCCGCATCGGTCCGCTCGTCGCCCATCAACCGGAGCCGTTCGTCGAAATGCACCCGCGCCTGGCGGCGAAGCTCGACGTTGCCGACGGCGACCGTGTGCGTGTGGTCAGCCGGCGCGGCGTGCTCGTGTTGACCGCGCAAGTGGTGGCGACGATTCGACCGGACACCGTTTTCATTCCCTATCACTGGCCCGGCGAGCGCTCGGCGAATCGGCTGACGCTACGTGCCTACGATCCGATCGCCAAGATTCCGGAGTTCAAGGTGTCGGCGGTGCGCATCGAGAAGATTGCAGCACATGCCGGCCGGACGGGTGCGCTGCCGCGGTTCGCGGCGGCAGAGGCGAGCGAACCATGATCCACGACCTGTTCATCGACGCCAATCGCTGCATCGGCTGTCGCGCTTGTGTGGAGGCGTGCAGCGAGTGCCCGAGTCACGGCGGTCAGTCGATGATCCACCTCGACTTCCTCGACCGAACGCAAACGGTGCAGACGGCGCCGACCGTCTGCATGCATTGCGTCGATCCGTCGTGTGCTGCCGTGTGTCCGGCCGATGCCATCAAGATCGACGACAACGGAGTGGTGATGACGGCGATGCCCGAGCGTTGCATCGGCTGCGGCAATTGTTCCCTGGCGTGCCCGTTCGGGGTGCCGCAACTGCACGTCGAAATCGATCTGATGATGAAGTGCGACCTTTGTTACGATCGCACCTCCGCCGGTTTGAAGCCGATGTGCGCCACCGTGTGTCCTTCCGGGGCCCTGTACTACGGCACGCGCGACGAGATCGAGGATCTGCGGCGGACGCGCGCAACGAATACGTTTGCGTTCGGCGATGCGGCGGTGTCGACACGCAACCACCTCATGGCGCCGGCGGGCACCGCCTCGATCCACATCCACGACGGGGCAGGGCATTCGGGCCGCGGCTTGTCGCGTGCCGAGCAACAGTTGGGGGAGGCTCTGTGTTGAAGAAGCCGGAGGTCTTTCCGGTCGCCTTGGCTTCCGAACGGGTGCTCGATCGCCGTCGGTTTCTTTGTGCCGCCGGTGGCGCGGCAGTCCTGGCGCTGGCCGGCGAGTGGGGCGCCAAGCGCGCCGAAGAAGGTTCGCAAGCCGAAGCGCTGGCGCTGCAACTCGACGAAACGCCGTTGGCCGTCGGTGAGGCGCGCACGGTTACGGCCACCGGTGGTGCAGAGGCGCTGGTCGTTCAAGTCGACGCGTCGACGCTGGTTGGGTTCGATCGGCGCTGTCCGCATCTCGGCTGTCCGGTTCTTTGGGTGAAAGAGCACACTCGTTTCGAGTGCCCGTGTCATCACGCGGCATTCGACGCACGCAGTGGAGAGGTGTTGTTTGGTCCGCCGCGACACGGGCTCAGGCCGGCGCGGCTCGTAACGAAAGCCCGCAAGGTGTGAGTCGAAGGGTCGGCGGCGAGGAAAGAAGGAAGAGGAGGTTGTTCATGTCACGACGAAAGCAACGCTCACAGCCAGCAACCGGAGGGGTTTCGCGGCGACGGTTTCTCAAGGTGGCCGGGGGAACGATGGGCGCACTCATGGCGGGATTGCCGCGCGGCTGGGTCGGCCGCGTCTATGCGGCGGACGGTCCGGAAACGTCGCAGATCCGTTTCGGGATCATCGCGCTGACCGACTGCTCGTCGATCGTCATGGCGCACGAGCTCGGGCTGTTCAAGAAGTACGGCATCGAGTCGACGATCTCGAAGGAAGCTTCGTGGGCGGTGATACGCGATCGCCTGTCGCTGGGCGAGAATCAGGCGACGCACATGCTCTACGGCATGCCGTACGGGTCGACGATGGGGCTCGGAGGGTCGCCCAAAAGGCCGATGGTCATTCCGTTCTGTCTCAATCGCAACGGCCAGGCGATCACCCTGAACAAGAAGCTGCGCGACGCCGGTGTGCGCAAGCCGCAAGACATCAAACCTCTGGCCGAAGAAGCGAAGAAAAATGGATCGCCGCTGACTTTCGCCATGACCTTCCCGACCGGCACGCACGCCATGTGGATCCGCTATTGGCTGGCGTCCGGCGGCATCAACCCGGACAAGGATGTCACGCTCATCACCATCCCGCCTCCGCAAATGGTGTCGAACATGAAGGTCGACAAGATGCAGGGCTTCTGTGTCGGCGAGCCGTGGAACGCGCGCGCCATTGCCGACGACATCGGCTTCACCGCGATCACTTCGCAGCAGATCTGGAAGGATCACCCGGAGAAGGTTCTGGCCTTCACCGAGGAGTTTGCCGAAAAGAATCCCAAGACGGTCAAAGCGATCTTGCGAGCCATGATCGAGTCGAGCCAGTTCATCGACAAGCTCGACAACCGGCCGCAGGTTGCGGAGGTCGTGTCGCGGCCGCAGTACATCAACTGCGAGCCCGGCGTGATCCTCGGCCGCTTGCTCGGAAAGTACGACTACGGCGACGGGCGCAGCGAGCAAGATCCGTCGTACATGACGTTCTACGACCGCCAGACCAATTTCCCGTGGAAGTCGCATGGGCTGTGGTGGCTGTCGCAGTTCCGCCGCTGGGGCATGGTTGGCGGCGACCTCGATTACAAGGGCGTCGTCAACAAAGTGCACCGGCCCGATCTCTTTCGCGCGGTGGCGAAGGAGGTCGGCGTCGACGCTCCGGCCGAGGATTTGAAGAGCGAAGCCTTCTTCGACGGCGGGACCTTCGATCCCAACGAGCCCGAAAAATACGCGACCGGTTTTCCGGTGCACAACCTGGTTTGAGGAGGCGTGCGCGATGCGCAAACGATTTGAGATGGGAGCCGTCGTCTTGCCGTTGCTGGGCATCGGCCTGGTGCTGTTGGTGTGGACGATCGTCAGCCAAACGGTCGCTCCGGATTTGCCGTCGCCGCTGCGGACCTGGCACGAATCGCGGCCGTACATCGTCCGTCCGTTCTTCAAGGACGGCGAGATGAACCAGGGGATCGGCCGCTTTGCGATTCTCAGCTTGGTGCGCGTCGCCAAGGGCTTCCTGCTGGCCATCGTGCTCGGGACGCCGCTCGGATTCTTGCTCGGACTGTCGCGGGCGTTCTACCGCGCCTTCGATCCGATCATTCAAATTCTGCGCCCGATCTCGCCGTTGGCGTGGTTGCCGCTGGGGTTGATCATCTTCCAGCGTTCCGAGCCGGCCGCGGTATTCACGATTGCGCTGTGCGCCATGTGGCCGACGGTGATCAACACGGCGGTGGGCGTGCGCAACATCAACCCCGACTACTGGAACGTCGGCCGCGTCTTGCGGCTGTCGCCGTGGAAGATGCTGCGCAAGATCATCATCCCGGCCAGCATGCCGTACGTGTTCACCGGCTATCGGCTGTCGCTGGGTATCGCTTGGTTGGTGATTGTCGCTTCCGAAATGCTCACCGGCGCACCGGGCGTCGGCGGGTTTCTATGGCAGGAGTACAACAGCCTGGTCTACTCGCACATCCTGCTGTCGATCGTCACCATCGGTCTCATCGGCTTTGCCCTGGATCGCCTGATGGGACTGGCGGAGCGCCGCTTTCAAACCGTTTGAGGCAGGGAGGAGATCATGGCGTTCTTGGAATTGCGCGGTGTCGGCAAGAGCTACTGGACCCCACGCGGCTGGTACAGTGTGCTCGACAATCTGAATTTGGACGTCGAAGCGGGCGAGTTCGTTTGCATCGTCGGCTACTCGGGATCGGGAAAGACGACGCTGGTGTCGCTGATTGCCGGCCTGATGCAGCCGGATTGCGGCGAAATCCGGCTCGGCGGTGAGCTGGTGCGCGGACCGGGTCCGGATCGCGGCATCGTGTTTCAGAACTACTCGCTGCTTGCCTGGATGAGCGTGTTCGAGAATGTCTACCTCGCGGTCGATGCGGTCTCGCCGCAGCTCTCGGCGGCACAGAAGCGCGAGCGTACCGACCACTTGATTGCAACGGTCAACCTCAGTGCGGCGGCGCACAAGCGTCCGCACGAGCTCTCCGGCGGCATGCGCCAGCGTGTCGCCGTGGCGCGCGGCCTGGCGATGAATCCGCAGCTGCTGCTTCTCGACGAGCCGTTCAGCGCCCTCGACGCATTGACGCGCGCAACCTTGCAGACGGAGCTGGCGCGCCTTTGGATGGAAGAGCGCAAGACCGTGGTGATGATCACCAACGACGTCGAGGAAGCCATCTTGCTCGCCGACCGCATCTATCCACTGACACCGGGTCCGGCGGCGCATCTCGGCCCGGAAATCGTCGTCGATCTGCCGCATCCGCGTTCCAGCCGCGCGCTCAATCTGCAGCCCGGTTACCATCACGCTCGTCGCGACATCGTCGAGTTCCTCGCCAGTCAACGCCGCGCAACCAATCGCAGTGCGGCGCCTGAAACGCCGGCGCTGGCGGTGGCGTCATGAACGAGCGCTTCGTCGAGCTGACGCAGCTGGGAAAGAGCTACGACACCCCATCGGGCTCGGCGGTGATCGTACGCGACTTCAACTTGCGCATCCGAGAAGGCGAATTCGTCTGTCTCATCGGACACTCCGGTTGCGGCAAGTCGACCGTATTGTCGATCCTCATGGGGCTGAACAGTCCAACCGAAGGTGGGGCCATTGTTGCAGGCCGTGAGGTCGACGGCCCCGGTCTGGAGCGTGGGATCGTCTTCCAATCCGCCGCGTTGCTGCCGTGGTTGACGGTGCGCGACAATGTCCTGCTGGCGGTCGAGCAGGTGGCGAGATTTGAAAGCCGCGCGCAGCAAATCGAGCAGGCGGAAGAAGCGCTGCGTCTCGTCGGTTTGGACGAACAAGGCGAGCACTATCCGAATGAGCTTTCCTCGGGGATGCGCCAGCGTGTCGGGATTGCCCGGGCGTTGGCCGTTCATCCCAAGGTGCTGTTGCTCGACGAGCCGTTCAGCTTGCTCGATGCGCTGACGCGCATGGAGCTGCAGGACGAGCTCATGCGCCTCTGGGAGCGTGATCAGAAGACCGTGGTCATGGTGACGCACGACGTCGACGAAGCTTTGCTGCTGGCGGATCGCGTCGTGATGATGACCAGCGGACCGGCGGCGACGGTCGGTGACATCCTGACCGTGCCGCTGGACCGCCCGCGGCGCCGCGAGGCCCTCGTCGACGATCCGGTGTACTACGCGGCGCGCGAGCAGCTGTTGGCTTTCCTGGATGGCAATGCCGCAACCAGCGTGTCGGATGTGCCGCCGTTGTCATCCGTGTCGAAAGCGCTGACGACACGTGACCGGCAACTTGCGGCGCGGCGCGGCGAGCGCGACAGCGCCGACGGTACCGAACAAATCGCAATTCGCGGGACTGCCTCGGTCGCTGTCTGAACCAGGGCGCGACGGTCGAACGCCCTCAAACAAAGGAGATGGAACATGAAGGCGACAGTGTGTCGTACACTGGTGGTGTACCTATGCCTTGCCGGCCTGCCGAGAATGGGACACGGCGAGATTACGGTCGATTCGATTTCGCCGAAATTGTCGGTGGCGGCCAGTCTGCGGACTCGCTGGGAGTTGTGGAACTGGTTCGAACCGACGGGTACGCAGAACAACGACTACGACTTCATTGGAGCGGTCGGGCGTGCTTCGGTGAAGTGGAAGGACGATCCGTTCGAGTTGTTTGTCGAAGGGCAGAGCTCGGCGCTCATCGACTTGCCGACGACAGCCAGCGCGCCGGCGCCGCAGGGCAACCTCGGGTTGGGCGGCGTCTACTTTCAGCACAATCGCCGGCGCAACGACGCCAGCGTGTTTCTCAAGCAGGGCTACCTGACGTTGAAACAGCTTGGGCTTCCGGGTCTGTCGATCAAAGGCGGACGATTCGAGTTCTCCGAGGGCAACGAAGTGCTGAGCGGCGATGCCAGTGTCGATTGGTTGAAGAACACGCGTCTCGCCCAGCGTCTGATCGGGTCGTTTGGATGGTCGGACGTCGGCCGTGCTTTCGACGGCGGAGTGGTGGCGTTCAATCGCGCTCCGATCAACGTCACGCTCATGGCCTCGCATCCGACCGAAGGCGGTTTCGATCTCAACGGCATGCACAGCATCGACGACATCGACCTCGGCTACGCCGCCCTGAACTTTACCAAGCTGCGGGCCTCGTCGAGCAGCGATGCGCGGCTATTCTACATCTACTACGACGATCGGCGGCACCAGACGAAATCGGACAACCGGCCGCTGGCGGCACGCAACAACGCGACGGAGCGCAGCGCCGACATCAACCTGCACACCGGTGGCGGCCATTTGATTCACGTGGCGAGCACGCCGTTCGGGTCGGTCGACGGTATGCTGTGGGGCGTTCTGCAAGGCGGGGATTGGGGACGGCAGAGCGACTTTGGCTGGTCATGGGACGTCGAAGCCGGCTGGCAACCGGCGCTGCCGTGGAAACCATGGATCCGTGCCGGCTACACACGCAGCTCCGGCGACGACAATCCGAACGACGACAAGCACAAGACTTTCTTTCAGATCCTACCGACGGCGCGCATCTACTCCTTCTCGACCTTCTACAATCTGATGAACACGCAGGATGCGTTCGGGTCGCTCTTGCTGCGTCCGATCACCGGCCTGGTGTCGCGTACCGAGTTGCACGTCCTGCGCCTCACCGAATCGCACGACCTCTGGTATCAAGGCTCGGGTGCAACGTTGAGCGACCGCAATCGCGCCGAAGGTTTCGGGTTTCCCGGCCGTCCGGCGAACGGACAACGCGAGCTCTTCACGTTGGTCGAGACATCGATCGGCTACGACTGGAACCGCTTTCTCAATACCAACCTCTACTATGGTCACGCCTTTGGGGGCGCCGTCGTCAACAAGATCTATTCCGGCAGTGACGCGGATTTCGGCTATCTCGAGCTCACGCTGAAGATCTGAAGGCACTTCGTCGTTCCCGACGGCATTTGATCCGCTCGCGCCGGAGGCTGGGAAGCCTCCGGCTACTGAGACGAAGCCCTTCGGGCTCCAACCGCGTGCCGGCTTTTCCTTGCGCCGCGTGATGGCGCTGTGCTTACGCTGGTCGGCGATGAGTGCTCTTGTCGACGCGTTTGCGCGCTTGCAGCCGGGGCGAAGAGTCCACGGGATCTCGGCCGTCCTCCTGCCATACATGCGTGAGGGAGAAATCGATTGGCAGTCGTTCGAAGCGCATCTGTGGCGCACCCGCCAGGCGGGGCTGGACGTTGCCGTCAACATGGACACCGGCTTTGTCGACCTGCTGAGCGAAGCGGAGCGTGATGCGGTTCTCGCCACAACGCGCCGCATTCTCGGGAGCGGCACTGCCTTCTATGCCGGTGCGTTTTCCGACGGCGGGGGCACGATCGAAAGCTATCATCGGGCAATCGCGGCAATCGAGACGCGCGGCGGCACGCCGGTGATCATCCAGTCGCGTGCCATGCATGGGATGGGGGCGGCGGACAAGGCGGCGCTCTACGCCAGCATCTGCGCGCGTTGCGAGACGGCTTTGGCATTCGAGCTGGGTCCGATGTTCGCTCCGCATGGCGAAATCTGGGACGATGAAACTTTCCTGCGTCTGCTCGAGATTCCGAACCTACAGGGCTCCAAGCATTCGTCTCTCGATCGCAACGTCGAGCTGCGCCGGCTGGCGGCTCGCGATCGCAAGCGCGCTGATTTCCGCATCTACACCGGCAACGACTTGGCCATCGACATGGTCGTTTATGGCAGCGACTACCTGCTCGGCTTGTCGACCTTTGCACCGGAGAAGTTCGCCGCGCGCGACGCTGCGTTGGCCGGCGGCAGCATGACGTTTTTGACGTTGAACGATGCGCTGCAGCACCTCGGCAACGTCGGTTTCCGGATCCCGGTTGCGGCCTATAAGCACGCTGCGGCGCAGTACCTGCATCTCACCGGCGCTCTGCCGTCCGATGCCGTGCATCCGCGCGCCCTGCAGCGCCCCGGGTCGGACCGTATCCTGCTGCTCGACTGCGCCGTGCGCCTGGGGGATATCGACGATCCGGAGCGGACGTATCGCGAACGCGTCGTTCCTTACCTGTGAACCGGCTCAGGAGTGTCCATGGATGAACCCGGATGAAGACGATTCCGAGAAGGCGTTTCGCTTTCCATCCGTGTACATCCATGTCTATGCGTGGTTCCCAATCCTCGGGCGTTAGGAAATGTTGAGATGAAGAATGTCAGTGTATTGTGTTTGATTGGTCTGGTTGCGCTGTCGTTCGCAGGTTGCGGTAACGATGGCGAAGGATCCGGATCATCGACCGTGTCGAACGGATTCGTCGACGAAGCGCAGTTCCAGACGCGGTCGCTGACCTATTTTCAGGTGGCAACGCAATCCTTCTCGCCGGGCAGCCCGCTCAATGTCATTTCACAGATCGAGAGATCGCAGCGCGATACGGCCTTCCAAGTCCGTCCCGGTAGCGTGCCGATCGACGCCTGGGACGGTACGTTCGCCAAGATGGCGGCGCTGCAGGATACGCGCGACTTCGATGCGCTCTATCTGCTGAACGTGCTTTTGGGGTACCGCGACAACCCGATTCTCGCGCCCGGCTTGGCGCAGAAGCTGGAAGACGCCCTGGTGGCGTTCAAGACGTGGTTCACCGAGCCGACGCCGGCGGGGTTGAGCGACGATTCGTACTACTGGACCGAAAATCACGAGGCGCTGTACCACACCATCGAATACCTGGTCGGACAAACCTATCCCGATCGAACGCTGTCGACCGACGGCCGCAGCGGTCGCGAGCATTTGCAGACGGCGCGGGCACGTCTGCTGCGCTGGTTCGACTTGCGGGCGCGCTTCGGCTTCAGCGAATGGCACTCGAACGTCTATTACCAGAAGGACGCAACGCCGCTGCTGACGCTCGTCGAGTACGCCAACGACGAAGAAATCCGCACCAAGGCTGCGGCCGTGCTCGACGTCTTGCTGCTCGACATGGCGACACACACCTTTCGCGGCGCTTTCGGCGTGACCCACGGCCGGTCGTACAAGAAAGACAAGATGTCGTCGCTCGACGACGACACCTGGGGAATGGTGAAGCTGCTTTTCGACACGACCGACTACCCGTATCAGGGCGAAGACCCCGGTGCGACGTTGTTCGCGCGCGCCAAGCGATATCGCTTGCCCGAAGCGATCTATCGCATCGCCCGCTCGCCGACCGCGTTTGTCGACAAAGAGCGCATGAGCCTGCCGCTCAATGAGCTCGGGCCGTACAAGGACAATCCGCAAGCGCCGTTCGGTTTCTCGTTCACCGACCCTGAGGATCTGACGATCTGGTGGGGCATGGGCGCGTTGACGGAATGGGAAGTGGTGCCGCTGACGGTGCAAACCTTCAATCAGTACAACCTGTGGACGACGTCGAACTTTGCGCCGTTCGCCGGTTTGAAGGCGTTCACCGGAGATCTCAAGTTTGCCCAGCAATTTGCCCTCAATTCGGCGCACATGCTCGGCTTCGCGCTCTTGGAAGCGGTCAACACCTACACCTACCGAACCAGCGACTACATACTGTCCAGCGCCCAGGACTACCGCAAAGGATCGTTCCAGGCGCAGGTGCAATCGTGGCAGGCGACCCTCGATGCGAACGCGCTGGTGTTTACGACGCACGCCTTCCGTCCGCCGATCCAGACCACGAATTGGTACGAAGACACCGAGACCGGCAGCTACTGGACCGGCGAAGCGTCGATGCCACGTTCGGCGCAGCACGAGAATGTCGCGATCCATATCTACGCTCCGCAGTATCGAATGAAGAATCCGGCGCCGTTCGATTTCTTCCACTACGAGCCCTACACGCACGCTTACTTTCCGCAGGATCATTTCGACGAGGTGGTGCAGGAGGGCTCGTGGACCTTCGGCCGCTTGCGCGACGGTTACATCGCGCTCTACTCGTACCGGCCGGCGCAGTGGGTGGTCTACGATTCGACGGTCTACGCCACCAACGGCATGATCAAACCATTCGATCTGAAAGCCGACGGCGGTGCCGACAACGTATGGATCGTCGAATGCGGCCGCGCCGCCGACTGGCAGAGCTTCGAACGCTTCCGGGGCGCGGTCGCCGCCGCCAACATCGTGATCTCCGCCCGCCCGGCGCAGGGCGGCAGCTCGGGCGGCTACGATGTCGTCTACGACTCGCCGAGCCAGGGCCGCGTGACCTTCGGATGGGCAGCGCCGCTGACGGTGAAAGGTACGGAGATCGCCATCAGCGACTATCCGCGTCACGACAGCCCCTGGGCGCAGACACCGTACAACTCGCCGCAAGCCAGCATCAGCGCCGAGGGGTACAGCGTACAGGACGACGTCGAAAAGCCACTGCGTCAGGTGACGGGTCCGCGGTGAGCTGCGGCTGCCGGCGCGCCATCAGCGCAGTGCCTGGAGCTGTTTTGTGATTTTATCTGATGATTTTTTCCCTGGTATTCAATATTCGCGAATTACGAATGATTTTCCATTTGCTTGAATTTGTTTACAATTTCTCTATGGAAAAACACGGGTGAGCATTCTATACATGATTCTAGAATAACGTATGAAGCTAGTTCTGCAGAATTCAATTCTTGGGGGTGGCAAGCGACAATGGGCTCTAAAACCAGTCGACATTGCGGTTGCGTTGAAATTGGCCGTGCTCCCGGAGGGGGAGAAGTTTACCTATGCAATTTTAGCTGAACTTCTTCACCTCTCAGCCTCGGAGGCGCACGCCGCCGTCACTCGGTTAGTGACTGCCAGATTGGCGGTCGACCACGGCGACCCTCGGTGGATTCGTCCCGTAAACAGCACGCTTGTCGGGCTTCTCATCTACGGCGTTCCATACGTTTTTCCTGCGGTGCGCGGCGGACTCACCATCGGGGTCCCGACTGCCTACGCTGTCCCCCCGTTGAGGCAGCAGGTTCTTTTTTCTGATCAGAACCCACCCGTATGGCCCCACCCTGAGGGAACTGTAAGGGGCCTTTCACTCCTACCACTCCATGCGAACCTGCCGCTGGCCGTAGCCAAGGATCAAAAATTCTATGAACTATTGGCCCTCGTTGATGCCCTGCGGATAGGGCAGGCGCGTGAACGTGAGGTCGCGGCAAATCATCTCAGGGAACGGCTGAAGTGAACACCGACGACCCTAATCTTGCTCTATTGACGATGACGGTTCGCGCTCTGGGTGACGTTGCGAGTTCTTTGGTGTTCGTCGGGGGATGCGCGACCGGTCTTCTGCTGACAACTGTCAGGGCTCAGGAAATTCGGGTTACCGTAGATGTCGACGTAGTGTCCGAGGTCTCATCGTACTTGGAATACACGCGGATTGTTAAGGCAATAAAGGCCCGCGGATTCCAGGAAGATCAAACTGGACCGATATGTCGATACGTCTTCGGTAGCGTCAAATTGGACTTAATGCCGTCCGGGGATGTTCTGGGCTTTTCGAACCGATGGTACCCGTTGGCCGTGAAGACGGCCACGGTTATCAGATTGCCATCTGGCGTTGATTTGAATCTGATCTCGGCCCCAGCATTCATCGCGACCAAACTTGAGGCACTAAGGCAGCGCGGCGACGGGGACTATCAAGCGAGTCATGATCTGGAAGACATCGTAACGGTGGTCGATGGCCGTCCGGAACTCCTTGCGGAGCTAGAGAACTCCCCTGCGGAGCTTAGAACCTACTTAGCAGAAGAGTTCGGAAGACTCTTCGCCGTGTCGGGATTCGCGGATTCGTTAGGCGGTCATCTATTGCCAGATCCGGCTACCCAAGCGCGACTCCCAATTCTCTTGGCTCGCCTTCGCGGAATCATCTCGCTTTCAAGTTAGGACACACCCCGTCGCACCCACATCCCACTTGAGGTTGCTCCAAGTTTCCGCCATTGTGACCGGCCCGCCGCCGGAATTTCTTGAGCGCTTCCCAATCCAGGGACCGTATGCCGGCGTTGCGACTGAGGTGGTATGGAACGCTTCGGACTCGACTTCGGTACGACCAATTCGTCTTTGGCGTGGGCGCATCATGACGGCAGCGTCAGCTTGTGCGACCTCGACGCCCTGGCTCCGAACGCGCGCGTGCTGCGCAGTCTGCTCTATTACTCGCCGGAGAAGCGCGACTTCGTCGTCGGGCAACGGGCGATCGACGCGTATCTGCGCGAAGACATGCAGGGCACGCTGATTCAATCGATCAAGACGTTTCTTGCCGACGACTCTTTCGAACAGACGTGGATCAACGATCGTTACTACAAGCTCGAAGACCTCATCGCCGTCATCTTTCAGCACGTACGCCAGAAGATCCATGAACTGTCCGGCGGCGAAGCCGTTCTGGTCATCGGCCGGCCGGCGACCAACGTGCATCGGCCGGAAAGGGAGGCGGTCGCTCAAGACCGTCTGCGCAAGGCCGCGCAGCTCGCCGGTTTCTTCGACGTCGACTATCTCTACGAACCGATCGCCGCCGGCTTGGCCTACGAGACGTCGCTGGATCATGCGGAGACCGTGCTCATCGGCGATTTTGGCGGTGGTACGTCCGACTTCACGGTTATGCGTCTCGGCACCGGCAACAGCGGCGATCGTCGCGAGGACATCCTGGCCAGCGGCGGCGTGCAGGTCGCCGGCGACAGCTTCGATTCGCGCATCATGTGGCACAAGCTCAGGAAGTATTTCGGCGGCGGCACGACCTACCGCTCGATGGAAGGGGAGACCCTGCCGTTTCCGAAGGCCTTGCTTGCCGAGCTCGGCGTCTGGCATCACGTGCCGTTCCTGCGCAGCCCCAAGACGCGCGAGCAGCTGGCACGCATCCGTTGGAGCTCGAGCGCTCCACGGGCCATCGATGCGCTACAGATCCTGGTCGAAGGCAACTACGCCTTCTTCCTCTTCCAAGCGATCGAAAAAGCCAAGGCCGAGCTCTCCGATGCCGAACACGCGACGATTCGGTTTCGTCGCGAAGCAATCGGCATCGACGAGTTGGTCAAGCGCGTTGAGTTCAACTCCTTTATCGAAGCGGATCGTTCCCGCATCGAAACATGTATGGCCTCGGTTCTGGAGCAGAGCGGTGTCGCGCCCGGAGAAATCGATTCCGTCTTTCTCACCGGCGGCTCGGCGCAGATCCCGATCATCCGCCAGATGTTCATCGACCGCTTCGGCGAGGCGAAGCTCAAGGCGCAAGACTACTTGACGTCGGTGGCCACAGGCCTGGGTTGGGCCGCATTGCGGAAAGCCTGACAAGCGAGCCACGAGACTACGAGCCTCAAGTCACGAGCCACTCGTTTCCCTGCATTGACTCACCCCCGTCCATCGGGTTGAGTCATCCGATCCACCAACAGATTTGCCGGCGGCGCAACCGCCGGAGTTTAGAAAGGAGACAGAAGATGCCGACAGTGTTGGGAATCAACGCTTCTCCGTTCGTTCGAAAGGTTAGAGTCGCGCTCGCCGAGAAGGGTGTGCAGTACGATCTCGATCCGGTGATTCCAGTCAAGGTCAGCGACGATTTCAAGAAGATCAGCCCGATGGGCAAGGTCCCGGCGTACCGCGACGGCGATAAGACGCTGTGCGATTCATCGGTTATCTGCGCCTACATCGAGAAGGTCTATCCGAACCCGGCGCTGTATCCGTCCGACCCGTACGACTACGCCCGCGCCTTGTGGTTCGAGGAGTACGGCGATGCGGCCTTGGTTCAGGTGTTCGGGCCGAAGATCTTCTTCCAGCGCGTCATCGGTCCGGCGTTCTTCCAGCAGAAGACCGACGAAGCGGTCGTCGACAAGGCGATCAACGAAGAGATGCCGCCGCTGCTGACCTATCTCGAAAGCCAGATTGGTGGCGATTTCATCGTCGGCAAACAATTCTCCATCGGCGACATCGGCCTCGGCAGCCAGTTCGTCAATCTGCAGCATGCCGGCGTGCAGGTCGATGCGGCGCGTTGGCCGAAGCTCGCCAAGTACGTTGCCGGGATTCTGGCTCGTCCGTCGTTCAAGGCGTTGATCGACGAGGAGTCGCCACAGTTCGCGGGTCTGAGGTAGGGAGTTCGGCTTTGGGGCTCTGAGCCGTGGCTCGCGGCTCGGGGCTCCACGAGGCGCAGGGCGCAGATGACCACACCGATCAAAGACCGCACGGCGATCGTCGGCATCGGCCAGACGAAGTTCAGCAAGGGGTTGGACAACACCGAGCTGTCATTGGCGTGTCAGGCGATTCGCATGGCGATCGACGATGCCGGATTGAAGCCGTGCGACATCGACGGGTTGTCGATGTTTTCGATGGAAAACGGCCGCGAGGTCGAAGTGGCGCGCAACGTCGGCCTCGGCGACATCACCTACTTCGGCGAGATCGGCTACGGCGGCGGAGCCGGGTGCGCCACGGTCGGGCATGCGGCCATGGCCGTCGCCACCGGACAATGCAAAGCGGCGGTCGCCTGGCGGGCGCGCAAGCGCTCGGCGAAAGCCAGCCGTCCGTGGGCGAATGTGCAGCAGCGGCTCGGCGGATACCATCAGTGGACGCGTCCGTTCGGCCTTCTACGGCCGGTCGATGAAATCGCCATGTTGGCACGCCGCTACATGCACGAGTTCGGCGCCACCCGCGATCATCTCGCCAACGTCGCCCTGGCGTTCCGCAAGCATGCCAATCGCAATCCCAATGCGACGATGTACGAGAAGAAGATGACGCGCGACGATTACATGAAGGCGCGTTGGATTTCGGAGCCGCTGTGCCTCTACGACAACTGTCTCGAGACCGACGGCGCGCTGGCGGTGGTGATCGTCGCTGCCGAACGTGCCCGAGATTTGAAGCAACGGCCGGCGTACCTGCATTCGTTCGCGCAGAGCATTCCGCGGCAATTGCAGGTGATGACCAACTACTTCAACGACGATCCGTTGGTCGGTCCGTCGTGGGCCTGCGCTCGCTTGCTGTGGCAGCTCAGCGACATCAAGCCGCAGGATGTTTCTGTTGCGCAGCTCTACGACGCCTTCAGCCCGCTGATCCCGTTGTCGCTCGAAGGCTACGGCTTTTGCGAACGCGGTGCGGGCGCGGCATTCACGGAAGGCGGCGCCTTGGAGTGGCCCGATGGCCGCTTGCCGACCAACACGGCCGGCGGCGGTATGTCGGAAGCGTACGTGCACGGATTCAATCTGGTGCTCGAAGGGGTGCGCCAGATTCGCGGCACTTCGACCTGCCAAGTCGACAACGCCGAGAGCTGTCTGGTCACCAGCGGCGAGGGTGTGCCCACCAGCGCCTTGCTGCTGCGGAGGTGATGGATGGAGAGCAAATTCCTTTTGCCCGACCCGGAGGATGACGACGCGGCGCCGTTCTGGCAGGGCACGGCGCGCGGCGAGTTGCTCGTCCAAGCCTGCGCGGCCTGCGGCAAGCGCCGCATGCCGCCGCGCCCGATGTGTCCGAGCTGCGGCGCTACAACGTCGCGCTGGGAGAAGCTCAGCGGCCGCGGGACGATCTGGTCGTTCGTCGTGCCGCATCCGCCGCTGCTGCCGGCATACCAGGAGCTCGCACCGTACAATGTCATCACCGTCGCCACTGACGATGATGCGAACCTGCGCTTTATCGGCAACCTGGTGGCGACGCCGCACGGGGCGATCAATGAAGTCGATCCGGCGACGATCCGCATCGGCGAATCCGTGCGCGTCGTCTTTCAACAAGTAGAGGACGTTCATCTGCCGCGCTGGATGCGTGTGTACAGCTAGATCAATACCTGAATCGCCTGAGTGTACAGGTCTCTTCGACAAGAAACCCCCTCCTTAGTAAGGAGGGGGCAAGGGGGTGGTTGATGGCCCTGCACTACAACCGCCACAGCGAGCGCGCCAGGCGCCGCATCTTGCGCGATAGTGCCACCAGCGCTGAAGAGAAGCTGTGATCCGTCCTCAAAGGGCAACAGTTTGGAATCAAGTTTCAGCGCCAACATAGTATTGACGCCTTCGTCGTCGACTTCTGCGCACCGAGCTGCAAGCTGGCGATCGAGGTAGATGGCGATTCACATTTTCTCGGAAGCCGCACAGCAGTATGATGTTGAACGAACGGCATATCTTGAAAGCTTCGGCATTCGAGTGCTGCGATTTACGAACATCGACGTCGTTGAGAATATCCAAGTGGTTGTGCACTCAATCATCGCTGCGGCCAGGATGACCACCCCCTTTCCCCCCTCCTTAGTAAGGAGGGGGGAATTCTGATTTTGATGGCGAAAACACGGCGTCCCGCAACTTGTTAAGGTACGGTTGATCTGCCACACCGGCCGGTATCTTCGAAACGAGAAGGAGAACATGATGCGTGCAGCCGTGATGGAAGCACAGGCCAAGCCGTTGGTGATCTGGGACGACGTCGAGATCGCCGCGCCGGGCGCCGGCCAGGTGCGCGTACGTGTCACCCACTGCGGTCTCTGTCACTCGGATCTCAGCATTGCCGACGCGGTGTTTCCCAGCCCGACGCCGATGATCCTCGGCCACGAAGCCGCCGGTATCGTGGAGCAGCTTGGGCCCGACGTTTACGGCTTACAGGTCGGCGACCACGTCGTTCTCAGCCCGCTGCCGCCGTGCGGGCTGTGCTACTGGTGCGTGCGCGGCGAGCCCGGAGTATGCGTCAACGCTGCCGCAATTCAAACGAACACGTTTACCGACGGTACGACCGGCCTTTCGCGCCGCGGCGAGATGGTGTTTCGCGGCGTCGGTATGGGCGGCTTTGCCGAGATGGTGCTGACACCCGCCAGCGGCGCGGTGAAGATCCCTGCCGACGTACCGCTCAGCGTCGCCTGTGTGATCGGCTGCGCGGTGCAGACCGGCGTCGGCGCCGTGCTCAACACGGCGCGCGTCGAGCCCGGTGCGACCGTGCTGGTCATCGGTTTGGGCGGTATCGGCTTGAGCATCGTTCAGGGCGCGCGCCTTGCCGGTGCGTCGCGCATCATTGGTGCCGACCCCGTAGCGCAGCGTCGTGAGGCGGCTTTGCGTTTCGGTGCGACCGATGTTCTCGACCCCGGTGCCGGCGATATTGCGGCGAGCACATTCGAGCTGACGCAGGTCGGAGCCGACTACGCGTTCGATGCGGTGGGGCGCGGCGCCTTGATTGCCGACTGTCTGCGCGCGACGCGCAACGGCGGTACGACGGTCGCGGTCGGTGCGCCCGGGATGGACGATTCGATCAACATCATTGCGCCGGCGTTGTTCACGCTGCAGGAGAAAAAACTCATCGGCTGTGCCCTGGGCAGCTGCAACTCGGTGCGCGATATTCCGCGCTTGATCGCTTTGTGGCAGACGGGACGTCTCGATCTCGAAGCGTTGATCACCCAACGACGGCAGCTCAGCGAGATCAACGAAGCGCTGGCCGACTTGCGGGCGAGTCGCGGCATACGGACGATCCTGGAGATGTAGTCTCGGAACGCGGCCCCACCCTTCCCCCGTGGCAGGAACCAGGAACCGCCGCGGGGGCGAACGATTCCTTTCCCGTGACAGGAACCGCCAAGGGGGGACGTCGGATCGTTTCGGATTTGCAGTAGAGGGACCAGTGGTTTATTTCGGCCGCATGTCCTCGCCGCCGGTCTACGACCCCTACGCCTACGAAATCCACGACGATCCCTATTCGGTGTACAAGCGCCTGCGCGACGAAGCGCCGGCATATCACAACCGCGAGCGTGGATTCTGGGCGTTGTCGCGCTTTCAGGACATCTACGACGCCATGCACGATTGGCAAACGTACTCGTCGCACGGCGGCGTTGCCCTCGAAGGCAGCGGCAAGGCGCCGCCGATGATCATCGCCATGGACCCGCCACGGCAGGTGAAGCTGCGACGATTGGTAAGCAGCGTGTTTACGCCGCGGCGGGTGGCGCAGATGGAACCACACGTGCGGGCGCTGACGCGCAAGCATCTGCTGCCGTTGCTCGATCGTGGTGCGATCGATTTCATCGACGACTTTTCCGGCAAGTTGCCGATGGAGGTCATCAGCGTCATGCTCGGTGTGCCGGAGAGCGATCAAGCGAAGCTGCGCCAGTGGTCGGACCTGCTGCTGCACCGCGAACCGGGCAACCCGAGCGTCACACCGGCCGGCATGGAGGCTGCCGGAAATCTTGTACGCTACTTTGCCAGCGATTTGCACCGGCGTCGCCAGCAGCCGGGCGACGATGTGATCAGCGGACTGCTTGCTGCGGAGGTCGAGGGGGAACGTCTGGCCGACGACGAAATCCTCGGTTTCTGCTTCCTGCTCATCATTGCCGGCAACGAGACGACAACGAAGATGCTTGGCAATGCGGTCTACCTGCTGTGGAAGCATCCCGAGCAACGGCAGTTGCTGGTGCGCGAGCCGCGGCGGATCGCCGATGCGGTCGAAGAGGTCGTGCGTTTCGACAACTCAACGCAGATGCTGGCGCGCGTTCTGACCCGTGACGTCGACCTACACGGTACCACGATGCCCAAAGGCGACCGCGTTATCCTGCTGTTGGGTTCCGGCAATCGCGACGAGCGGGCCTTCGAACGCGCCGACCAGTTCGATGTCACCCGACCGGCGCAGCAGCACCTGGGCTTCGGCTTCGGCATCCACGTCTGCCTCGGCGCGTCGCTGGCCCGTCTCGAGGGCAGAGTGGCGCTCGAAGAAGTCCTCTCCCGCATCCCCGACTACGAAATCGACGAACGCGGTATGGAGCGCGTCCACTCGCCGAACGTTCGGGGGTACGCTCACCTGCCGATGCGGCTGCGACGCTCCTGAGTCGGCAGCAAGTCGTATCCTGCCACACCAAGGATCTCGGAAAGTCGTCTCACACCTGAGAAGTTCATTGGTCGTAGCTTCGCGATTCTGCGCTATGCAGCGGGCAGCGCTGCGGTCTGTCGTGCGCTGGTTGATGGCAGGGCCTATGCAGCTGTACCAATCGATCTTAGGATCGTCGCGGGAGGACGTCCGAGATGAGGTTCAGCAACAGCGCCAGCTTGTCGCATCCAGCATCGCTGGTGTTGGAGACGATGATCGACGAGATGGAAGCGATTGTTCCGTTTCTCCCGAACGTCGAGAGCATCACAACCGAAAAGAGCGAGAAACTTGCCGACGGGCGCTTGCGCATCGTGCGACGATGGATGGGATCCCTACACGCCGCGCCGGCGGTCGTGCGACCGTTCTTGTCGCCCGAATGGCTTGGCTGGATCGATACCGCCGTTTGGAGTCCGGCTGAATTCAAAGTCGATTGGACTCACACGCCGACGGTTTCCCACCTGGCGGCGCTCTACGACTGCTCCGGTACGAACTACTTCGAGCCCGATCCGGCGAATCCCAAGGCGAGCACGTGTATCCGAATCGGCGGCGACCTGGTCGTGCATCCCAACGCGCTGCCGGGAGTACCGCGGTTTCTCGCGGATCGTATGGCACCACAGGTTGAAAAATTCGTGATCAACTTGGTCACGCCGAACCTGACCGATCTCGTTGAAGGATTGCAACGCTATCTCGACCGGCAGCAGAAGCGGGCCGCAAAGCGTTCCAGGTGACGCAGGAGGGGAGCATGAAGCAGAGGCGAGTGAGCCGTGGGGTTGCGCTTGCGCCGATGCAGCTGCCACAGCGGATGGCGGCCACCGACGCCCTGTTCTGGTATGCCGAAACAGCGCTGCCGATCTTCCGGCCGATCATCGCCGGACTGTACATCCTCGATCGTCAGCCAAGCCCCGAGGTGGTCGTGCGAACGCATGAGCTTGCGCTGGCCCTCGTACCGCGGCTGCGGCAGCGTGTAGCGGAGGTGCCTCTTGGTTTGGCGTTGCCTCTGTGGGCCGACGACCCGCATTTTGATCCGGCGTATCACATCCGCCACGTGTCTCTGGCCCATCCCGGTACGATGCGCGAGTTGCTCGACCTGACCGCCGCGTTGTTCGCGACGCCGCTCGACCGTGAGCGCCCGCTCTGGGAGGCGTACTGCATCGAAGGTCTTGAGCACGGTCGCAGCGCCTACTTCTTCAAGATGCACCACGCGCTGGTCGACGGAGTGGGGGCGGTGACGCTGTTGCAAGCCCTGACGCAAGCGCACCCAGGCGAGGAACCGCGCGTTGTACACCCGCAACGCACCGGCCATCTGCCGGTGCCGCGCGGTCTGTTTGAAGCCATGGCCGATACCGGACGTGAGCTGGCCGCCGTCGCCGGACGTATCGGGCGGCTCCCGTTGGATGTCGTCGGCGCGCCCCTCGAGTCGGCGGCGCAAGTGTGGCGCATGCTGCGAGCGGCACGTGGGGTCGTTGCCGAGCTCGGGAACCCGGTGACGCAAGATCCGCTAGTCGAATCGACATCCGGATTGTCGCGCCGACTCGACGTTCTCGAGATTCCGCTCGAAAAACTACAATCTCTCAAAAAGGCCTTTGGCGTGACGATCAACGACATCGTCCTCGCGGCGCTTGCCGGCACCCTGCACGCGTACCATCGGCAGCGTCGGGTGCATGTGGATACGCTGACGTGCATGGTGCCGATGAGCCTGCGCGGCCGCGACGACCGCGACAGTCTCGGCAACCGTGTCGGCATGTTCAACATTCAACTGCCGGTCGGAGAACGGCGCGCCGACCATCGCCTGCAGCAGATCGTTCGGCAGACGCAGACGGCCAAGGGGGATAAGCGCGGGACGCTCTACCCCTTTCTGGTGCAAACACTGACGGTCATCCCGGCGGCGGCGTTTCGCTGGTTGGCGCAGCAGAGCCTGGGGCGGGTGAATCTGGCGTGTACCAACATCCCCGGCCTGGCGACGCGCCGCTATCTTGCCGGGGCGCGGGTCGAGGCGATCTATCCGTTTGCCAGCGTCGTACAGGGAACGCCGTTGGTCGTGGCGCTGTTTTCGTATGCCGATGCGATGAACATCGGTATCGACACCGATCCCGAGGCGATTCCCGACCCGCATCGGATCTCCGAGCTCTTCGTTGCCGAGCTCGAAGCGATGGCCGAGCGTATCCCGCGACGACCGCAGGCCCATCGCGGCCGCAAGCGGCACGTGCACGCCAAGGCTAGCTGAGTTTTGGCGTCGGCTATTCCGTGTGGGAGATCGACCAGGCCTCGATCTTGTTCGGGGCTGTGGCCCGTTGGTTGTGGCCGACGCGGCGAAACACACCACGCACCTCGATGCGATCACCGGGTTTTACTTTGGGGTTACCAAAGCTGAACACGGTGATTTCCTGACCTTGATCGACGATCGTGAGGGTGGTGTAGAGGTCGCCGTAGTTCGACGACTGCGAGTGCACTTCCGAGGCTGTCCCGTTCAAAACCACTTCGCGGTCATCGAAGCGCTCCGCGGTGCTGACGAGCTCCGGCAACGTCAAGGCATGCAACGTCGACGGCAATAGGCTGAGCTGCGTCCCCAGGCACAACAGCCCGGCCGTCCGGGTCAATAGATATTGCCGTCGTTTCGCCATCGTCATCAAACCTCCGCGTCTTGTGACAGCAATTGTGACGCCAGTGGGAGCGTTGCCGATGGAGGACGGAGCAAGCACCGGAAGGGATTCTTCGCTGTCGCCGAACGCTGTAACGGTGTCAGCGAGTCGACACAGTGGCGGGCGAAGATGGGAGATGGGAGATGGGAGGATGGATTGTCAGAGGCGGATGCTGCCTAACAGCGGCAGGGCGCCTACCGGAAGGTTGGGCGCGGTTGTTTGAAGGCGGTCGATCAATTTCGCAAAGCGCATTCCCGGCAGGGCGTGTGCTTCCTCTTCGATGCGGCGCAGGAAATTGTCCCAGTGATGCAGCAGCACGGCGCCGGGTGACAATGCGCTCATGAGGCGCTCGGGGTAGCGCTCGGTCGTCGTCCACCCGGCGACGCACGCCAGGGCGAGATCGACTGGCCCGACGTTCCAACCGGTTTCGACCAGCTCGGCACTGCCGACGTGGAACAGGCGGCGTCCGGCGACTTCGATTTCCGTGCCGAAGACCGCCCCACATCGGTATGCCCCCGTGCGCAACGGCACGTCGCTGCAATCGGCGATGTCGCCGGGGAAGGGGACGCGTCCAAACAAGAACGCCGAATGCGCGCTCGGCCAGAATCGCATTCGGAACGGGCCAACCTCCGTTTCGCTCGCCCGGCTGCCGCTCGTTGGTTCGACGCACTCCAATTGCGCCTCCGAAACTCCGTGGCTGCGGCAGAGATGGATGGCCGAGCGCGATCCGTAGACGCGTGCGCCGGTCTGCCGTGCGATCGACGGCGCGTCGAGGGCGTGATCGAAGTGTGTATGGGAGAGCACGATGGCGTCGGCACGTGGAACGAGTCGGCGCGCCAACTCGCCATCGGAACGCAACCGGGTCCATACGCAACGCGACAGCGACGCTCGTGTCAGGTAAGGATCGAGCAGAAGGCAGTGCTCTTCGTATTCGATGGTGAAGCCGGCCGTGCCGAGCCATGTGACGCGAATGCCGCGCTCATTGCCGAGCGGCGTTTGTGTGGAGAAGAAAAGATCAGACGGTTTTGGCATCAGCATGCGGTGCGCCGGCGGAATTGTTCGAGGTCCGCAGCGGTTGGGAGCGAGGGGATAGCTCCGAGTCTGGTACAGGCGAGGCTACCGGCGACGACCGCTCGCCGTACCGCACTTTCATCATCGAGGCCTGCAGCGAGCGCAGCGGCCAGTGTACCTACGAAGGCGTCGCCGGCAGCCGTGGTGTCGACGACCTCGACAGCCGGCGCAGCGACGTGTGTGCTGCCTTGGTCACTGAGCAGCACGGCTCCGCTGCTTCCGAGCGTTACCACCATTCTCTGCGTTCCGGTGCGAAGCATCGATGCGGCGTGCAGCGCGTCGCCCGCCGAGCGCACCGGTGCATGGGCCAGTTGCTCGGCCTCGACCTCGTTGACCACGATCCAGGCCGGTGCCCGCAGCAGATCGCGGGGCAACGCCTGCGCCGGTGCGGCATTCAAGAGCACCGGGACGTCGCGTTCGGCGGCTTGGCGAATTGCTGCGTCGACGGTCGACAAGGGGACCTCCAGTTGCAGCACGACGAGTGCGACGTCTAGCCAAGCGCTTGTCGCGCTGGCCAGGTCCTCGGCCGTGAGCCGCTGGTTGGCGCCGGATGCAACGATGATGGCGTTGCGGCCTTGCGCATCGATGAAAACGTGACCCGTGCCGGTGGGTGCCGTCGGATCGACGAGCACGTGCTCGAACCCGACGCCGGCTCGCTGCAGTTCGTCGCGCAGCATCGATCCGAAGCTGTCATTGCCGATACGCCCGATCATCGCGACTGCCGAGCCCATGCGCGCCGCTGCGACGGCTTGATTGGCACCCTTACCTCCGGCAGCGAGATGAAATTGGCCACCGATGACGGTTTCTCCGGGGAGCGGCAGGCGCGCTGCCTGGGCTACCAGATCAGCGTTGAGACTGCCGATGACGAGCACTTTGCGGCGACGGTCGGTTGACGCGGTCATTGCAGGCTCAGCACTCGCCGCATGACGAATTCGACGAAGCGCGACGCATCGACGTCGACGGCAACGTCGAGCTCCGGGGCGCCGGTGTCCGGAATCAAGCGGAAGACATCGTCGACGTCCGTGCCGGCGTCCGTGTCGAGGAGGATTGGGAGCGCGACCATAGTCGAGACGCAAGATCTGTCCGGTCAAGTCCGCTGCAGCACGGCATCGACGAAGCTCACGACGTCGTCGAGCACCTCCTCCTTGTTGGTCTCATTGAAGAGCTCATGGCGGCCGCCCGCGTAAACGTGCTCTTCGAGAAAATCGGTGCACAGGCGTCGCGCCGCATCGCGTGCCGGATCAAGCGGTACCAGCCGGTCGTCGTCGCCGTGAATGAACAGACCGGGGACGTCGAGGGATGGTCCGGCAGCAACGCGGTCGATGGCTTCGAAAAGGCTCTTTAGTGTTTGCCGTGCAAACGGTCCGTGAAAGACCAACGGGTCCTCGGCGTAAGCGCGGCCCACCTGTGGATCACGGGAGAGTGTTGCCGGGTCGATGGGAATTTCCGGAATCGGATCGAGGGCCAGGAGCTGCTTCATTTCCGGGTTGCCGCCGATTGCCGGTCCCGACAGAACCAAACCCATCAGCTCGGGCTCGTAACGCTGCGCAAAGCGCGCCGCGAGCAGCCCTCCCATCGAGTGCCCGATCAATATCATCGGCAGGCGCGGATGGCGGCCGCGTGCAAAGTCGGCGACGGCATGGAGGTCGTCGACCATGGCCTCGACGTCTTCGATCAGCGCCCGGTCGCCGTCGGACAAACCGTGTCCGCGGTGGTCGGGCGCGTAGACGGCGGCACCGTGAGCCACGAGACGCTGGGCGACATGTTCGTAGCGGCCGGCGTGCTCGCCGTAGCCGTGGGCCAGCAGCGCGATGTAGCGCGCCGTGGGCTCGCCCTCGGGCTCGCCCCAGGAATGGACGACGAGGCGTCCGCCACTACCTCTGAGCTCGTGCTTTTCGGACTTCATCATGCGGTTCTCGGATCTCCTGAGAGTGTTTGCTTCACAAAAGTCAGCTGCGCCTGAATCATCAATTGGGCGATGCCGGTCGGAAAGGCGTGGAAGCCGTGGATCGACTCGGGGAAGATCTGCAGCTCGGCGTGGTTGCCGGCGGCCTGCCAGCGCGCCGCCATGAACAGGTTGTCGTCGAGCAGCGGGTCAAGCGCGCCGACGGTGAACAGCGCCGGCGGCATGCCGTGCAAGTCGGCCCACAACGGCGACACCTGCGGATCGCGGCGCTGCTCGACCGACCAGCCGGGCGTGAACTGGTCGTAGAACCACTGCATGATCGGCGTCGACAGCACCAGGTTGCGCACGCCCCAGTTGCGCTGGCTCGGGGTCATTCCGAGATCGTACGCACCGAAGACCAGATTGGCGCCGCTGAAATGCTTTGCCGCGCCGTGCCGGTCGCGCATTCGCAGCAGCGTCAGCGCCGACAGGTGCGCACCGGCGGATTCGCCGCCGATGAGCAAACGGTCGGCACCGAACTCGCGCTTGGCGTTCTCGACCAGCCAACAAGCGGCGGCCTCGCAGTCGTCAGGTCCGGCAGGGTAGGGGTGCTCAGGCGCCAGGCGATACTCGACGCTCACCGCAGCCAGGTTGGCGGTAAGTCCGAGCATCTGTAGCAGTTGATCTTGTTGATCGGCCGCGCCGAGGACCCAGCCGCCACCGTGAATGTGCAGGTAGACGCCGTCGATCTTCTCGGGAACGAATACGCGCAGGTTGATGTCGCCCGCCGGCCCGTGGATCGTGCGGTTGCGGCACTCGTCCATGTACACCGGCTTGGGCAATACGCCCGTACCGTCGATGCGCTGCGCCCGCTGTACCTGCGGATCGACCGTGTACATCGGCGGGATCGCCCCCAACACCTGCTCGATCTTCGCATTCAGATCACGCGACTCGTTGAGAAGCTCCTCGGAAACGTTCACCCAGCTCATGTGCTGCTCCTACGACAGGGGCCGGGCGTAAGGCAACCGACCGGGCCGGTGGCGACTTGAATTGACGATTTGTGATCGAACCATTTTACGTTTGAGTCCCCGATCGACAATCGTCGACGACGGCAACAGTCATCAAGGCTCTTTGGCGTTCGAGTCAAGGCCCGACACTACCCGCTGGCGGCCCGTATTGCGCTTGCCCTCTTTCTGTGGTCGGTGTTGCCGTTCGAAAGAAGTGGCGAAGAGGCGAACGGATGACGGACATGGAATTGTACGGGCTGCGCGCTTCGGATTTCGGCGCGGGTTTCACTTGGGGCGTGGCAACGGCGTCGTATCAAATCGAAGGCGCTTGGAACGTCGACGGCAAGGGGCCGTCGATCTGGGACACGTTCACGCACCGGCGGCGCTGGCCGCTGCCAACCGTGCGCAGCGGCGAGAACGGTGACGTCGCGTGCGACTTCTACCACCGCTACCGCGACGACGTGACCTTGTCGTGGAGCCTTGGCTTTGGGGCAAAACGCTTCTCCATCTCCTGGCCGCGGGTGCTGCCGATGGGTGTAGGGCGGGTCAACGCAGCCGGTCTCGACTTCTACTCGCGTGTCGTCGACGCTTGTCTGGAAAACGGGCTCGACCCGTGGATCACGCTCTATCACTGGGATCTGCCGCAAGCGTTGCAGGACCGCGGTGGTTGGGCCAATCGCGACATTGTCGGCTGGTTCAGCGATTACGCCCGCGTGGTGGCGGAGCGTCTCGGCGACCGCGTCAAGCGCTGGATGGTGTTCAACGAGCCGTTGTCCTTCTGCGCCGGTGGCTACCTCATCGGTGCGGGAGCGCCTGGGATCTTCAGCCGGCAGAAGTTCCTGGCCAGCGTCCATCACGTCAATCTCTGTCAAGCGGCGGCGGCGAAAGTGCTGCGCGACAAGGTCGCCAATGCGGTGGTCGGCACGACCCATGTCACCGCGCCGGTGAAGGCGACCGGGGATTCGGCGCGGCATCTGCGTGCGCAGCGCAGTCTCGACGCGCTGCTCAATCGCGTCTACATCGAGCCCAATCTGGGTCTCGGCTATCCGACCAACGACTGCGGATTGCTGCGGCCGATCGAGCGCTACATTCTTTCGGATGACGAACGCGCCATCCAGGTCGATTTCGACTTCATCGGCGCGCAGTACTACACACGCGTTTCGGCCCCGCCGTTGCCGATTCCCTTGGTCGGGACTTTGCCGCGCCGCGACCAGGACTTTCGGCGCTACGAGATCAACGTTCTGGGCAACACCACGCAGCCCGAGGGAATCTATGAAGCGCTGGAGCGCCTGCATTCCTACAAGCGCTTCCCGAGCATCGTCGTTACCGAGAACGGCACCTCGGTTCCGGATGATCTCGAAGGCGACCGCGTCTACGATGTGCGGCGCATCGACTACTATCGGCGTCACCTGGCACAGGTCCTGCGCGCCAAAGGCGACGGCATGCCGATCGACGGCTACTTCTGCTGGTCGCTGCTCGACAACTTCGAGTGGGCCGAAGGCTACGTGCCGCGCTTTGGCTTGGTGTACGTCGACTACGCGACGCAAAAGCGTGTCGTGAAGGATTCAGGCTACTGGTTCAAGCAGTTCCTCTCGGTTTGAAACGACCTGCTGGAGGCTTTCGATATGAGCACGCAGTTCTCTGAAGCGGCGGCGCGGGTGCGAGCCGGTGCCGATGCGCGTAAGGAAGCGCGGCAATTGGTTGCGCAGATGACCCTGGACGAAAAGCTTGGCTGCCTCGACGGCGATACGCCGTTCTGGGACGGGCTCATCGACAGCATCCGGGGCGGCTATTTCCAACACCCGTGGCCGGCGGCTGCGGTGCCGCGGCTCGGGATTCCTGGGATTCAGTTCAGCGATGGACCGCGCGGCATCGTTCTCGGTAAGTGCACGGCCTTTCCGGTCAGCATGGCGCGCGGTGCGACGTTTGCCCCCGACCTCGAGGAGCGCATCGGCGAGGCCATCGGTCGCGAGCTGCGGGCGGTGGGCGCGACCTACTACGGCGGTGTCTGTGTCAACCTTCTGCGCCATCCGGCTTGGGGAAGGGCTCAGGAAACCTACGGGGAAGATCCGTTCCACGTCGGCGAAATGGGTGCGGCGCTGGCCTGCGGCATACAGAATTACGGCTTGGCGTGCGTCAAGCACTTCGCCTGCAACTCGATGGAGAACGCGCGCTTCAAGGTCGACGTCACTGCCGACGAACGCGCTCTGCACGAGGTCTACCTGCCGCACTTCAAGCGTGTCGTCGATGCGGGCGTGGCCAGCGTGATGAGCGCTTACAATTCGGTCAACGGTGATTGGTGCGGGCAGAACCGTGAGCTCTTGACGACGATCCTGCGCGACGAGTGGGGCTTCGATGGTTTCGTCATCTCCGATTTTCAGATGGGGCTGCGCGACGCCGTGCAGTCTGTCGAAGCCGGGCTCGATATCGAGATGCCCTATCTGCAGCTGCGGCATCAAAACCTGCCCGCCGCCGTTGCCGACGGCCGTCTGCTCATGGAAGCGGTCGAACGAAGCGTCGAACGGACGGTTGCCACGCTTCTGCGCTTCGCGCACTTGCTGAAACAAGAGCCGCAGGAGACGGCGGTGATCGCCTGTGCCCCGCATCGCGACCTGGCGCGCGAGGCGGCGCAGAAAAGCATCGTGCTGCTGCGCAACGAAGGCGGTGTTCTGCCGCTCGATGGCGCCAAGTTGCAGCGTGTGGCGGTGATCGGCGAGCTATCGGCGAAGCCGAACATCGGCGACGGTGGTTCGAGCAACGTCCATCCGCCGCACATCGTCACCCCGCTCGAAGGTTTGCGCGCGGCGCTGCCGCACGTCGATGTGACCTACGACGACGGCACCGACTTGGCACGCGCGTCGGCTGCCGCCGCCGAAGCAGACGTCGTGCTTGCCGTCGTCGGCTACACGCATCGCGACGAAGGCGAGTTCATCCCGAGGGACATCGGCGAGCTCTTTCAGTTGTTTCCCCCGATGACCGACCCGACAACGCCGGAGCGCTTGCGCGACGCGATCGCCGAGGCAACCTCGGGTGGTGGTTTTTCTCCCGGCGGCGACCGGGCGCGACTGACCCTCAGCGAAGGGCAGGAGGTGCTGATCGAAACGCTTGCCGCGGCCAATCCACGCACGATCGTTGCCGTGATGGGCGGCAGCGCGGTGATCATGGAACGCTGGCGGCAGCGTGTCGCTGCTTTGTTGCTGCTGTGGTACCCCGGCATGGAAGGCGGGCACGCGCTTGCCGATGTGCTGCTCGGCAAGGTGAATCCCAGCGGGCGCCTGCCTTTTGTGATTCCGACCAAGAGCGAGCACCTGCCGCGTTTTGATCGCGACGCCAACCGCGAGACTTACGATCTCTGGCACGGCCAGTGGAAGCTCGACCGCGACGGTAACCAGGCGGCGTATTCGTTCGGCTTCGGGTTGTCGTACACGACGTTTGCGCTCGAAGACCCGCAAGTCACCGGCAAGACAACCGAGGGGACGGTGACGGTGAAGGTCCGCAACACGGGATCTCGTGCCGGTGCAACCGTCGTGCAAGTGTACGGTGGTCTGCCGAAATCAGGCTTCGAAAGACCGCCGCGCCGATTACTTGGTTTCACGCGAGTCGAAATCGACGCCGGAGAGACACGCCGCGTCGAGATTCCCGTTTCACTACGCACCATCGCCGTGCGGCAGAACGGCCAGTGGGTCATCGAGCCCGGACGCTACGAGCTCAGCGTCGCGCACTACGCCGGCGATCCAAGCGCGAGCAGCGTGTTTGTTTCGTACCCTTGAGTGACTGGCATTGGGATCAGTCGGGCGGAAACGAAAGTGCTTGTTCCTGTACCGTGAGATGCGCTATGGCCGGTGCCCGAAGCTGAGTACAAGTCGCAAGTAAACGTCGGGTCGTTGGTTGGCGCGGGGGGCGCGTCGATCCTGGCGTTCCGTCTAGACAAGGGGGCAATCGTGAGAAAATTTCAATGGAGAGTGAGTCTACAGCGAGCCATTGTGCTCGGAGCCGTACTCGCGGCGTTTGCGCCGCTCGCAGCCTCGGCCAGCAATTCGAACCTGCTTCTGATTGGTGGGCCGCGGCATCCGTTGTCGGCTCGACCCGGTATTCGTCAAGGCCAGGCTCCGGTAGGCCCTTCGCTCGCATACTATGGCGGGCGAGTTGTCTCGAATATGCAGGTCGTGCAGGTGCTGTATGGCGCCGGCCAGTATCTCTCGAACGTCAGCGATACCACTACACCGAGCCTGGCGACGTTCTACCAGGGCGTGCTCAACAGCCCCTACGTCGACTGGCTGTCGGAGTACGATACCAACATTACTGCGATCGGCGGCGGGTCGGGTACGAACCAGGCCATTGGACGCGGTAGCTTCGTCGGTCAGTACAGCATCACGCCGTCACCTGAGAACAGTGGCGCGGTGATTGACGACACGCAGATCCAAAGCGAGCTGGCGGCGCAGATCCTGGCGGGACATCTGCCGTCGCCAACCTCCGATGTGGGGGGCAACAACAATACGTACTATGCCGTCTTCTTTCCGCTCGGCGTGGCGATCAAATCCGGCGGTGCAACCTCGTGCGTCGAGTTTTGTGCCTATCACAGCACTATCGCCGATATCAGCGGCCACGAAGTCTACTATGGCGTCCACCCGGACATGGAAAGCGGTTCAGGCTGCGAGTTTGGCTGCGGTGGCGGCAGTCCGTTCGAGAACTACACCTCGGTTGCTTCGCACGAGATGATCGAAACCATCACCGATCCCGAGGTCGGCCTCGCCACCGACTTTGCGCCGCCCCTTGCTTGGTATGACATCGCGAATGGTGAGATCGGCGACATCTGCAACGCCAACCAAGGCACGATCGTCGGTGCCGACAACGTCACCTACACGGTGCAGAAAGAGTGGTCGAATCAGGCCAATGACTGCATTGTTCACGGCACTCTGCCGGTGCCCGCCGGTACGATTTCGTTGGAGCGGCCGAAGTACTCGTGTTCTTCGTCTATCGGAATCACGGTTGCAGACAGCGACCTGGCAGGGAGCGGTTCCGTCAGTGTCGGCGTAACGACCGTTGGTGGCGATGCTGAGACCGTCGTCCTGGCGGAAACGCCGCCGGCTTCAGGTTCGTTCGTCGGAACGATTGTGGCTAACTCGGCCGTCTTGGTGGTCGGCGACGGAGTCCTCGAAGTTGCCGATGGCGACAGTCTCACGGCCACCTACAATGATGCCGACAATGGCAACGGCCAGCCGGCAACCGTACAATCGAGCGCATCCATTGATTGCACGGCTCCAATGATCACCAACGTGCAAAGCAGCGCCGTCGGCGGGTCGCACGCCACGGTAGCCTTCGATACGAATGAACCGACCACGTCGCAGGTGCGCTATGGCCTCTCGTGCGCGACCCTCAATTCAACCCAAACAACCTCCAGCCTCGATACGGCGCATCAGGTAGCGTTGACCGGACTCAGCTCGACGACGCAGTACTTCTATTCCGTCGTGGCCAGCGATGCGGTCGGGAATGCGACCACGGATGACAACAGTGGTAGCTGTTATTCGTTCACGACGGTCGTGACCTCCGACTATTTCACCGAGCTCTTCGATGCGGACGACAACGATCTCCACAACCAGGTGTTGACCTTTACCCCGGATGGCTCGGCGAGCTTTTACCACGTGTGTCGATCGACGACGACGACGTTTCCGACGGATCCCAGTGGCGGACAGACGCTGAAGCTCGACGACGACGACTCCATACAGGTCGATCTGACCGGCGCAGCCCAAGTTCGTCTGTACGGAGTCGCGTACAGCTCGTTCTTCGTGGGCAGCAATGGCTACCTGACGTTCGGCGATAGCGACAGCAACTACTACCCGACGTTCGACGGCCACTTCAATCTGCCGCGCGTTGCGCCGATGTTCGATGACCTCGACCCGACGGCGGGCGGACGTATCTCGTGGAAGCAGCTCAGCGACCGCGTCGCGGTCACCTACTACAACGTACCGGAATTCAGCACCAAGAATTCGAACAGCTTCCAGGTCGAGCTCTTCTTCGACGGAACGATCCGCATGACTCAGCTCCACCTCGACGCGCTCAACGCGCTCGTCGGCCTGTCTGACGGTTCCGGGGTTTCCGCCGATTTCGCTGAAAGTGATCTATCGACGTATGCATTCTGTTCGGACTTCATCCCGGGCGGCGGCGTGTCGCAAACCGACTGCGTTCATGAGTGGTACGGTGCGATCAATTCGGTTGCCACGAACCGTCCGTCAGGGCACCGAGTCGACTGTACCGACGACGACCCCGGTTGCGATGTGGGTGCTACGACAGGCGATGGCGCGTGTACGTTTCAGGTCAGCCTTTGCCTGAATCGAACGGATCCGCGCTTGCTCTGCACGCCGACTGACGTTCGCAGCGTCAACCTGATTCAGCCTGGAACAAAGCCGCGGGATGCGACGCAGGCGGCAAACCGAAGCGCGTTGGAAAGCGCAATGACTGATCTTGGCGGGCAGGTGCAAGGATGGTGCACCAACGCGGGCCCAAGTCACCAGCATTCCTGCAGCAGCAACGCGCAGTGTGATTCTGCACCCGGCAGCGGAGACGGCCAGTGTCGGCGCAACGTCGTGTTTACGCCGGCGCTGGCAACACCGAATATCTGTTCGGCTCCGATCGCGATCCGCGTGCCACTGCGCGGGCCACACTTTACGAAGGGTGTACAACACCTGCGCTTGGCGGCGCGCCGATCCGATCAAGCACCGGCGGATCGGGATTCTCTGACGTTGATTTGTCACGCCCAGCGCTGACGCTCCGGGCGTGGGCTTTGCAAAAGAATTGCGGTTTCGCCATCGACGAACTCATCCCCCAACCCCCTTCTCTTACCAAGAGAGGGGGCGTAGGGGGGTGAGTTGGTAGCCTGGCCGGTGACAGGAATTCTCAAGCAAAGGTCCGTGCACATGCGCACCAATCGATGAGCGAGCGGCGACCGTAGGTCGTCGCTCGACGTTGACTTCCTTGGGCGCCTTGTCGATCAAGGTGCATGGCCGACACAGCCGACGGTTCAGCGCAGCGTTTGGTCCATCTCGACCTGCTGCGCGGCTTGATCATGCTGACCATGGCGCTCGATCACGTCCGGGCGTTCGTCGTTCGTGAACACCCGTTCGAGATTTGGTCGCAGGCGCTGCCGCATTACGACGCTGTATTGCCATTTCTCACGCGCTTGCTCACCCACTTTTGCGCACCGGGGTTCTTCTTCCTGATGGGTGCCGGCGTGACGCTGTTTGCGAGTGCCCGCCGTCGCGACGACTGGTCGACCGGGAGGATTGCCCGCCACCTGGTGACGCGCGGTGTGCTTCTCGTCGTCGTGCAGCAGTTGATCGAGAACCCGGCGTGGATCCTCGGGTCGATGGGCGCCGCGAAGGAACCGGCAAGCGGCGGGTTCCAACCTGCCGGCGTCGTGCTCGGCGTACTGTATGCTCTCGGAATGTCGATGGCGCTGTGGGGCCTTCTGCTGCGCCTTCCTTCGATCGGCGTTCTGCTGATCAGCGCCGCTGCGATCGTCGCGACTCAGACGCTCACGCCGTCGATCGCCGACGCCGCAACCTCGTACTCGCCGCTGCTGCGTCTCCTGCTGATTCCAGGTAAGACCGGCGTCTGGTTCGTCATCTACCCGGTGATTCCATGGTTGGGTCTGACCGGAATGGGGATCGTCTTCGGGCGCGCCTTGGCGGATGGCAAGCGACTCGCACCGCAGGCCCTCGCCTGGGGCGCCGTATTCCTCATACTCTTTGTCATGGTGCGGAGTGTCGGCGGGTTCGGCAATATCCATGTACCCGTTCCCGAGGGATGGATCGGCTTCCTCAACGTCACGAAGTACCCTCCGAGTCTGGCGTTCATCGCCTTGACGCTCGGTGTCGATCTGATCGTTCTCGGCGTGCTTGCCGCATTTTGTAGCGGTGGAGAATTTTGGGCGCTGCCGCTGCTGACGTTCGGCCGCAGCGCCTTGTTCTTCTACATCGCCCACCTATACGTCTACGCCGTGATCGGCTTTGCCTTTCCACACGGTGCGCCGATTGCGATGGCGTACCCGCCGTGGTTTGTCGGGCTACTGATTCTCTACCCGTTGTGCCGCCGTTACGAGCGCTTCAAGCACCGGCGGCCGACGAATTCGCTGTGGCGATTCTTCTGAAGGAAGCGCGCGGGACGGAGCTGGTTGGCGCTCTAGCGCGGTTCGGTGACCACGACGGTTGCAAAGTCGCTGTTCGCCGCGTCGACCGTGACCGTGCGGTTGCTGCGACCGCCGAAGCCCACGGTCACATCATGAGCGCCGGGTTTCAATACGACGCGGGCCACCAAGATGCGGGAGGGCAGCAGTGTCCACGACCGCGTGTCGGGCCGATCGAATGCGACCAGCGCCGATTCGAACAAGATGCTCAGGATGTCGCCCAACAGATCGCTCTGTTGCCTTCCCCCGGCGCGAATGCCTTCGGCGATCGCCGCCCGCGATGCCATACGGGTCAATGCCGCGGCGATGATCTTCGGCTTCATCTCTTCGTACTCTTGGCGAATTGCTGAGCCCAGGTCGGCCAGCTCTTCGACTTGCACGGCTTCTCCGTCGACTTGCACCGCCGGTTCGCCGAGTGTGCTCGGCGTCGATACCAATTCCGGATACACAACAACTTTGCTGGCGCCGTACTTGAGGAAGTTGATGTCGTGGCTGACATACGTACCGGCCATTCCGACTGCCAGGCCGACCGGGATGCGTTTCGGTTCTCGATGCGGTACCCGCCCAAGAGCGAGAACCACCAGCAGCTCACGCTCGACCGTCGGTCCGCCTTGCTTTCCATTGCGGCTCAAGACCTGGGACAGTCGCGGGCCGCGATAAGGATTGGCGCGCGCCAGCCGCGAGACCGCGCCGTCGAGCGATTCGAGCCGTCCGCCGCCGAGAGCTTCCTCATAGTAGCGCAGGGCGCGATCTCCCTCGCCACGGTGCTCGAAGGTGAAGCCGGCAAGGTAGGTTCCCAGTGCCGCCGGTCGATCGGCCTGGATGTTTTGCGCCGCCAGGTAGTCGCGCATCACCTGGAAACGCCGTGCTTCGACGGCGGCGCCGTCGAGATCGCCGACGGCAAGGTAGTTCAGCATGTTGATCGCATTGACCGACAGACGTTCGGTTGGCGGCGTACGATAGGTCTTGAGACTGTCGCTGAAGATGTAACTTCCCAACGTTCCAACCGGGTCCGTCGATAGATCGAGCAACTCGAGATTTCCCTCGGCCGCGGAAAGGTCGCGCGCCGCTCCGCGGTAGCGTCCCAACGACTGCTGCAACGAACCGCGCTCGAGTGCGATCAGCGGCCGATCGCCCTTCCATTGATTCGGCAACTCGTCGGCCGACGGCACGTCGAGCGCACCGTTCATCGTCACCAGCGCTTCTTCGTAGTTGCCGGCGGAAGTCGCGCGCGTTGCTTTGTCGAGGGAGTCGACGTAGGTGGCGCAGCCCGAGGCGGTCACCAGGATCAGCAGCAGCGCCGCAGCCAGCCACAGACCGGCGGCGCGATCCCTTGCACACGACCGCAGAGGCAGGATGTTACCCTTCCAGCGCTTTCGAACGAGCGACCTCGTTTTGGAAACGAATCAGGCCGGTTTCGATCTCGATCACCTGTAGGAATAGTGTGTACTGCACGCGGCGCATGTTGTTCAGGCGCTCGTCGACCGAGGTGACCTTGCCGGTGAAGAAATACTGCGCACCCAGTTGCTTGCCCATGCGCTGCGCCGCGCGCGGATCATACCCGGCGCTCTGTTGAACGCCGATCTCGTGCGCCAACGATTCCTGACTGCTGCGATCGACGACCCGTACGCGACCTGTGTTGACGAGTGAAGTTTCGATCGACGAAAGCAAGGTGAGCATCTGGTCGTCGAGGTGCTGCGTCGTGGCGTTTTGAATCGGCCAGATTGCAACCACGGGCGGTTGTGCGGCCCCTTTGACCGTTTCCTGCCAGAACGGTGAAGCCTCGAGACGCTTCAGGTAGTCGGCGACGAGATAGGTGATGTCGTCGCGGTCGAGCGTGACGCTGAGCGCTGGGCGGTCGAGATCCGGGTTTGCCGTACCTTCACCGCCGCGCGTTGCACGGGCGGCACAGCCAGCATTCGCCGCCAGCAACACGGCCAGGCCGAGGGCGAGAGATCCGCGACCCACTCGATGCGCAACGCCGTTTTTCTGATCGCCGATCCTCATCCGAATAACCCTCCAATCGCTGCAAACGGTAGCAACACCACGTCGAACACCACCGTCAATGGGTAGAGCGCCACCTTCGCCACTGGCTGCATCGTCGAATGCGCGACACCGCGAGTCGCCGCGAAGAGGTAGCTGTCGTTGTACCAGGACTTCTCTTCCGGAGGTACAGGCTGGTAGCGCGGTTGCAACTCTCCCGATTTGTTGTCCGGCGCTTGCGCGATCTGAATGACATTGGCTGGCACACTCTGCCGAGGTGCTGCGTAAACGGCGCTGCCCAGGGTCAGCAGCAGCACGGCGACGCCCAGGGTCCTGGCCGCGATGGATTGATGTATCGTCATGGGCTGTTTCTTACCCTGCTACGTCCGTTCAGCCAAGAGGCCGGTTTGATGGCTCTTGCTGCCGAAGGCGCCACGCTGATCGGGGCGCGTACTGACCATCGAGCTCGAGCGCCTGATACCGGCGTTCCATGTGCCGCAGGTGCAACCCTGCAGGTGGCGGTCGACGAGGTGCCGGTGGCGGTGGTGACGCCACGGCCGTAGCGCCGGTCACGGAGTATGCGGTCTTCCCCGGCTTGCTGCAAAAGGAGCCGGAGGAATCGATCACAAGTCGCCGCGTACGGCTCGGACGCAGCTGACCGCTACGGTAACGTGTCCTTGAACACCGCCAGCGCGCTCTTCTTCGCCGCTGCTGGATAAACGGATTCCCAGCACACACCACCGTCGCTCTTCACGAGCTGTACGACGACGTTGGTGTCCTGCAACAGCAGCGTTGACCCTGCGGGCGCCGGCATCGGCAGGTTGGGACCCTTGCCACGCACGACGATCTTGGCTTTGGACTTGCCCGGCACCTCCGCTTTCAACGCGACGCGCAGCAGTCCGTTCGGCGTCAGGTCCCTATCGACGTACACATAACCCGTGCTCGTCTTCTTGCCCGTGGCCTTCCAGCATGGGGTGAGGCCGTGACAGAGCCCGCCCGCAGGCGCGAGCGCACCGAGTTTCAGCGTCGGCACGCCGTTGCTCTCGTCGTACACGCATACCCGATAGCTCGACGTTCCATTGACCGGGTCACCAAACTCACTGAGGGTTGTGGTCGCCCCGTGGCTCCAGACCCAACTCAGGTTGTCCTTGTTGTTGTTGCTGTTGTCGCTCAGCAGGAACGAACCCGCTCCAGGGGTGCGGCAGCTGGAAATGGGGGTCGCGGCGCAACCGCCTTCGAATGTGGGCGTCGCGGTGACGGTCGGCGTGTTCGTGCCCGTCGATGTAGGTGTGTTGGTCGGAGTCGACGTCACTGTCGGCGTCTGCGTCGGGGGGCTCGTCGGCGTTGGCGTAAACGCTGCGCTGGCGAGATTGTAACCGATGACGTCAAGGGCCTGCAGCTCAACCCCCAGATTCGGCGTGGCGCCGGCGGTACCGAAGGCGTCCTGTACTTGCGGGGTGTGTGGGCCCGTGCTGAACCAATCGCTAAAGTCGCCCCCTGCCTGTTGGTTGAATCGCGCCAAATCATTCACGCCGTCGATGGAAAAGAAAGCCTGGGTGGCCAGCATCGTATCAAAGCTCCGGTTGCCCGCTTGGTCATAGCGGAAGAGGTCCTCGCCCCACACCGGTCCCGTTGGACTTGGATTCCCGTTCGAAACCCCGTTGAGCGCCGAGCCGAACCCGAGCGCTTCGTCAATCTCGTGCGAGACGACGGCCATCAGATCATACTTGCTCGGGTTGATTGACGACCGGTCGAGATTCATGAGCGAGGTATTCAAGCCGATGGTGCTGTCAAATGCCCCCGGAGGAGGATTGGCGATGAATCCAAGAGCCCGGAGGTTGGCCGTCATTACGTTCATGTTCGCGTCGCCAGTGACGGGGTTGTTCGGGCCTGCCGAAAGCGTAGCCAGCGCAGTTGCGTCGTCGGGTGTTGTTACGTCAGCCGAAAGGGCCGCCAGGTAAACCGTATAGGGTATGGAACCGTAGTAGGTACTGCTCTGTCCCAATCCTGTTGTCATCTCCTGAAAATTTATCGTGACCGCGATCGGATCGGAAAATTTCTGCTCGTAAATCGCGATCGCCGCGTTGATCGTGCTCTCGATGGTGGCGGCGTCGGGGTCGCTGGTAATCGTGCTGTCGAAGGTCGGGGTAATGACCAAGCCGCCCCCGATGGCAGCGAGTTGGCCGCGGCTGCGGTTGGGAGCCTTGCTGACGATGATCGAAGGGTCGAAGATGGCGTGGCTGATCAGGCTCGCACCGTCAGCCGCGGCCAAGCTGCGGTGTGGTGCGGTGCACAGTAACGATGCGCACACCGCGACAGCCCATGTAGCTTTCGTCATAACTCCCACCTTTTTCGCCTCCCACCGTGTTAGTTGCAGGTACCTCCAGAACATGTCAGTCCCGCAGCGCAGCTGCCGAAACAACACGGTTCACCCGCATTGCCGCAGACACAAACGCCTCCAGAACATGTCCCGGAAGAACAAGAATTGTCGGATGGGCAGCATAAATCTGCCGGCGACGGCAATCCCCCAAGACCACAAGCGCAACTGAAGTAATGGTTGTCGAGGGTGAAGCACGATAGACCGTTGTTGCAGCCATCGAGGCAGCACACTTCATTCTCGCCGCCACAGGGCTCACATGTTCCGTCGTAAAATGGATAGCTGCTGCATAGCAAATTCGGGCCCGCACAGGTGGTCTGAGGAGCGTCGCAGCACGGTTCACCTGTGCCCCCGCACGGCAAGCAGGTGCTGAAAGGGCTACGTACCGCACCTTGCGTGCAATAGGGGAAAACGAACCTACCAG
>JACQEN010000156.1:0-23591 GCA_016200585.1 Deltaproteobacteria bacterium
CGATCATCGACAAGACGGTCGGAACGTTTGCGGTATCGCTGGTGCAGTACACCCAGGAGAACACCAACCTACTGCACAAGAAGCCCGGCGACTCGGTGAACATCGAAACCGACATCATCGGGCGTTACGTCGAGAACTTTTTGAAGAGCTCCTCCGGCTGAGATTGGACGGCGCCTATTCTATCTCGGCGCGTCGAAAACAACCGGCAAACTTCGCGGCGAGCGGAACGCCAGGCCAACGACACCCGTCGATTTCTGCGGATCGAAGCGCAGATTCGGTAAGCGATCGAGAAGGGCGCTCAACGCGGTTGTCGCCTCGAGGCGCGCCAGGTGCGAACCGACGCAGAAGTGGCGCCCGAAACCGAACGCCATGTGCTCTTCGATACGACGATGCAGGTCGAAGCGGTCGGGCTGCGCGAAGCGCTTGTCGTCGCGATTCGCCGAACCCAGCGCCGTGAGGATCTGTGCTCCCTCCGGCAAGTCGACGCCACCCAGGGTCGTCGCCGTGGTCGTTTCGCGCGAGGCAAACTGCACCGGCGACTCCCAACGCAGCGTCTCTTCGATCGCCGCGGCGATCTTGTTGCGATCGGCGAGGACTTCCGCGAGCTGCTCGCGGTGCGTCAGCAGAGCGTACAGCGTGCTGCCGATCAGGCGGAACGTCGTGTCGGAGCCGGCCGGCAACAACAACCGCAGGAAGCTGAAGATCTCCTCGTCTTCCAGGCGGTGGCCATCGACCACGGCATGCGCCAAGGTGCTCATCAGATCGCCGCACGGCGCGTTGCGGCGCGCTTCCAGCACCGGCCGCAGAAAATCGACCAGCTTTTGTGCCGACTCGAAGCCGCGTACCGGGTCGTCGCCGAAGCCGATGATGTCGAGCGACCAGCGTTTGAACGTCTCGTAGTCGGCAATCGGCACGCCGATGAGTTGGGCGATGACGCGCAGAGGAAAGGTACGCGTAAACTGCGCCACCAGGTCGGCCGTGCCGTCGGCGACGAACTGGTCGATCATCGCATTCGCCAGCGCGGCAATCCGCGCCGGCAGGTCGCCCTTGAGGGCTTTCGGAACGAAGGCCAACGAGATGAGGTTGCGATGGCGCGCGTGCTCCGCACCGTCCATCTCGAGAATCGTCTTGCCCATCACCAGGCCGATCCCCTTGGCGTTGGCGCGCGACGAAAACAGCGCGGCGTTGCGCAGCACGGCGACGACATGTTCGTAGCGCGTGACGACGTACCCAGGCTGCATCGGCAGGTCGAGCAGCTTCACCGGCTCATCGCGGCGCAAACGGGCGTAGACGGAGTATGGATCCGCCACCTCGCTCATGAAATGGCCGCCGAAGAGGTCGTCCAAGGTCTGCATGTGGAAGAAAGTCCAAGAAGTCGAAGCGTCAAAGAGTCGAAAGCACGCAAGTCACTTTCGACTCTTCGACTTCATGTTCTCAGGCCAGCTTGTACAACGCCGCGGCGTTGCCGGCGCAGATCGCGTAGCGTTCGTCTTCCGGAACGCCGTCGAACATCTCGTTGGCGACCCGCCGCGAGTATGGCCAGTCGCAGATGTGGTGCGGGTAGTCGGTCGACCACATCATGCTCCTCAAACCAACGGCGTGACGGTTGCGAACACCGTAAAAGTCGCGCACGAAGGTCAACAACCAATTGCGACGGAAGTAGTCGCTCGGCAGCATCTGCAAATCGACCTGAGCCCAGGTGCGATTGCGATAGTAGCGGTCGTCCATCTGTTCGAGGAAGTACGGCACCCAGCCGGCTCCGGCTTCGACGGAAATGAACTTGAGCTTCGGAAACCTGTCGAACAGACCACCGAGGATCGTCTCGGCAATGATCACCGGCATGTTGTCGAGGCCGGCGCACGAGTAGCCGACGACGGTTTTGGCGCCGGAGCTCAACAGCCCTGCGGCTTCCATCACGCCGGTGCTGGTTTGCGGCTTGGCACCTTGCTTCGACTGCACCCCGAGGTGGATGCTCACCGGCATGTCGAGCTTTTCGGCTTCGGCCCAGAAGGCGTTGTCGTCGAGGGTCATCGCCGTGCCGCCATTCGGCCAGCTCGAAAGGATGACACCGCGCATGCCCATCGTCTTGGCGCGCTTCATCTCGGCAATCATCGCTTCCACACCGAGGTTGGGCATCTGCGCCAAGCCGATCAGGCGCTTCGGATCGGCAGCCATGTATTCCTTGGCCATCCAGTTGTTGTACGCTTGGATACCGGCTTTGTGGAAATCAGGCTCGTCGTCGAGCATGAAGTGACGCATGGTGCGCTGCGACGGGTAGAGAACCTCGGCATCGACGCCATCGATCTTCTGCTCCTTGACGCGTTCGGAACCGATATAGGCGCCTTTGTTGACCTTGTCGTACTTGGCCCCGGTCCACTTGAACTGCTCGTAGGTACGACCCGGGTAGGTCGTTACCAGACCCAGCGGCACCGGCGGCGTTCCCGGCCTGTACTGCCAGGCGTCACCGCCTTCGGCGTCCTTGACCAGCTTCGGCGCCTTCTGCATGAACTCCTTGGGCAGCCATTTCTCCCACAAGTCGGGCGACTCCACGATGTGCGAATCAGCCGAAATCAGCGCGTAACTCATTGTGCGATCCCTCCTTCGATGTTCTTTAAACTCGGTGTTTCAGAATCAATCCATGACGGATGTTGCGCTTCCCTAGGCGAGCCAGGCAAGATCCTCCGTGACCAATGTCACAGTTGCGCGATTCTCTGAACGACCCCCGCCTGCGCCAACGTATCACCTCGGAGTGGGGGCTTGAACCGCCCACTCTCGACGCCCTGTTTGCCGTTGCCACGCTACGCCGCTTTGCTCGTGGCTCCGCCATCATCCCACAAGGTACGGCGCGTAGCAGCCTGTTCATCGTCGTCGAAGGCGAGGTCAGCCTATCCGTACTCTTGCCGAACGGCCAGCGTATTCTTTGCGCTCTGTATCACCCCGGAGCCATCTTCGGCTTCCCACTGGTGGAGACGGAGCGCCCGCGCTGGAGTGCCGCCGAAGCTTTCACAACCGCGACGATTGCCTTGGTCCCCAAGCGCGACTTCGACCGCATTGCCGCGACGCTGCCATCGAGCGCTCTCATGCGCTTCTTCAACAAAGTACTCGAACGCCAGGCGCGCTTCGGCATGCGCCTGGCCCATTGCATCGCCCTCGACCTGCGCGGCCGCCTGGCGTTGACGCTCGTCGATCTGGCCAACACCTTCGGCGTCCGCACCGCCAACAGCACACGCATCGAGTTGCCGCTGACGCATGAGAATCTCGCCGAGATGGTTGGCGCTTCGCGCGAACGCGTCAGCAAGGCGATGGCGGCACTGATGGCGCAGGAACTGATCGAATATCGCCGCGGATCGATTACCTTGCGCAACCTCAATGGACTGCGCGACGCGGCGACGCCGGGATAATCGCCTGGTGTCCGACAACCCGCAACGCGACGACCTGCATTCACGGTGTCGGCGTCGGCGGCGCTTCGAGCGCCGCCTCGACCCCCGCCTCGGCGGCGTTACGCAGGATGCTGTTCTCGCAACCGGCAAGTGCCAACAGAGCGACGAGGAGCAGCACGACGATGGACCTTTGGCGACCGGCATCGGGGGCTGACTGCAAGCAACGCAAGGCGCTCATCCCTGCCGCCGGTCTCCCGACGATCGTCCCTCGTCTCTCCGCATTCATCAATTCGCTCCGCTGGGGGCAAGCTGAACCGCGGCGTTCATCCACTCGACCATGGGTCCGAAGACACCATTGCCTGGGCTCTCTTCGTCGCTCGCGCTCAGCACGTCGATGTGAACGTAGCGGTCCTTGAGGATGGTCTGAAATCCAAACGGCGTGGCGCTGCGCGCCGTACCGTTGCGCAGCGTCGGCAAGATCGACGCGCGATACGGGTCGAGACGCGACAAGTCGGGGAGCAACCCGCGGCTGCCGCCGACGGCAAACACCGGGAGGTCGACGCGCGCATTCTCGGTCGCCGCCATACCGTAAACTTCCTTGCGCCAATCGCCGCTGCGTTGCACGTCGAGGCCGTTGGTCACCGCGACGTCGAGCGTCAACCGAGTCGGGAAATACCACTCGATGAAGTTGCTCGGACCGCGATAGAGCATCGCCGCAAACGTGTCGATGTCGGTTGGATCGGGCTGTGGAGCATCGCTCGCCGTCCTTTGCCAATCGTAGGTTGCGCTCGGATCGAGGGGCGCCAGTAGAGTACCGACCGGGCCGAGCAGGGCCGCGAGAAACGCGGCGTTCGGATTCGGGCCTACCGTGCCGCCCGTCGCGCTGCCGATCGACACCCGCGCAAAAAACAGCGGCTGGTAGTCGTTGTCGAAGCCGAATCCCAAGGCGGCGCGATTGGTCAGCGTGGGCAAATTGCTGGTGCCGAACAAGAGCCCGACGAATCCCTTGTACAGATCACTATCGGTGGAGATCGCATCGGGCTGACCGAAGGCGTGGTGTACACGCATGGCCAGAATCTCGGCGGTCACGAAGAGATCCGTGGTGACGAAGGGCTCGAGCGTGGTAATCGGCTTACCGCGCACTGTCTTGAGGCTGCTGCGCCCAAAGCCAGCCCCAAAGCCTGTCGTTTCGAACTGAGATTGCGTCGGCACGCTCGCACCAGGGTTCGGTGCACCTTCAAGCAGGATCAATCCCGAGAGGCGCTCGAAGCCGGCATAGGAACCGAAATCCCACGCTGCGTAAATCGGAACGATCGACCCGCCTAGAGAGTGGCCACCGAGAAAAATGGCCGCATGAGGGTAACGCTGGCGAGCCGCGGTAATCAGCGCATCGAGATCTTCGATGTGGGTACGGATGCCCCACTCTGCCATGAACGGATTGCTCGCCGACTTCAGAAATCCGGCAAACCTTTTTCCCTGTAGCTGGGTATTGTGGAAGTAGTAGTCCTTGGCAATGTCGGCATCGCGACCGGCTTCTGCCGCGTCGAGGCCGGTCTGATCCTCCAGCGCATTCGAGCGTCGGTCCACGGCCCACACCGCCGTGTGTCCGTCGCTGCGCTCAACGACGCGTCGCGCCAGATAATCGAAGTCGCCGGCACCACCGAGAAAGCCAGGCATCAGCACGAGGACCTTGTCGACCTGCCGATCGCCCACGCCCGCAGCTTGATAGGCCTGCGCCCAGGCACGATTCAGGTTGTCCGGCGTTGCTGCATCGCTTGACGCTGTCGGATTGGGCGGGGCTATGCTCCCGGCAGCGGAAATGGTTCTCTGACTCACCTCGACCGCGATGCTCGCTAAGCCGCCCTCACCATCGTTGCCGCAGCCGATCAAGCTGCCCAGGAGACAGACGCCTAGATACCTCGCCGCGCCTCGACCGAGTCGGGCCAAAAGAAGCGCAAACCATCGGATCGGCGTCTTGAATCGCACTCGGCCGACTGTACAGACGGCCGTCCGGCGAGGCAAGCAAGCCGGGGATCTTCATGTCGGCGGCCGTAGGTTGCGGTAGATCTCTCCCCGCTCTTCACGTAGTTGATTGAAGCGCTCGTCCGCTTGGCGTTGCAGCTTCGTTCGTCGATTGAGTGCGAAGTAGATCCCCACTACAACGCCAAGCGCCGCCACGACCAGCCAAGGGTTGGTGCGCAGGAATTGGAACCACGCGGCCAACTGATCCATCACCAGGGCTCTCCTTGTGCAAAGCCTACGGCGCTTGAAGATGCCCTTCAAGCGATATTTTACCCTCTTGCGCAGGTGGTAGATTTGCCATAGCTCAAACGCCGTGGTTCGTGCTGTGGGTATTTTGGGCGGAGGCATCCTGTTTTCCGCTGCTTTCTGTCTCGCAGCCACACCAGACGGCGCTGCCGCACCGCAGACAAGGGCAGTCGCAGCCCTACCCGACGTAAGCACGCAGGCGCCGGCTCTGAAACCGGCTGAAGCATCCGTCCCCGCGGTTGTACCGGCGGCGGCGGATGACGCTTCCGCAACCAAGGCGGCTCTCCCAGGTGCCAATCCCGCCACCGGGCTGGACGCGGTCCCCGCCCTCGACCTCGCCCCAGAAACAGCAGCGACAAAGTCGGCACCGAAGGCCATTCCGGTGTACGAACGCATCACCGGTAAGGAAGCTGTCCACGTCGTTTCTGCCGGGGAGACGCTGGCGCTGATCGCCAAGCGCTTCGGCACGAGAGTCAAGCTGGCTGCGTCGATGAACAGCATTTCCGACCCCTCACGACTCAAGCTCGGCCAGCGCTTGCTACTCTCCAATCGTCGTATCATCCCGGCGGAATGGCCCGACGGCCTGGTCGTAGATCTCGCGGTGTTGGCCCTCTATTGGATCCACGACGGCGAAGTGATCGCCATGTTTCCCGTCGCAGCCGGGCGCGAAAACTGGGAAACACCCGCCGGTCAGTACACCATCACTGGGCGACGGCGCGATCCCACCTGGCGCGTACCTCTGTCCATTCAGCACGAGATGAAGGAAAAGGGTGAAACCGTAAAGACGAAGGTTCCGCCCGGCCCCGACAATCCTCTCGGCAAGTACTGGTTACAGCTGTCGCACGGCGGCATCGGAATCCATGGCACCAACGCACCGTGGACGGTCGGCCGTTATGCTACACACGGCTGCATCCGTTTGCGCGAGGCCGACATCGAACGACTGTTCAACGAGATTCGCAACGGCACGCGCGTTGCCATCGTCGACGATCCGATACGCATCGCACGACTGCCGGACGGCCATCTGATGCTCGAGGCCCACAGCACGACGAAGAAGAAGGTCTCGATCGCAACCCTCGCGCAACGCCTGCAGCAAGCCGGACTCGCCGACGAAATCGATTCCAAACGCGTGCAGCAGGCCTTACGTGAGGGTTGGGGGGTCGCTGTCGACGTGACGCGCAAGAAGCCACAAGTGCAGGCGTCGCGCTAGCGGGTCGACGCGCTGAGCTGGCTATGTGCAAAGCCCGCTGAGCTCGTCGACCAGCGCCAGCATCGTCTCAACCCGTTCGTGCGCAAAGGCGCGGCGTTCGGGCGCCGATTGCTCCAGGATTCGATGGGCGGCCAGGCGCTCGGCGGTTTCCGCTTCGAAGCGGTCGAAGGCGGCCCGGGCTGCGGAGGCGTGACGAGGCCAGTCCGCTTCAATCGCCAGCAACAATTTCTTGCATCGCCACCATGCCGAATCGCGGCTCGCTGCCGCGCCGCCGAGCGTCAGAGCCTGCGGAACATCGCAATCGACGAACAGCGGCACGAATGCGCCGACGCACGGTGAGCCGAGGCCGGCCCAGTAGAGCAGTGGTTCGCCGCTGGCATGCGGCAATTTGGCGATCATACTGGCTGTGGTTGTGCCGACCGGATCGGCATGCATGCAGACGCCGAAGTACTCCGCTTCCGCGGGCGTCGCCTCGCCCAACGGGGTCGGCCGCCCGTAGTGGTCGCGCAAACCAGTCCGCAGCGACGCTTCACTGAGCTTGCCCTTTCCCGTCGCCAGCAGCTCGCACGTGCGGCGGTGACGGCCGCTCGAGATCACCTCGGGTGCCATCGACGTATCACGATACGCCGCGGCGAAATCGAAGCGATCGTCGCGCCGTTCACTCCACCAGCCGCTGGCGATTGCGTCTTCGATCGTGCCGTCCGACAACGACTCCCAGTCTGCACCGATCGTCAGGTGATTCGAGACGCTGGCAACATCGTCGACATGACGCATGGCCCAGTGGCGGCCGGATGTCTCGAGAACGAACGCGCGTGTTCCATCGGCAACCAGAAACGAGTTGTGATAAGCCCAATCCTTGTCGGCGTAACCGGAACCACCCTGGCCGTACTGCGCCAGCAGCGCCGTGATCGTCTCCAGCGCTTGTTCTGCGGAGCGAGCCCGTTCAAGACCGAGACGCACCAGGTCCATGCCGATCAACCCCTGCCCGGCCAACGGTTCCTTCGTGAAGACGCTGTGGTTGCCGACGGCCACGCCGTGCTCGTTGAGGCCGTGCTCAAAGCCCCAGCACCAGTAGGGTCGCGAACCTATCAATCGCGCCGTCTCTGTCGCCTGTGGAATGGAGATATACGTGCAACGCAGCAATTCACCCGCTTGGTGCCGGCAGCGCTGTATCTGAGTCAGCGGCTGGCACTCCATCGCCGGACGGTCACTGTTCTTAGCGAACAGCACCTTGCCGTCCACGGTAGAGTTGCCGAGAGCAACCAACGAGTCGCAAGCAATGCGTACAGGCCAGGGTTTCCCGAAGGTCATGCAGCAGCGATTACCCCGGAGGCGACTGGAAAGCGAGACACCGCCGTTGACCGATAGGACGTACACTCATAGTAGGAGCTTCCATGGCCTACGAGACGATTCTTCTCGAGCAACACGACGCAATCGCGACCATCACCCTCAACCGGCCGCAGCGCCTCAACGCCTGGACACCGGTGATGGGCGCCGAGCTAAGCGACGCCTTTCGCAGCGTCGACCGCGACCGCAATGTTCGCGCGGTCATCTTTACCGGCGCCGGGCGTGCCTTCTGTGCCGGTGCCGACATGGACTTTTTTGCCGGCCAGATCTCGGCGGGCGGCGGCACGACCGCCGGCGAACACGGCAGCGGTCCGACACGCGTCGAAGAATTCCCGCAGCTCATGCGGCGGCTCTCGAAACCGATCATCGCCGCAATCAACGGCTATGCCCTGGGCGTCGGCGCGACGATGTCGTTGCTCTGCGACATCCGCCTGGCTGCAGCAGAGGCCAAGGTCGGCTTCCTCTTTCCACGCATGGGGGTCATGGCCGAGCTGGGCTCAACGTTTCTGCTGCCGCGCATCGTCGGCCTGGCACGCGCCTTTGAGATGATGTTCACCGGCAAGCAGTACGGCGCCACCGAGTGCGAGCGGCTCGGCCTGGCCAATCAGGTCGTCCCCGGCGACGCGCTGCTCGACCGTGCCCGCACCCTGGCCCTCGAAATCGCCGAATGCGCACCGCTGTCGCTCCAACTCACACGCCAAGCGCTGTATCAAGGTCAGAGCGAGACGTTCGAAGCTCAGGTGCGCTACGAAGGCTTCGTGCTCGAGCACCTCTATCGTACGGCGGATCACGCCGAAGCGGTGCGAGCCTTCAAGGAGAAACGTTCCCCACGTTTTGAAGGAAGGTAAAGGCGGGCTGGGATTGCAGTCAGTCGAGGCCGCACGCCCTCAGCGCTTCGTCACAACGGCTCGCCGTACTCGAGTTTCGCCTGTTTGCGTAGCTCGGCGGTGAGCACCGCCTGGCGCTTCTGCCGTTCGCTCTTGAGCAAGACGGCACGGATACGATCCTGTACCGCGTCCAAGGGTTCGATGCCGGCCTCGCGCTTGTCGGTGATCTTGATGATGTGGAATCCGTAGCTCGTCGCGACGACCCCGCTGAGCTGTCCGGCGCCGAGCGCCATCGCCTGCTTTTCAAATTCCTCTTCCATATCGCCCTTGCTGAAGTAGCCCAAATCGCCGCCGCGGTTGGCGCTGCCCGGGTCTTGTGAATTTTCGCGCGCCAGAGTCGCGAAATCAGCGCCGCCTTTCAGCTTGGCAAGCAACTCCTCGGCCCTTGCCTTGGCTTCCTGTCGCTGCTGCGGCGTCGCTTTCTCCGGTACGCGAATCAGGATGTGGCTGGCGCGGACATCGGCGGGATGCTGGAACTCGTTGCGCTGGTGTTCGTAGAAATCACCAACCTCGGCGGCATTGACCTGTACGTCCTTCCAGATGCTGCCCTCCAGGAAACGATTCACGGCCATCGTCTTCCGTGTGTCGCGCCGCAGCTCAGCCTCGGTGAGGCCTTTGGCCTTCAGGGCCTGCTCGAACTCTTTCGCGCTTTTGAAGTGGCTCTTGGTGCGTCGGATTTCGTCGTCGACGGCGCTATCGGCGACAACCACACCCTTCTTCTGGCTCTCCTGATAGAGCAGCTCGAGGTCGATCAGCGACTCGAGGCCGTCCTTGGCGTAGCCTTGGACCGTGGCCGCATCCGGTTCCTTGTCGGCGACGGCAATCATGCCCTGTACAAGCTCTTTGACGGCACGACGTCGAATTACGGTTCCATTGACCTTCGCCACGACGTCATCGTCGCTCAGCGCCTTGACCATGTTCTCGCCGCGGCAGGTGTGCGCCAGCGTCAGTGAGACAACTCCAGCCACACCGGCAACGGCAAGCAAGGTTCTCAGCATGCGTGCCTGTTAACCGAGCCGCCCTGCCTGGTCAAATGAGCCACCGAACACGAAACGCAAGGCGCCGGTGGGCCTCGACTTGCATCCCCAAAGCGTCCGTTTTATCGACCTCGCATGACCAGCGTGAAACCGAACTTGCTGCATGTCGCCGTCGTGCAGATGAGCTGCGGCACAGACATCACCGAAAACTTGCGAAAGGCAATCGGCCGCATCGGCGACGCAGCCAAGCAAGGAGCACACGTCGTCTGCCTGCAAGAGCTCTTTCGTTCGCAGTATTTCTGCCAGAAAGAGGACGCAACCCTCTTCGACTTGGCGGAGACAATTCCCGGCCCGACGACCGACGCATTGGGCCGCGCCGCAGCGGCGCACAACGTCGTTGTAGTCGGTTCACTCTTCGAACGCCGCACGGCCGGCCTGTTCCACAACACCGCCGTGGTCTTCGACGCCGACGGCAGCCTGGCCGGTGTCTACCGCAAGATGCATATTCCCGACGATCCTCTGTACTACGAGAAGTATTACTTCACGCCGGGCGACCTTGGCTTCCAGAGCTTCAAAGTGCGCGGCGGGCAGGTCGGCACGCTCGTCTGTTGGGACCAATGGTTCCCGGAAGCCGCCCGCCTCACGGCCCTGAAGGGGGCCCAGGTTCTGTTCTACCCGACGGCCATCGGTTGGCATCCGCACGAGAAAGCGGAATTCGGCAAGGCACAGCACGACGCCTGGGAGTTGATGCAGCGTAGTCACGCAGTGGCCAACGGTGTGTTCGTCGCCGTCGCCAATCGCGTCGGCCTTGAAGGCAACCTGGAATTCTGGGGCGGATCGTTCATCGCCGACCCGTTTGGCCGCATCCTCGCGCGTGCCAGCGATGATCGCGAAGAGATCCTCGTGGTTCCGTGCGATCTCAATCTCATCGATGAAACGCGGCGCAACTGGCCCTTCCTGCGTGACCGCCGCATCGACGCCTACGACGGGTTACTGCGGCGCTTTCTCGATCGCTCGTGATTCGATCTAGCCGTCGGTCTTGATCCGACAAAAGAGTTCGCGAAGGCGACACCAGACTCGACTGCCTACTGCCTACCGCCTACGCCTACTGCGGACCATGCTCGAGGGCGCGCTGGCTGAGCTCGTCATCCGCCAGCCCACTGTCGTACTTGATCTCAGTGAACTCGACCGTCGTACGGCTGCCGTTCTGCTCGTTGCGCATCTCCATGCGGAAAGGGGTTGGGATGCTGCCGACGTTGCGCACGTCGCTCATGACGAGGTGTTTGAGACGTTGCCCCGATGCATCCAGCATGTCGAAACGCAGGAGCAGCAAGTCGTCGGCACGCATCCAGACATCGACCTTGCCGTAGCTGAGATCCTTACCGGTGGGGACGAGCTCGACGACATGAAACCTCTGGTTGTCGATGTCCTCATCGCGCAACAACTCGCAGTTGGCTTCGCTCTCGGTCCAATCGATGATCTGCGTGATGATCGCCAGATCTTCGTAGCTGAAATCGGTGCCGACGAAGCTCTCTTTCTTCGCGGCACCGGCGATCTGCCGCGGCTTGCCCAATTCCGGCAGATAGAGCCATTGCTCGTCCTTGCCTTTCGGATTCGCCCACTGCAGCATTCCGACACCCTTCACATCGGTCGGCGAGCGAAAGAAAACGATCGAGCGTGATCGGTCCTCGGGGTATTTCTTGAATTTGATCTCGACCTCTCGGTTGCGTTCGCCGCCCCGGCGATCGATGATCTTCAACTTCAGTTGCTGCGTCCGGTCGGTCCACTTGCGAGTCGTCTGCGACAGCTCGCGAGCTTCGTCGAGCAGCGCGCGCGCCGTAGTTTGGCCGGCGATCTGCGCCGGCTCGGACAGTGCGATGGCCAGCCCGAGGAACCCGGCGACCGCCAACCACGTTCTGCATATGGTCGCGCGCCAGCGCCGCGTTTCAGACACCTTTGTCACGACGGGTTGGCCACGCCTTGCCGCTGATACCAGAGCAGGCCGCTGTAAACGTAATGCAACCCGGAGATCGCCGTCGTGCTGCCCGTCAGGTACCAGGCGCCGTGATTGATTGCCGCCATCGGAACATCGGGTCGTGCCAATGTCATCAAGGCGAACCCGATCGTAAACATCTCGTTGAACGTATTCAGCTTGCTGACGAACGTCGGGGCGATCTCCATCGGCGTGCTGACAAAATAGATCGCCAAGTAGCCGCCGAGAATGACCACGTCGCGCATGACCACGAGGATGAAGAGCCAGGTTGGAATGGCCCCCAACCACGTCAACATCGAGTACGAGCTGACCAACAACAACTTGTCCGCCAGCGGATCGAGGTTGGCGCCAAGGTCGCTCTTGCTCTTGGTAATGCGCGCAATGGCACCGTCGATGGCATCGGTAATGCCCGCAGAAAAAAACAGGATAAGCGCTGCTCCATGACGCCCACCGTTCACCAGGATGAGGAAAAGCGGGACTGCAATGATGCGCAGCAGCGTAAGAAAGTTGGGCAGGGTCAGCATCGGACGGTTTCGCCGGTCTACCGCCGCCGGCTGCAAACGGCAAGTGACGGGATCGCTGGCGCCGCGTTCAGTCGAGCAGCGCCGCCCCGATGACACCGGCAGAGTCGCCGAGTTGGTTGCGAACGATTGGGGTGCGCAACTCGTCGTTGAACACGTAGCGGGCGACGGCGTCGCGACCGCTCCGGTAGAGCTCATCGATGTTCGACAAGCCGCCGCCGAGCACGATGACGTCGGGGTCGAGAATGGTCACGAGATTGGCCAGACTGCGGCCGAAGTGATCGAGGAAGGTAGCAAACGTCTGCGCCGCGCGCGCCTCGCCGTTGCGTGCCGCGACGACGATCTCCTGCACCGAGCTCGGCGCACCACCTCGGCGCACGTAGTCACGCTCGACGGCAGGGCCGGCAATGTACGCTTCAACGCAGCCGCGTTGGCCGCAATAGCAAGCTGGACCCACGGGATCGATGCTGTGGTGACCCCATTCACCTGCCAGATGTTGCAGACCGCACAGCAACTCGCCGCGATATACGATCCCACCACCGGTTCCGGTGCCGAGGATCACGCCGAACACAAGGCCGGCACCTCTGGCAGCACCGGCAACGGCTTCGGCCAGGGCAAAGAGGTTGGCGTCATTTTCGAGCCGCACCGGAAGACCGAGGCGGCGTTCGAGATCTTCGCGCAACGGCCGCCCATTCAAGCATGTCGTGTTGCTGTTCTTCATCAAGCCGGTGCGGCTCGATATCGAACCCGGCGTCCCGATGCCGATGCGATCACATTCGGGAGCCCGCGCCCGGCAAGCGTCGACGACGAGCGCAATACGCTCGAGGATGTTCTCGTAACCCAGCCCGCTTTCGGTGGGCAGACGGTGGCGCCATACGACCTCGCCGCCGGCATCAAGAACGACGCCCTCGATCTTAGTGCCACCCAGGTCGACGCCGATGCGAAAAGGTGGTGTCGACGGCATGAATCAACATTGCCATCGACACCACCGAGGAGTCCAGGGGGCGTAGGGCCGCGTGTCGAAACTACGAGGCCGATGGGCCACACTTGCCTACTTCGCCAGAGTCTTCACGTGTCCTGCCACCGCCGCCAGATCGTCGTCCGACATTTTGGCCGTCACCGAGGCGTGCTTCTTGTTCTCCTTGACCGACTTGGCGATGTCGGCGGCACTCATACCGGCCAGCTTGGCGTTGCCAGCCAGGGCCGGCGCTTTCATTGCCTTGGCCGTCGGGCTATCCGCCTTGCCGTCGTCGCCGTGGCACTTGCTGCATTGGGCCTTGTAAAGCGCTGCACCATCGGCAGCAAAAGCTCCGGCTGCGCCCACCCACGATGCAACCACAATTGCGCTCAGAAATACGGCTGTCTTCCTCATTGGATCTCCTTTCCGTTCTGCTCCCCGGGCCCTTGCAATTTTGCCGGCCAATCAAGGACGTCGATACCACAAAAGCAATTGCACCGGGAAGCCACGACAACGCCGCGCAGGCTGCGAAATTGGGAAGCGTCGATCGGCGAAATCCCAGTTCTGAAAATCCGCGTGCGACCAAGAACATCGATCGGCACCGCGCGCCGATTAGCCGGATCCACGTACGGACTTGCTCTGCCGGCGCGGCGCGACTAAGCCGACGCCATGCAGTTCCCGGTCTCCTCCGCAAAGGCTCAAGCCCTCGCCGACCGCATGCAGCGACTCAATATCCGCGAGGAGGATATCGATGAGAGCTTCATTCGCTCCGGGGGCAAGGGCGGGCAGAACGTAAACAAGGTCGCAACCTGCGTCGTTTTGCTGCACCGGCCAAGCGGCACCCAGGTGAAGTGTCAAATCGAAAGATCCCAGGGTCTCAACCGTTATCGCGCCCGCGAAATGTTGGCCGACAAGATCGAGCGCGCGATCCTCGGGGCGCGCAGTGCTGAAGCCGAACGGATCGCAAAGGTTAGACGTCAGAAACGGCGGCGTTCCCGCCGCGCCAAGGAAAAGATGCTCGGCGAAAAGCACGCCCGAGGCGAGATCAAGGCCTTACGCGCTCCAGTGCGCCGCGACGACGCGTAACGCTGGAGCCCCCAATACCCCTTCGCTATACGACCCAAGTTTGGAGGATACGAGGATGGCAGAACGCGGCCGAGGTTCGACGACCCTCATTGTGATCATCTTGCTCGGCGGGGTGGTCTTCTCAGTCACCAACATGCTCGTTCTGCTCATGGAGGTGAAGGGAAGTTTTGAGCTCTCCCTGGCAGCCGAGCTGTACCGCGTCTGTCCGCCGTGCACGTTCTACTTTGCAGCCGCGCCGCTGGTCGTCGCCGCGCTCAACGCCGCCATGGTGTCGCAGACTTTGCGCCGTCAACCCCGCACCGCAGCGCCAACGGCAGAGGAGCGCCCCGGTGCCACAGACCCGGCGCCGGCGCTGCAACTTCTCGCCCTGCTTCAGCAAGAGGGCCGCTTCGTCGATTTTCTCCAGGAAGAAATCGAGCCGTACAGCGACGCCCAGGTTGGTGCCGCCGTGCGCGCCATTCACAGCGGATGCCGCAAAGCCTTGCGCGACCGCATCGAGCTGCAGCGCGTCCTCGAAGGCGATGACGGCAGCCCGGTGACCGTCGCCGCCGGCTTCGATCCCGCAGCGATCCGGCTGACCGGCAATGTCAGCGGCGAGCCGCCCTTCCGTGGAACCCTGCAACACGGCGGCTGGCGCGCTAGCAAGGTCGCCTTGCCTCAATCCACCGGCGTCCACGACGCGACGATCATCGCTGCCGCCGAGGTCGAGGTCGCTTGAACGCGGCCCGCTACATCGTCGGCATCGACCTCGGAACCACCAACAACGTCGTCGCGTACTGCGACACGGCCGGCCCCGACGGCACGTCCACCAAGGTCGAGGTTCTACCGATCCCACAGCTGATCGCCGCCGGCAACATCGAAGCGCGCCCGCTGCTGCCGTCCTTTCTCTATCTGCCGGCCAGCGGAGAGCTCGCAGCCGACGCCCTGCGCCTGCCCTGGAAAGCGTCGGCCGCCGGCGTGGTCGGTTTGTTCGCCCAAAAGCGCGGCGCCGAGGTGCCCTCACGCCTCATTGCCTCGGCCAAATCGTGGCTGTCGTACGCCGGGGTCGATCGCACTGCGGCGGTCTTGCCTTGGGGCAGTCCCGACGACGTCCCGAAACTCTCGCCGGTCGATGCCTCGGCACAATATCTGGCGCACTTGCGACATGCCTGGAACGCTGCGTTCCGCGCCGCGCCGCTGGAGCAACAGGACGTTCTGCTCACTGTCCCGGCGTCGTTCGACGCCGTGGCACGCGACCTCACCGTGCGCGCCGCCCACGATGCCGGGCTGCCCCAGGTCACCGTTCTGGAAGAACCACAGGCTGCCTTCTACGCCTGGATCGACACACTGGGAGAGGCCTGGCGCAAAGCCGTCACTGTCGGCGACGTCGTTCTGGTGTGCGACATCGGCGGTGGCACCACCGACTTCAGCCTGATTGCGGTGCGCGAAGAACGTGGCGAGCTGGTCCTCGAACGCGTCGCCGTCGGTGATCACATCCTGCTCGGTGGCGACAACATGGACCTCGCCCTTGCTTATGCAGTGCGCGATCGACTGGCGCGGGACGGCACGCAACTCGACAACTGGCAGTTTCGCGGCCTCATGCTGAGCTGCCGCGAAGCCAAGGAGCAGCTTCTCGGCGGAGGCAGCGCCAGCAAACACGCAGTGGCTATCCTCGGGCGCGGCCGCAAGGTGATCGGCGGAACGTTGCGCGCTGAGATCGATCGTCGTGAAACCGACCAAACGCTGCTCGAGGGTTTCTTCCCGCAATGCGGACTCGAGGCTCGTCCGCAAACGCAACGTCGCACGGCGCTGCAAGAGATCGGACTCCCCTACGCCGCCGACGCAGCCGTCACGCGTCACCTCGCCACCTTTCTGGAACGCAACAGCGCGGCGCTGGGAAAGGCCGGCCCGTTGCACCCCACCGCCGTGTTGTTCAACGGCGGCGTCATGCGTGCCGCCGCACTTCGCGATCGCCTGGTTTCGGTGATCAGCAGTTGGTACGAGAAGGAAGTGCCCGTGCGCGTGCTGGCAGGCGGCGACCCGGAGAATGCGGTTGCGCGCGGCGCGGCGTACTACGGTCTGGCGCGCCGCGGCCGTGGAGTTCGCATCCGCGGCGGTACGGCACGGTCCTACTACATCGGAATCGAGACGGCGATGCCTGCGGTCCCGGGGATGCGGCCGCCGATCAAGGCACTCTGCGTCGCTCCGCGCGGCATCGAAGAAGGCAGCGGCGTCGATCTGCCACCGCAGGAGTTTGGACTGATCGTCGGCGCTCCGGCAGAGTTCCGCTTCCTGAGCTCGGCAACTCGGCGAGAGGATCAGGTCGGCAGCCTGGTCGAGAGCTGGAACGACGACATCAGCGAGCTTGAACCGCTTGAAGCCACGGTCGACTGGAAGGGACACGAAGGCACGACGGTTCCGGTACGCTTGCAGGCCCGCGTCACCGAGCTCGGCGTTCTTGAGTTGTGGTGTGTCAGCCGCGACGGCAAGCAGCGCTGGAAGCTCGAGTTCAACGTACGAGGCGGGCAATAAGCCGATGAGTCGACAGTCTACTGTCAGTTTTTTCATCTCATGACCTCCCGCCGCTACATCATCGGTATCGACCTCGGCACCACCAACTCGGCCGTTGCCTACGTCGATTCGCAAGACGGACAACGACAGATTCATTCGTTCGCGGTTCCACAGCTGGTCAACGAAGGCAGCATCGAAGAGCGACCGGCTTTGCCGTCGTTCCTCTACATCGGCGGCCCGCACGACGTCCGCCCGGGAGCACTGGCCCTACCCTGGGACCCGCAGCGCACCTATGCCGTGGGTGAGTTCGCCCGGCTCCAGGGCTCGCGGGTTCCCGGTCGCCTCGTGTCCTCGGCCAAGTCTTGGCTCTGCCACGGCGGCGTCGACCGCGAAGCACCCATCCTGCCGTGGGGCGCTCCGGAGGACGTTCAGAAGATTTCCCCGGTCGAAGCGTCGGCGCGATACCTACGACACTTTCGCGAAACCTGGCTGCAGCGCTTTCCCGAGGCGCCACTCGAGAAGCAAGACGTCATGCTCACGGTTCCGGCGTCCTTCGACGAAGTGGCACGCGAGCTGACCGTCGAAGCGGCAAAGCTGGCCGGCTTGGAGCGCATCGTTCTGCTCGAAGAACCGCAGGCTGCGTTCTACTCGTGGGTGCATCGCAACGAACGCGACTGGGCAAACCTCCTGCGTGATCTACACCTCGTGCTCGTCGTCGATGTCGGCGGCGGAACCACCGACTTCAGCCTCATCGCCGTACGCCACAACGACGGTCAGACCAGTCTGGAGCGTCTCGCCGTCGGTGATCATCTGCTGCTCGGCGGCGACAACATCGACGTCGCGTTGGCGCGCATGCTCGAACCGCAGCTCGGCACCAAGCTCGACAGCCAGCGCTGGCATGCGCTGACCAACCTGTGCCGCGCGGCAAAGGAAAACCTGCTCGGTCCCGAGCCGCCGGCCGACACGACGATCCGCCTGGTTGGACGTGGAAGCTCGGTGATCGGCGGCGCCTTGTCGGCAACTCTGCGACGCGACGAAGTCGAACGCCTGGTACTCGAGGGATTCTTTCCGCAAACCCCGGCCGATGCGTTCCCGCGGCGCGACGCCCGCGCCGGCCTGCAGGAGTGGGGCCTGCCATTCGCCAACGAAGCGGAGGTATCGCGTCATCTCGCTGCGTTCCTGCAGCAGCACCGTAACGACGAAGTCGGGCAAACCTGGCCGGACGCGATGTTGTTCAACGGCGGCGCCCTCAAGCCGGCGTTGATCCGCGAGCGAATCTGCGGGCTGCTGGGCGACTGGAGCGGTCGAGCTCCGGTTATTTTGGAGAGTGTGGATCTCGATCTCGCTGTAGCCCGGGGCGCGGCCTACTACGGGTTGGTACGCCGCGGGTTGGGCGTGCGCATCGGTGGAGGAGCGGCGCGTTCGTACTACATCGGGCTCGCCGCGACGCAACCTCCCGCCGACCATGTCGACGCGATTTGTCTCGTGCGCCGCGGCATGGAAGAAGGCGAAGAGCTGGAAATCACCGAACCGGCGCTCGAAGTCATCGCCAATCGCGGCGTCAGTTTCCCTCTCTATGCGTCGAGCACGCGCCTGGGCGACCGCGCCGGCGAGCTGATTCAAGCCCAACGCGACACTCTCACCGAGTTGCCGCCGATTCGCACCGTTCTGCGGTTCGGCAAGAAACTGACCTCACGTACGCTGCCGGTACACGTCGTTTCGCGACTCACCGAGCTCGGCACTCTGGAGGTGTGGTGTAAATCCCTGACCACCGAGCATCGCTGGCGACTGCAATTTCAACTGCGCGACCAATCGACGGCCGCCGCCGGTGAAGATGTGGCCGGGACACACGAAGCAGAGACGGTCGTCAACGACGACAACCTGGCGGCAGCGAACGACGCTCTACGCAACGTCTTTCCCCAGCAAGGCAGCGGCGACGCCGATCCTGTCGGGCTGGTTCGCCGGCTCGAAGAGACGATGGAGCTCGGCAAGGACGCCTGGCCGGTGTCGGCGATTCGCAAGCTGTGGGACGTCTTATGGGAAGGTCGCACGCAGCGCGGCGCCAGCACCGCACACGAAGCGCGCTGGCTCAATCTCAGCGGCTTCTTACTGCGCCCCGGCTTCGGCGCCGAGCTCGACGAATGGCGTGTGCAACAGCTTTGGCGCATCAAAACCGAAGGGCCGTGCTTTCCGAAAGCGACGCAGGTTCGCGCCGAATGGTGGAACATGTGGAAGCGTTTGGCGGGCGGCCTGACGCGGCCGCAGCAAATGCAGCTGCACGCCGAGGTCGCGCCCTACTTGCTACCTCGCCTCAAGAACAAGACGAAGAATCTGCCGCGCGTTGGGCCACAGGAAATTCGCGAGTACTGGCAGCTCATGGCCAGCTGCGAGAGGCTGTCGTCGGAGATCAAGGCAGAGCTGGGCGACGTACTGCTGCCGGCGATCGTGAAGGGAAGCGCCAGCGACGTCGAGGTTTGGGCGCTTGGGCGACTGGGTGCGCGGGCCCCGTTCCACGGACCGCTGAATTGCATCGTGGCGCGTGCTGTCGCTGAAAAGTGGGCGGACACCCTGCTCGGCTGCGAATGGAAGCGTCCCGACTCGACCGCTTTTGCGCTGGTGCAGATTGCCCGTTGCGTCGGCGACCGCGAACGCGATCTCGACGAGACATTGCGCCATCGACTCGCCGAGCGCCTGCGTCCACTGCCGCATGGGACACGGGCGGCGCGGCTGGTCAACGAAGCAGTGCCGCTGGAAGGTCAGGAGCGCGCACGGATCCTCGACGAGTCGCTGCCGGTGGGTTTGCAAATTCGCAGCAGCGAATAGCGCCGGATCGAGCAGATCACGGACGTCAGGAGCCTGCCACCATTGGGAATCTCGGCTGGCGCGAGATGGTTTCATGCAGGTTCTCGAGGCACGGACTGCAGCGATTCGATCCGCTATTCCTCGCTGGCCGATCATGACCGAAATCGCAGCACTGACACTGCGCCTGGCGCAGCGTTCGTCACGCATCTGAGACGGGGGACTCTATTCCGTTCGGCGATCTCAGCTGGGCACGATGCTTGCGCTTGCGCTCTGTCGGAGGACACACGATGCAGGCCAGCCGCAGCTATCCGGAAATTCTCGCCCAACTGAGCGCCAGCTCCGTCAGCAAGCACTTCGATGCTTACGCCGATATCGAGTGGGACGCCGCCGAGCATTCCATCGACCCCGAGGATCCGCGTTTCGAGCTCACGCCGGACGATCCGCTCGAAGAAACGGACTGGTATCGCGGTCTGCCGCAACCGACACGGGCACGGCTCGGACTTTATCTGATGGCGACGATGATGAAGACGGGCATTCAGTTCGAAGCGATCCTGAGCCGCGGACTTTTGGAGCTGTCCTCGACGTTACCGAATGGTTCGCCGGAGTTTCGCTACGCCTACCACGAGCTCATCGAAGAGGGCCAGCACTCGCTGATGTTCCAAGAGTTCATCAACCGCACTCGCCTCGATGTGACGGGTATGAGCGCCCTCGAGGTGGTAGGTTCGCGTCACGTGCCGCGGCTCGGCCGTGTGTTTCCGGAACGGCTCTTGATCCACGTCATTGCCGGCGAGTGGCCTATCGACCACGTCCAGCGCACGGCATTGGCACGCGAACGACTGCATCCGCTGTTGCGGCGCATCATGCACATCCACGTCATCGAAGAAGCACGCCACCTCTGCTTTGCAGCGCGCTACCTGGAGGAGCACGTGCCGCGGCTCAGCCCACGTCGTCTCTCCACGTTGCGCATCGTCACGCCCTTCATCCTGAAGACGACTGCAACGACGATGATGCGGGTTCCGCCCTCCGTCGTGCGCGAGTTTCGGATCCCGCATTCCGCCGTCCGCCAGGCGCACACGAGTGCGCGGCAACAAACGAGGATCATCGGCGGCCTCCGCCCGGTACATTCGTTAGCGGTGCAACTGGGCATCGTGACGTCGCGTACAGAGACGCTCTGGCGACGGCTACGAGTGCTCGCTTAGCACGATCTCAGCTCGTTGCACTCCGCGAGATACGCGTCGATCTCTCACCTGTACAGCTTCGGCTCGCCAAAGGGCCGCGTCTTCCAGCGCTTGTGAAACCAGATCCACTGCTCGGGGTAGCGGCGGATCATCGCCTCGATGACGTCGCTGCAACGTTGGGTGTTGGTGACGATGTCGGCTTGACGATCGCCGGTTTGCGCCATTTCGATCGGCGGCAGCACTTCCATGCGGTGCTGGCCGCTCTCACCGACACGCACCAGGAACGCCGGCACAACGGCGGCGCCGGTCAGCATCGCCAGACGAGCCACGCCCGGGGTCGTACAGGCGGGCTTGCCGAAGAACTCGACGAACACTCCAAAGCTGTGAATCTGATTTTGATCGGAAGGAATCGCCACCACCCCCTTCCGTTTGAGCGTCCGGATCGCTTCTTTCGCCGCCGCGCGTTTGGGAATCGCGCGTGTACCGGCGGGCGCGCGCAGAGCAGCGATGGCTTCGTCGACGAGGCGATTGCGCATCGGCCGGTGCACCATCGTGATCGGGTGGCCGAGCAGACCGTTGGCATACGCCAGCAGCTCAAAGTTTCCGAAGTGCGCCGAAACGATCAACACACCGCGCTGCGCTGCCGTTGTCCACACGCCTTCCCAGGCGCGGCGATCCACGATGTCGACGATGTCGAGCAGCGATGACGCCGTGAGCTTGCTCAACTGGCAGATTTCGGCCGCCGTGCGCCCGAGGTTGCGACAGCTGGCCCGCAGGATCCGCCGGCGTTCGCTCTCCGGTTTATCGGCAAATGCAATCGACAGATTCAACAACGCAACGCGCCGGTCGCGGCGATCCAAAAGGTAGAAGAGCTCACCCAACCAGGCGCCGAGGCGCAGGGCGACACGTCTTGGCAGCGCAGCAAAGAAGCCGACCACAAGACGAAACCCAAGAAATTGCAGCCGATGCCCCAACGGTGTCGGGGCGGGTCGCTCTGGGGAAGAAGCTAGCTTTTGCACGGAGGGCTCGAAACGCCGAGGGCCGGCGTGGCGGCCCCTCCTGCTTCAGTTCTGCCGCAGGCCCGTTCTCACGCATCCGCTTGTGGCAACGGTGGTTGCGCCAGGACGCGACGCTCTTTTTCCTGCAGCTGGCCGTACACCTCACGATCGATTTCGCGGTAGCGATCAAGCGCCTCGTTCATCTTGTCTTCCGCGCCCTCGGCCTTGGCGATTTCTTCGAGCTTGTTGCGGATCCACGAGATGTGCCACTTCTCGTCTTTGGTGACCTCGCGCAGGACCGCCATCGTATCTTCGTCGACGTCGGTGCGCTGCGAATGCTCGCTGTAGCGTTGGAACGAGCGCTCCTCGACGACCACGGTGAGGGCCAGGATGTCGATGATACTACGCGGCACGACGCGCAGGCCGATGCGCGATTGGTAGCCGTCGCCGATCTTTGCCGGCTCGCCGCCCATGTCGGTGATACGTTTGGTCCACAACCACGCGTGCCGCGTCTCATCGGCCAGATGAAGCGAAAGCTTCGTCTGTGACTCGGGGTCGTCGAGATGCGACATCAGACGATAGAGCAGATTCGCGCCGCGCAATTCGGCGTCGCGATAGTAGTTCATGATCAGAACTTGCCTTGGGTCAGCCGCCATCATTTCAACCTCCTTGGGGCGACAACTCGGTGCCGTAGCTCACGCCGCGGTGTCGCTCGTATATGGAAAATCAGTATCTAGATCAAGGTGAGCAACGGGTCCACGGCGCCAGCGACGATGCCACCACACCCACTCCGCCGGATTAGCACGAATCTGCGCTTCGAGCATCGTACTGAACTGCTGCGTCAAGTCGCGAATGTCTTCCCGCTGGTCGCCCGAATGGGCAACCTTGAACGGCGGTTTGATGACCACCCGCCAGCCGAAGTCGCCCCGCCGTTGGATGAAGGCGGCGCACACCGGCAAATTACGGCGGATCGCCAGGGAAGCCGCCGCCACCGGAGTGCGCGCCAAGCGTCCGAAGAAGGGAACAGAAACCGATGCGGTGTGCGTGTCCTGATCGATCAGCATGGCCAGGATGCCGTTCGACTTCAAAACCCGCAGCAGCTGCCGTGCCGAGGTCGGCCCCTCGCGCAGGATGGTTTCGACCCCCTGACGGCGGCGGAAGTCGACGAGCAGTTGATTCAAGCGCTCGGCATAGATACGGCGCGCCACCGCGGCAATGGGCATATCCAGCCAGGCGATCGCCGCCGCCAGCAACTCCCAGTTGCCAATGTGACCGGTAATGGCGATGCAACCGGTGCCGCTGCGCCGTATCTCTTCGACCACGTCGAGACCTTCGTACTCGATGTACTCGCTGCGTCGCGCCCGGATCTCGTCGATCTTTGCCAGCTCACAGAAATATCGCGACACGTTTACGAACGACGCGCGCGCCAGATGCTGGCGCGCCGCCGGCGTCAGCGATTCCCCGAAAGCCAGCTCGAGGTGATCGATCGCCAGCCGTCG
>JACQEN010000156.1:23608-38885 GCA_016200585.1 Deltaproteobacteria bacterium
GCACAGATCCCCCAAGCGCAGGGCTCGTTCCAGCGACAGTGCACCCAGCGCCCGCAGCGCAAAGTTCGCAAGCGCTTCGATACCACGGTTTTTTGCCTGCCGCGAAAAGCGACGCAATCGTGGTGACGATTTGTAGTAGCGACGGAGAAAGCCCATGCCGAGAACCGTAGTCTAGTTCGAATCAGCCGATCGGCGATAGCCCAAACTCGGTCGACTGTCTCAGACAACTCCGGCTTTGAGCAAGTCGTGCAAATGGATCACCCCGAGCGGCCTGCAAGCGGCATCGAGAATGAACAGCGAGGTGATGCTGTAGCGTTCCATCTCGGCCAAAGCCTCTTCGGCCAGCGAGGCAGCGGCAACGGTCTTCGGATTCTTTGTCATCAGGTCGCCGGCACGGCTCTGGCGCAGGTCGCCGTCGCGCTCAAGGGCACGGCGCAAGTCGCCGTCGGTGATCACCCCGGCAAGCTTGCCATCTTTTGAAACCACACCGGTCACGCCAAGCCTCTTGTGGGTGATCTCGAGCAATGTCTGGCTGAACGGCGTATCGAGCCCGACGATCGGCATTTCCTGATCGCGGTGCATCAGATCGTCGACCTTGAGAAAGCGGCGGCCCAGCGCACCGGCCGGATGCAGAACGGCAAAGTCGCTGGGACTGAAGCCTTTGCGTTCCAAGAGCGCGACGGCAAGGGCGTCGCCTAAAGCCAAGGCCGCGGTGGTACTGGCGGTTGGGGCCAGACCTAGTGGGCAGGCTTCCTCCGCCACGCCGACGTCGAGGGTAACGTCGGCGGCACGCGCCAGCGGCGACTTGAGCTTGCCGGTCATGGCAATCAACGGCACGCGCATGCGTTTGATCAACGGCAACAAGCGCACGACCTCATCCGTCTCGCCGCTGCTCGACAAAGCCAGCACCACATCTCCTTTGACGAACACGCCGGCATCGCCGTGCGCCGCCTCGGCGGCGTGCAGGAAAACCGCCGGAGTTCCGGTACTCGTCAACGTCGCGGCGATCTTGCGGCAAATGATCCCGGACTTGCCCATGCCCATGACGACGACCTTGCCGCGACAGGCCGCGAGAGTTTGCACGGCGCGGTCGAAGCCTTCATCGAGGCGATCGGCGAGAGCCGCAATCGCCCCCGCTTCGATCGCCAAAACTCGGCGGGCGCGACGCAGATCCTCGCTACCGCCGGCACGGCGGACCGTCGGTGGCCGCCTAGCTTTCCTTGGCAACGGCATCGATGCGCTTGAGCTCCTGGAGCAGGGTTTCTACTTCGTTGAGCCGGTACGAGTTCGGGCCGTCGCTCAGCGCCCGATCCGGATCTTCGTGGACCTCGAGAAATACCGCGTCGACACCCACCGCCACGGCGGCGCGCGCCAACGAGCGAATGAACTGACGCTGGCCGCCCGACGACGTCCCCTGGCCGCCCGGCAACTGAACGCTGTGACCGGCATCGTACACCACCGGAAAACCGATCTCCGCCAGCACCGCCAACGAGCGCATATCGACGACCAGGTTGTTGTAGCCGAAGGTGAAGCCACGCTCGGTGACGAGAAGCTTTTGATTGCCTGTACTGGCAAGCTTTTCGAGAACCGGGCGCATCTCCCACGGCGACAGGAACTGCCCCTTCTTCACATTCACCGGCTTGCCGGCGGCGGCGACGTCGAGCAGAAAATCGGTTTGCCGAACCAGGAACGCCGGGGTCTGCAAAAGATCGACCACTTCGGCGACCGTCTTTGCCTGGCCAATCGCGTGGACGTCGGTGACGACCGGAACACCGATCTCACGTTTCACCTCGGCCAGAATCTTCAAGCCCTCATCCAGACCCGGTCCGCGGTACGAGCTCAGCGCCGTTCGGTTCGCCTTGTCGAAAGACGATTTGAAAATGAACGGCATACCGACGCGATCGGTAATCGCCCGCAGCGCTTCGGCGTGACGCAAGGCATGCTCGCGGCTCTCGATGACGCAGGGGCCTGCCAGAAATGCAAACGGCAGCCCCCCACCGACGCGCAGCAGCCCGACGTCGACTACGCGAGTCGCGCGCATTTCACCGCGACACGGCGCTCAACAACGGCGCGCGCTGGCGATCGAGCTTGTGTTGCAGCGCTGCTTTGATGAACCCTTTGAACATCGGGTGGGCCTCTGACGGGCGCGATTTGAACTCGGGGTGAAACTGGCTGGCGAGGAAGAACGGATGATCCGCGAGCTCGATCATCTCGACGAGCTGCTCGTCGGGAGAGAGGCCGCTGAGAATCAGTCCATGCTTGGTCAGGTGCGGGCGAAACTCGTTATTGACCTCGTAACGGTGACGATGGCGCTCGCTGATCCGGCGTTTTCCGTAGAGACGGTGCGCCAGCGAGTTTTCGCGCAGCACACACTCGTACGCCCCAAGCCGCATCGTGCCGCCCTTGCGGGTTACCGAGCGCTGATCCGTCATCATGTGGATGACGGGGTTTGGGGTCTTTTCGTCGACCTCCGTCGAATTGGCCCGTTCCAGGCCGCAGACGTTGCGAGCGAACTCGATGACCGCCATCTGCATGCCGAAGCAGATGCCCAGGAACGGCACCTTCTCTTCACGGGCATAGCGCACGGTGGCGATTTTGCCTTCGGTGCCGCGCGGTCCGAAGCCCATCGGAACGAGGATGCCATCGGCACGCTCGACGACGTCGGGGAGTCCGTCTTCCTCGATCTTTTCCGAGTCGACGTAATCGATGTCGACCCGACACTCGTTGGCGATGCCGCCGTGCACCAGCGCTTCGTGCAGGCTCTTGTAGGAATCGGCCAGATCGACGTACTTGCCGACCATGGCGATGCGAATGTTGTCTTTCGGGTGCTTGACGGTCTGCACCACCTTGACCCATTTGCTCAGGTTCGGCCCGCCGGTCCACATGTTCAGCTTGTCGGCGATGCGCTCGTCCAATCCCTCTTCGTGAAACAGCAATGGCACCTCGTAGATGCTCTCGACGTCGCGCGCCGTGATCACGCTGTTCTCGTCGACGTTGCAGAAGTGGGCGATCTTCGCCTTGAGCTTGCGATCCAGGTCGCGATCCGTGCGGCACAACAGGATGTCAGGCTGGATACCGAGGCCGGTGAGCTCTTTGACGCTGTGCTGTGTCGGCTTGGTTTTCACTTCGCCGGCGGTGCTGATGTAGGGAACCAGCGTGAGGTGAACGTAGAGAACGTTCTCGCGCCCGCGATCCCAACGGAACTCGCGAATGGCTTCCAGAAAGGGGAGGCTTTCGATGTCGCCGACGGTGCCGCCGACTTCGCCGATCAGCACGTCGTAGCCTTCGGCGGCTTCGAGAATGCGGCGTTTGATCTCGTCGGTGATGTGCGGGATCACCTGAACGGTACCGCCGAGGTATTCACCCTTGCGTTCGTTGCTGATGACGCGGTCGTATACCTGGCCGGTGGTGAAATTGTTCTTCTGCGTCATCCGGCTGGTGAGAAAACGCTCGTAGTGACCGAGGTCGAGGTCGGTCTCGGCGCCGTCGTCGGTGACGAAGACTTCGCCGTGCTGGAAGGGGCTCATGGTGCCGGGGTCGACGTTGATGTAGGGGTCCATTTTACAGATCGTCACCTTCAGCCCGCGGCTTTCGAGGAGCGCGCCGATCGATGCTGAGGCCAACCCCTTGCCGAGCGACGACACCACGCCGCCGGTGACGAATATGAACTTCGTTCGCTGCTTCTCGTCCTTCGCCTTCGCCATCGTCCCCTCCCCTAGCCCGCGACCACAGCGCGAGCCCGCTCCAAGTCCTCAGGAGTGTCGACCTCCACTCCCAACCCACCCGCCGTCTCAGCAACTTTGATTCGAAAACCCGACTCGAGCGCGCGCAACTGCTCGAGTTTTTCCGCTTGTTCCAAAGGTGTCGGCGCCAGACGCGTGAACGTCAGCAGGAAATCACGCCGATAGGCATAGACACCGAGGTGCTTATACCCCAAGACGCTCGCCGGTACAGTATCCCGCCAAAAAGGAATCGGGCTGCGTGAAAAATAAATTGCGTAGCCGTCGCGATCGGTCACCACCTTGACGACGTTCGGATTCTCCATCTCGGCGCGTTGACGAATCGGCGTCTTGATCGTCGCCATCGGCACGGCCGAATCGCCGCGCAGCAGGTCGACGGCGTCGGCAACCATCGACGGCTGCAGAAACGGTAGATCGCCCTGGACGTTGACAATAACCTCGGCATCGAGAGCCGCGGCCGCTTCGGCAATCCGATCGGTCCCCGACACATGCGTCGAACGCGTCATCACCGCCGCGCCGCCGCAGTCGCGAATCACCGCCGCAATGCGCTGATCGTCGGTAGCGACCAAGACGCTGTCGATGCCGGGAATGCCACGGGCGCGCTCGTAGACGCGTTGAATCATGGGTTTACCGTCGATGACGGCAAGGGGTTTTCCGGGGAGACGGGTGGACTCGTAGCGCGCGGGAATAATGACAACGACGCGTGAGCCCATATTGGATTTTGTCGCCGGCGGCGGCCACCGAAACGACCCGAGCGGTATAGCAGAGGATGACACCAAATCAAACCAACGGAGCAACCTTGCGACCCGGCGCTGCAAGAATGATCGCCGGTCTTCAAGCAGCAGCGGTGCGGAAATCAGCCAGCGGAAATCGAACTGTTTTTTTGTTCGGCTACGCCGTGCGGCAATCGCCTCGGGGCGCTTGTACACGGCGGCGGCGAAATATTGCTCGCCACATTTCTCAGATACTAAGAACCGCCCGGCTTGGCCAACGACGATTGACAATTGTGTCGTCATTTGTCATCGCATTTGACGATGGACTCGACACAAGTTCCGCTTTTCGTGGAACGTCTGCTGGACCTGTCCACGCTGCTCAAGCACAAGTCGCATTTCCTTCTCGGCCCACGCCAGACAGGCAAGACCTCACTCATCCGCCACACCCTGAAAGAGGCGCGCGTGTACGATCTCCTCGATAACGCCGTCTACCTGACGCTCAGCCGGCACCCGGAACGCATCGAACAAGAACTGGGGGGGCGCGCGCGCATCGTGGTCATCGATGAAATCCAACGCTTGCCCCATCTGCTCAATGAGGTGCACCGACTGATCGAGGCGCGCCATGTGCGCTTTCTGCTCACGGGTTCCAGCGCTCGCAAGCTGCGCGCCGGCGGGGTGAACCTGCTCGGTGGCCGCGCACGCACGAAGCACCTTCATCCGCTCACGTCACACGAGCTCGGCAAGCACTTCGATCTCGCACGCGCTGTCCAGCGCGGGCTCTGCCATCCATCTACTTCTCGGACGATCCGCGCGCAGACCTCGAAGCCTATGCCGGGTCGTACCTGCAGCAGGAGATCGTCGCGCAAGGCGTGACGAGGAACGTTCCGGCGTTCAGCCGCTTTCTCAAAGTCGCGGCGTTGTGCAACGGCACCATCGTCAACTTCACGAACGTCGCCAACGACGCGCAGGTGGCGCGCACCACCGTGTACGAGTACTTCGAGATCTTGAAAGATACCCTGGTGCTACACGAGCTGCCGGCGTGGCGAAAGTCGAAGAAGCGTAAGCCGCTGAGCTCTTCCAAGTACTATTTCTTCGATGTCGGAGTGGTCGCCGCGCTGCAGGGACGGGAGCTCCGGCCCGGCACGCCTGAATTCGGCGAGGCCTTCGAGACCGTGCTGATGCATGAGCTGCTCAGCTACCATGATTACCGAGGCGGCGACCCGCTGAGTTACTGGCGTTCGACGTCCGGGTTCGAGGTCGATTTCGTGCTCGGCGACCACACGGCGATCGAAGCCAAAGCCAAGGCGAACATCGCGGCGCAGGATTTGAAATCGCTGCTGGCGCTCGGCGAGGAAGCTACGGTGCGCTCACTCGTGTGCGTCAGCCTCGAGGGCCACCGGCGCACGGTCGGCCGCGTGACGATCCTCCCGTGGCGGGAGTTCCTCGAGGCCCTGTGGAGCGGTGAATTCAACTGATCGTGGTCGTCGTCGTGAGGAGGTTGAGCCGCAAGGCGGCTCGTTTTCTTCTCTTTGTGGTCACACCGGTGGCTTAGGCTGAGGTTTGGATTCCCCGTTGCTTGCTCTTTCGTCTGCCAGTGCCCAGCATTTCAGCCGTGCTCCGTTTCCACATTGCCTGAAAGGGAGGGGGCCGGTACTTCTCCCGGCTCCCCGCCAGCGACGAGGGCCGTGGACACGTGCAGCCCAACGCCGACCCCATCCGGCACCGCAAGGTTCGGACACAACCTGAAGGAATCTTGAAGAACTCTTAAAGGACTCGCGGGATCCTCCTGAACTACACAGCCGTCGAGTGTCAGGAGGACCCCGATGATTCAGTGCCGCGCGGTCAGGTTGTTCGTGGGCCATCGAAAGGCCCTTTGGGTTTTTGCGCTGTTCGGTTTTCTGGGTGCTGCGCTGACGGCTGCTGACGCCCGTGCCTCCGCGGATGTCTGGGACTGGCAGAATCCCCTGCCGCAAGGAAATACCCTCCGTAGCGTCAGTTGTCCGTCGGCGACGCTGTGCAAGGCGGTGGGCGATGGCGGCACGATCCTGTCGTGGAACGGCTCGAGCTGGAGCATCGAGGTCAGTCCGACGAAACAGAGCCTGCTCGGCGTCTCCTGTCCCTCGACCTCCCTGTGCAAGGCGGTTGGGGGTGGCGGCACGATTCTCTCCTGGGACGGCACGAACTGGACCGCGGACACCAGTGCGACTACGAACGCGCTGCAAGGCGTGAGTTGCTCCTCGGGCACACAGTGCAAGGCAGTCGGCGATTCCGGCACCATCTTAGGCTGGAACGGTACAACCTGGAACGCCAACACCAGCGGCACGACCGAAAGCCTCAAAGGCGTTTCGTGCGCGTCGGACACGCTCTGTAAAGCGGTGGGTCACACCATCTTGACCAATGGCGGGTTCGTTCTCTCGTGGGACGGCATGAGCTGGAGCGCCGATACGGTCCCGGCAAACACAAACCAGCTCTACGGCGTGAGCTGCCCGTCGACCTCGGCGTGCAAGGCAGTGGGACTGTTCGGCGCAATCGTCGCGTGGGATGGCTCGAATTGGACGGCCGACACCTCTTCGACCGGCAACACGCTCCGCGCCGTAAGTTGCTCCTCGAGCTCGCAGTGCAAGGCAGTGAACGACGGCGGTGTACCCGCCTCATGGAATGGTACGAGCTGGAGCAACGATTCGTTCGGTGCCGGCAACCCCCTCTACGGGACCAGCTGCCCTTCAGGATCGGTATGCAAGACGGTGGGTGGGCTGGGCCGGATTGCGTCGTGGAACGGCACGAGCTGGAGCAGCGATGCTCCGACCAGAATCGGCCTCTTGACACTCGGGATCAACGCGATCGCTTGTCCTTCCGCCGCGCTGTGCAAGGCGGTCGCCAGTTCCGGCGTGATCCTCTCGTGGAACGGCTCCAATTGGATCGTCGAGACCGCTCCCGGTTCCCCCTTCCTGCTCGGCGTTGATTGTCCGTCGACGACGCTTTGCAAGGCTGTGGGTTTCAACGGCGCAATCGTCTCGTGGAACGGCACGAGCTGGAGCGCCGAAACGAGCGGCATTGCCACCAACGTCAACAGCGTCGCCTGTTCCTCGACCACGCTGTGCAAGGCGGTTGGTGACGGCGGCAAGCTTCTCTCGTGGAACGGTACGGGTTGGAGCGAGGACTCGTACGCCGGCAGCGTGATTGCCGCGGACCGGACCGTTCCCCTCTTCGGCGTGAGCTGCCCTTCGACCACGCTGTGCAAGGCGACAGGCCTCAACGGTATCCTCTTCACATGGAGCGGCTCGGACTGGAGCGTTGACGCAGTCGGTCTCACGCAAACACACCTCAGTGTGAGCTGTCCCTCGACCACGGCGTGCAAGGCCGTGGGCGTTGGGGGCCTGATTCGGACGTGGAATGGCACGGCCTGGAATTTCGACACCAGCCCGACGACGGCGACTCTCAACAGCGTGAGCTGTTCGTCGACGACGCGATGCAAGGCCGTCGGCGACGGCGGCGTGACCATTTCCTACGACGGCTCGGTCTGGAGCAGCGACGCGAACCCCTCGGCGAACGTCCTCTCCGGATTGAGCTGTGCTCCTTCGAGCCAGCAGTGCCTGGCGGTAGGCGGCTTCACCACCATCGTGGGGACCAATCTCCCGCCGCCACCCACCGTAACCCCCACGCCGACGAGCACGCCGCTTCCTTCGCAGACCGGTCCTGACTTCGTCGTCAACACGACCGCGGACTCGAATGACGGCAGATGCGACCTGCCGGGCCAGGGAAGCGGCAATCAGGGCTGCTCCCTGCGCGAAGCCATCAACGCCGCCAACGCGCTGGCCGGAGCGAACACCATCACGTTCACCGTCAGCGGAACCATCACTCTCGGCTCCGGACTGCCCGCTATCAACGACGCGCTGACGCTCGACGGTAGCGGCCAGAGCGTGACGATCGACGGCAACCACGTCGTCCAGATCCTGGTCGTCAACGCAGGCAAGACCCTTAGGGTCAAGCAGCTCACCGTCGCCAACGGCTTCATCAACCTCAACCGCGGGGCGGCCGTGTACAACTCGGGCACCCTGGACGTCATCGACAGCACCTTCTCGGGAAACCGCGCCGACAACGCCGGAGGGGCCATTTACAGCACCGGCACGGTGACGATCACCAGGTGTTTCTTCACGGGCAACATGAGCTTCGGGGGCAGCGGCGGCGCCGTGTTCAGCTCAAACTCGCTGACGGTCGTCGACAGCACCTTCGCCGCGAACCAGGCCGACATCGGCGGCGCCATCACCACGTTCGGCGGCACGGGGGACGTCACCGGCAGCACCTTCTCGGGTAACTCCGCCACCTGGGGCGGCGCCATCATCAACGCCGGCACCCTGAACGTCGCCAACAGCACCTTCGTCGCCAATGTCGGCGGCGGCGCCGACCGGGGGGGCGGCGCGATCTACACGGGCAGTTCGTTGACGGTGCTCAACAGCACGTTCTCGGGCAACAGCGACAACGGCAGCGGACGCGGCGCCTCCCTTTACATTGCATGGAACACGACGCTGCGAAACAACATCTTCGCCAACAGCGCCTCGGGCGCGGAATGTTACAACCTGGCAGGCGGCAACCTCTCCGCCCCCGCCGACAACCTCGCCGACGACGGCTCGTGCGGCAGCGCAACGGTCAAAACAAATACGGAGATCGGCGTCGCGGCAGCCCTCGCCACCAACGGCGGCCCTACGCAGACGCTGGCGCTGGTCACGGGCAGCGCGGCGATCGATGCAGGCGATGACGCGATCTGCACCGCCGCGCCGGTGAGCAACCTCGACCAACGTGGCTACGCGCGCCCCCGCGGTACGCACTGCGATGCCGGGGCGTACGAAGCTGGGGCGCCGGCGCCCTCGCCAACCACGACCCCGACCAGCGCGCCGCCGACCGCGACGTCGACCTCAGCCGCAACCGCGACGCCCCCGCCGACCGCTTCGAGCACGTCGACCTTCACGCCGCCGGCCACCTCCACACCAACGATAACTCCGACGGCCACGCCCACTCAGACGCTGGCGTTTACGCCTTCGACCACGCCAAGCGCGCCGCCGACCGCGACCACGACGCGTACCCCGTCGAGCACACCCAGCTTCACCGCGCCAGCCACCTCCACCGCGACGAGAACGGCGACACCGCCGATCACCGCCACCCGCACCTCGACACCGACTGCCACTCCGACGGCCATGCCGAATTGCGGCAATCATGTCGTCGAAGGCGGCGAGCAATGTGACGACGGCAACAACACGTCGTGTGACGGCTGCTCGGCGCAGTGCCAGACGGAAGCCGGCGGCGTCTGCGGCGACGGCATTCGCAACTCCGCCTGCGAACAATGTGACGACGGCAACAACGTCAACGGCGACGGCTGCGATGCCTTCTGCCGCACGGAGACCGTCGTCTCCACCCTGGTACCGTCCGGCGGCACCGCAAGCACCTTGCCGCCCAGCACGACGACGTCGTCGAGTGACCCTGTGGGTACGACCGTGAGCTCACCGAGCGCCGGAAGTATCTCAATCACCGAGACCGGAGATACCGGCGGTAACGACTTCGGCTTCCAATCGACACACGTCGCCATCATCGTCAGCGCGCCGGCGGCATCGGTACCGAATCCACTCGTCTTGACGTTCCTGCTCGACGCATCGATTCTGCCGCCGGGCACGACCGCCGCTACATTGATGGTTCTGCGCAACGGCGTGCCGGTGCCGAATTGCACCGGCGCGCCCAGCGCCATTCCCGACCCCTGCATATCGGCTCGCGTCGACCTCGGCGGCGNGGCGGCGGCAGTATCTCGATCACGGTTCTCGCCGCATCGGTCAGCGCATCGGCATCCATTCAGTCGAACACCGACACTTTCGCAAGCACCAGCACCTTTACGTTTGCAGCCCCGGCGCTGCGGGAGAACTCGGGCGGCAGCCAATTCTGTCATGATGGCGTCGACAACGACCAGGACGGCCTCGTCGACTGCGCCGATCCCGACTGCGCCGCGGTGGTTCCATGCGGTGCACCGGTTCCCGTGATGCAGCCATTCGGCTTACTGGCGATCGTCGCGATTCTTGCCGTGGTCGGCAGCGTCGCACTGCACCGCGCGGGGCACCCTGCCGACTCGTGGCGCTGATGGTGAGGCATGCGGTTGCGATTGCTCGGCCAGCAGTGCGCGAGCTTCTGCTACCTCGCGTGCATCCGGTTCGTTGTCGAAGGCGCTGCAGATTGCCGTCAGCTCGGCACGCGAGCCAGCCGTGTTGAGCAGCCGATGCAGCGCCAGGGTAGAATGCAGTTCCCACAGTTTGGTCCCGTGTTGGCGGGAGACGGCGATCGCCTGCCGAAGCGTCGCCTCGACTTCGTCGATGGCCGCACCGGCGCGTCGCCGGCACTCGGCCTGCAAACGAATGGTCTCCGGCAGGAACACCACCTCACCGGTTTGCAGGGCGTGGGTGTGAGCTTCGTCGAGAGCGCTGCGGGCGGCGCCGACGTCGTTGGCGGACAAACTCGCATCGGCAGCCAGGTTCAGGTGCTCCGTGTTTGCGAGTCGGGCACCGGTGCCACGCCAAAGCTCGATGCCCTCGTGCAGCATGGCGCGCCCACGCTGCGGGTCGCTCCATGCAATGGCGTGGCCGCAGAAGATCTTCCCGATGCCCTCCCAGAACGGAAAGTCGTACGTCTGCGCGATGTCGATGGCTTGCCGGGCCAGATGGATTGTCGGCTCGGCTCTGCCCATGGTGTCCTCGTAAAGAGCGGCCCAACACAAAGCGTAGGCGAGGCTGAACGGGTGCTGCAGCTCATGCGCCACAGCGAGAGCAAGCTCGATCGCCTTGGCGGCTTGGGTGATCCGCCCAAGAGCGAAGGAAGCGGCGGCGCGCTGGCAATGCAGCAGCACGCGTGGCTCCGCCCATAGAGCCGGCCGGCTATCGAGCGGAATCGTCGGTATGGGGAGGATTTCAATCGCGGCAACAGCCGCGTCGGCCATGCTCAACGCTTCCTCGACGGCTCCTTGATACAAACGGATCTGGCTGAGGGGATTGCGCAACTGGGCGATGAACGGTGGCGGTAGCTGGATGCGTTCGGCAACGTCGATCAGCTCGAGAGCGAATTGTTCTCCGATCGCCAGGTTGGCGCGCGTCTGATGCCAGATGGCGAGCGCCAGCAAGCTACTCACCTGGCGCACCGGGTCGTCGTGCTGCCGAGCCAGGGCGAGTGCGCGCTGGTAGGTATCGAGAACCTCGACGGCCGCATACCCGAAAGCGGCAAGCGCTGCGGGTCCGCGCGTGGTCAGGAGATCCAGCTGGCGCGAGCGTCGCGTCGGACTGTCCTCCATACCGTCGAGTAACGCCAGGCCACGATCGAGATAGCCAACCGCCTCGCGATTCGCGGCGTGTCCCGCCGCGGCGACAGCGGCCTTGTCGTAGAAATCGATCGCATTGGCGATGTCGCCGCCGCGCTCGAAGTGGAAGGCCAGCTCGCCGGCAATCTCTGTCGCCCGGCCCCCCCAGGACTGGCGCAGGGCGCTACCGATTTCGCGGTGCAGGCGCTGCCGTCGTGTCACCTCCATGCGTTCGTAAAGCACCTGCTGGTAGAAGGCGTGGTTGAATACGTAACGCGCACCAAGATCGGGGAGCGAGGCATCGGTGTTCTCGCCCGCTACAAGGAATCCGTGGCGCCGGCTCAGTTGCGAGCACAGCCGTTCGACTTCCTCACGTCCGCTACCGATTGCTGCAGCCAGGGTCGACGACCAGAACTGCATTCCGGCAACACTCGCCGTCTCCAACACCTCACGCTCGACGGCGGCCAGGGAGTCGGTGCGCTGCTCGATCAGGGCTCGCAGATCGCGTGGCACGTGGCGAGCGATATCCGCCGCGGCCAGTTGCAGCTTGCCCGCCTGCGGATCGACCTCCAGCATGCCATCCTCGAGCAACTGATCCACCAGGCGGGCAACGAACAAAGGGTTGCCTTCGGTGCGGCTATGAAGCGTGGCAGCGAGGCCGGACGGCAATGCCAGGCCGGCGAAACGCTTGCTCAGATAGGCATCGACCGCGGCACGGCTCAGCGGTTCCAGGACGATCTCCTCGCATTGGCGGTGCAACATCAGTTGTTGTTTGAGGCTTTGAAAGGTGGACGTGGCGATGCAGTTTTCAGCGCTACGGAACGTACCGATGATCAACAGCCGTGCCGGTCCGCGCCGCAGCGCCAGCGCCGACACCAGCTCGAGGGTGGCATGATCGCTGAAGTGAAGATCTTCGAGCAGCAGGATCAGCAAGCGTTGCTCGCTCAGCGCTTCGATGGCAGCAGCAATCAGGCGTAGCATGTGTTCCTGTGTCTCCGCCGGCAACTCTCGGCGCAGCTCGGCGCGTTGCTCCGGGGGAAGCAGGCCGGGGATCTGGATCAGCCACGCAGGGGCATGACGGCGCAGGACATCGACGACGAAAGGCGCCTCGAGCTCGCGTCCCAGACGGCCGATGGCTTCGAGCATCGGCATGTACGGCTCGCCGGCGCCGAACTGCTCGACACACTGCCCGCGGGCGACGAGGTCGGCGGTTCGTTGACCAGTTGCCGCGTCGTCGGGCGGACCCATGCCACGGACGCTCGAGCGCAGGAACTCGTCGGCAAGCGTCGTCTTGCCGATCCCCATCTCGCCGGTAATGAACACGATCTGGCGCTGTCCGCTGAGGGCGCGCCGCCGCGCCCCGTCGAGTTGCTGCAACTCGTTCTCGCGCCCGACCACCGGGGTCGATGCGCTCGTGGGCCTGTCAGCGCCGGAAATCGTCTGGGTGGTGCTCTCCACGGCGGCGATGAACTGGTATCCGCCACGGTGCAAGGTCTTGAGATAACGCGGCTGTTTCCGATCCTCACCCAGCGCGGTCCGCAGCTCGCTGATACAGGTCGTCAGGACGTATTCACTGACCGTGGTATCTGCCCAAACGGTCGCCAGGATTTCCTGTTTCGACACCACCTGGCCGGCACGGCTCAGCAACAGGAGAAGCACTTCCAGCGTCTTCGGCCGCAAAGCGACGGTCGACTCTTCGCCGATCAACAGGCGTTTGCGCGGGTCAAGACGGAAAGACCCGAACCGTACCTCATCGCTGGAAAGAACAACCACCACGGCGCGACGAATAGCACGGAGCAAACATTGTCCAAGTACCCGATTTCATCCTCGTGTTACCGTTCGCATCCGTTGAGGCAACTCTCGTAGCTCGCACTCGACTGCATCGCCGCCGTCCCGCGCTCCGGCTGGTGGGCCGCATCCATGAGCTGGCGCCGGTACTGACGATCGCAATCGACCACGCAGTCGAGGACGTTCTCGACGTTGGGTGGATTGTCACTCCACTTGTCCGGGGCGGAGAAAGTGCCGTCAAACAACTCACTGCTGTCACGATCCTGCACCCAGCCGCGCCACGCCCCGAACGGCCAGCGCTCGCCATCAACGTGATACCGGTGACCGGCTTTCGCCACAAAACTCACAAAACACGGCGCCAGGGCCCTTGTCTCGACGGCAACGTTGGTTTCCGAAAACAGGAATGAAACCGTGTGCAATCCAGGCAACAGTGAGAACCGCGGGCCGTGCAGGGGATGGCCATCGATGGACTCGTTTGAGGATAGCCCGGACAAACGGCCTATTGGCGGATGACGGCATACCGTGCAGGTATCGGACGTTCTGAAATCTCCTTGGGTGCCCATATACGGGGTGGACAAACTGCCTGTCAACGAGCGCTGAGGCGATCTGCCCGCGCGAGATTCAGCACGGAACGTGCGCTCGCACGGTTCGTTTGGCATCCTTGCGACTGCTCCGGGCGCACCTCTGCCCTACCAGTTATTCGGTGATCCAGTCCTCAGTTGCGTCGACGCCCGGAAGCCATCCTGCGACCCGTGCAGGTGCCGGTTGGGGAGCCTCGACCGGCAGGCTCAGGTGCCGCAGGATCTTCTCGACGATGGCGCGAGTCTCGATTGTGGCCAGGAAGCGCAGCCTGCCGCCACACTCGGGACACTCGAGAATGTCGATCGAAAAGGTCCTCTGCAGCAGATCGGCCCAGGCGTAGTGCCGCGGTCGCGTATACGCCGGCGGGGCGGCGGGCGCGGCGATGTGCCGCTTCCCGGTGGGCCGGCGCCCGTGCTCCCCGAGTCCCCGGCCTCCACACCCTGCGCTGTTCCAGCCTGGCCGCGAATTCAACTGATCGTGGTCGTAGTCGTGAGGAGGTTGAGCCGCAAGGCGGCTCGCTTTCTTCTCTTTGTAATCACACCTGTCGCATCCACTAAGGTTCGCGTGACCTGCCCCCCGTCACCGGTCCACTCATTGTGAGAGTCCGACCTCTATATCCTGTCCTTTAGGCGGAGCGAAGGGAGCCGTAGGCGACCGAAGCTCCGCCTGCGCGCGCCGCGCGAACTCCACCGGGGTCGCGTTCCCCAGCGAGCTGTGCGGCCGGACCTCGTTGTAGTCCTGCCTCCATGCCTCGATCACATCTCGCGCGTGCGCCAAGCTCGTGAACCAGTGCTCGTTCAAGCACTCGTCGCGAAACTTCCCGTTGAAACTTTCCACGTAGGCGTTCTCGACCGGCTTGCCAGGCCGGATGAAATGCAGCTTGACCCCATTTCGGTAGGCCCACGCATCCAGCGCTTTGCCGGCAAACTCCGGCCCATTGTCCATGACGATCATCTTGGGTAGGCCGCACGGTGCGTCACCACGCGCAATCATCGGAGTGCCTCAGCGCGATTCGTTACCTCCTCTCACCGCCCCGACTGTTTCCGGCTGGAGCGACCCTTTGCCGGGTGGGACTCTCACCCACTGGAAATCGCCGTCTTTGCACGGCACACCGTCAGATCAAGGCTAAC
>JACQEN010000159.1 GCA_016200585.1 Deltaproteobacteria bacterium
CCCTTCATTCCGACCGACGACAGTCAAATCCTCGAGCGTCTCCCCGTTTCGCCGCTCGATCCTGAGCTGCGTGATCTGCAGGAGATGCGCCAGGAATTGTCGCGCCGCCCCGACAACCTGGCCCTGGCAAGCAAGGCCGCCTGGAAGTACATCGAACAAGGGCGACGGCAGTCCGATCCGCGCTTCTATGGTTATGCGCAGGCTGCGCTCGAACCGTGGTGGGCCCAAGCTGCCGCACCGGTCCCGGTGCTGTTGCTGCGTGCAACCATCCGGCAGCACAATCACGACTTCGAATCGGCACTCGCCGATCTCTCGGCGCTCCTGCAAGTCGACCCCACCAACGCCCAGGCCTATCTGACGCGTGCGCTGATTCAACAAGTCCGCGGCAACTACGAAGGCGCCAGGGAAGATTGCAGCCAGGTCCTGCAACTGGCGACCCCGTTGATCGCCGCCACCTGCCTGACGGGTGTCGGCAGCCTGACCGGCGAGGCACAAGAGAGTGAACAGACGCTGCGCGGAGCCCTGGCCCGCGCGCCGCTGGGCGACAAGAGTGCTCGTCTGTGGGCACTGACGGTTCTCGGTGAAATTGCGGTACGGCGCGGTGATGCGGCTGCAGCCGAGTCCGACTTTCGGCAAGCTCTCGCCCTCGGGCTGCGCGACGATTACTTGCTCGGCGCCTATGCCGATTTTCTGCTCGATACCGGCCGCCCCGAGGAAGTAGTCGACTTGCTGGCCCGCTCCACACGCTCCGATGCGTTGTTGCTGCGACTGGCGCTCGCCGAGCAAGCGGCCGGGACAGCCGCGCTCAGCGCGCATGTGGAGGCCTTGCAAGCCCGCTTCATGGCCAGCCGTCTGCGCGGCGAAGCCGTGCACCGGCGGGAGGAGGCGCGCTTCACCTTGCATCTGTTGAAGGATGCCAATTCGGCTTTGAGATTGGCGCGGGAAAATTGGCAGGTACAACACGAACCGTCGGACGCGCGTATTCTGCTGGAAAGCGCTTTAGCCGCCGGCGACCCGGAGTCCGCCCGACCGGTGTTGCAGTTCTTGCACCAAACCCGCCTCGAAGACGTCCAGCTGGCGCACCTCGAAAATCGACTGACGGGGGGCGCCAAGCGATGAAAGCCCTATGCTTCATCGTGGCGGCAAGCATGTGGGCGGCGACGGCTTGGGCGCACAAGCCAAGCGATAGTTACCTGATGCTGCAGGTTCACGGTGCGCGCATTGACGGGCAATGGGACGTCGCGCTGCGCGACATCGATTTTGCCGTGGGCCTGGACGCCAACAACGATGGCGCGATCACCTGGGGTGAAGTTCGCTTGCGGCAGGCCGCGATCGCCTCGTATGCACTCTCACACCTCGAAGCCAAGGCCGACGGCGCGTCGTGCACCAACCGTCCGATCGATCAACTGATCGACTCCCACAGCGACGGTGCTTATGTCGTCCTGCGCTTCCATATCGACTGTCCGGCACAGATCCGCCAAGTGGACCTGCACTACAGCCTGCTGTTCGATCTCGATGCACAGCACCGTGGCATCACCAACGTGACAACCAGCGACGCGACGCGCACCATTCTGTTCAGTCCCGATCACGCCAACGCCGCGATCGACGTAGGGGCTTCCGCAGTATGGCAATCGTTGGACGATTTCTGGCGTGAGGGCGTGTGGCACATCTGGACCGGATTCGATCACATCCTCTTCCTCCTCAGCTTGTTGATGCCGGCAGTACTGCGACGCGACGCCGGACGTTGGCGCAGCGTCGACGGCTTCGCACCGGCCTTCAAAGAAACGGTGAAAGTCGTTAGCGCCTTCACGGTTGCCCATTCCATCACCTTGAGTCTGGCGGCCTTCGGCACCGTCCATCTGTCGTCGCGCCTGGTCGAGTCGGCGATTGCCGCTTCGGTCGTCGTCGCCGCACTCAACAACAGCTTTGCGGTCTTCGGCGAAGCGCGTTGGGTCGTAGGCTTTGGATTCGGGCTGTTGCACGGCCTGGGCTTCGCTAGCGTTCTTGCCGACCCAGGACTGGTCCGCGGTCAACTGCTGCTCGCACTGATCGGCTTCAATGCCGGCGTCGAAACCGGCCAACTGGCCATCGTTAGCGTCTTTTTGCCTGTGGCGTACACGGCGCGCGGGTCATGGTTTTACCAGCGCCTCACCATGCAGGTCGGATCATCGCTGATTGCAGCGGTGGCCTTGGTTTGGATGATCGAGCGCCTGTTGGGCCTGCGCCTGCTATCGTAGACCCGGCCTGGCCGAGAAGCGGGTCAGAATCCTGCACAATTTCGTTCGCCGGCAATTGCCGTGACGCATGTTGAACGCTGCGCCAACTGAGTAGCACCGGGCGGCCGTCGGGAGCCCTGGTGAGGGGCGGCCCCAACCGCTCAAGCAACTGGCACATCTTCTGCTGGCCATACCCGTCTGGGGAGGCGCCCGCATGCTCAACTCTCGACTTCGTGACGATAGCAACATCGCTCGTGTCTTGATTTTCAATGTAGATGACGGAAACTTCTGCATTCACCTCGATTGGGTGGAGGCGGTTTATCAGCGCAGCGACACTCCTCTGCACAGCCTGAAAGCTGCCGGAGGTCAGTATCGCCGTTTCCTGATCCATCGCGGTCAACCGGCGTGGGTATTGGATCTGCGCGAGGCCTTCGGGCTCGACACGCTCCTCGGTACGACCGACCGTGCCGCCTTTGCCGTCGTGCGGGCGGGTTCGGCGCTTCTGGCTCTGGAAGTCGACGCCTGCACCGGCGTCCGCGATTTGGATTTGAGCCAAAAGGTACCGGTACCGGCGGCTCTTCTGCGCGACGGCGGCTTCCCGGTCGGTCATCTGATCGAGCTCGACGGGCATCTGCATGTCTTGCTCGAACCAAGCCGCATACCGTCCAACGCCTTGCGCGACGTCCTCGATCCGCTCCTCAACGAGGCCCTGGCATTCCGCGACCGGCAGGAAAAGCTGAACGCCATAGCCGGCGAGTTGCGCCGTTCACCGACGCTCAGTGGATTGAAGATCTACGGACGCCTATCGCGGCGCAACGGCCTTCCAAGAACCGCCGCGGCGGTGCGTACGGTCGTCAAGGCGATGGAAAACCAGCCGACGATCAACGGCTCACTCAGCGGCAACCTTGCCAGTGATACTCTGCTGCGCGACCTCGCCGCGTTGGCCTCTGCGCAGCATACGGGTGAGCTGCGTTTCGAGCTGCCCAACGCTGACGCCACCCTTTTCTTCGATTGTGGGCGCATTGCCGATGCTTGCACGCGTGGCGAGTGGGGCAGGGGCGCGCTGAAAGAGGTCCTCGCCAATCGCGAGGGTACCTACCGATTTGCGGCAACCGATGCACCCGTCCGGCCGCAGCGCATCGACGACGCGACCTTGTGGGTTTTGGTTGAGGCCATCGAGCAGCTGGCTGAAGAGCGACGCGGTAAGCATCTGCGCTGAGAGCAGACGTACATAGCAACCGGGCTGAAGGAGAATCGTACATGGACGGAAGGCCTCGAATTCTTGGCGTCGACGACAGTCTGACCATTCGCAAAGCTCTGGAAATCGTCCTCAAGCCGGCGGGCTACGACCTGGAGCTGGCGGTCGACGGCAACGACGCGCTGGCCAAGGCGAAGTCGTTCAAGCCGGCGCTGATCCTGCTCGACTTCATCCTCCCGGACATGCGCGGTAGCGAGGTCTGCCAACAACTCGCTCTGGACGCGGAGACCGCCAACATTCCGGTCATCCTCGTATCTGCCAAGGGTGCAGAGATTCGCCAGGCGTACCGCGACGCGCGCAACGTCGTCAGCTATATCGCCAAGCCCTTCAAACCGCAGGTCGTCACCAGCATCGTCGGCGAGGTGCTGGCCAAGGCGGCCGCGGGAGAATTGATCAAATCAACCGTACCAGTGCACGAGGTCGAAGGGATGGCGGCCGCACCGAGCACCGATGCCCCGCCTCCGGCGTCGATGCCAGCGCCGACGTTCTCGAGCTTTGCGCAACCAGAACACGCGGCGCCCTTTGTCTCCGCCGCCGCGTCACCGCAGATACCCCCCCCCGACGCCACGCAGGTCGACATCGCACCGGCGCCAACCGCGACGGCGGAGACTGCCGTCGCGGCGCCGGCCGGAGCAACCTCTGCGCATTCCGAAGCAACGCCGTCGCCGATCCTGCAGACGGCAGCCGCAGACACGGCCGTCGCACCGACGAACGGGCACGCTCGTGAGGAAACGGACGAAGGCGATCTCGAAGAGGGCGTCGAAACCACAGCCGTCCCAAGCGGGCTCGGCCTCCAGGCACGCCGCGAGGCCCTGGAGGTTATGTTCGAGACGCTGCGTTCGGGCATCGAGGGTGTCTACGTCGAAGAGGTCGATACGCCGCTCGGCGCCGCCGCCGACCAAGCAAAGTCGTATACCGATCTCCTCGATTCGATGACGCATGAGCTCGCCGAGGGCTTGCGGCATGCGCATTCCGGAGCACGCTACTCGATGTACGGCGATGGGTCGGTGCGATCGCTCGACGAGTCGCTGCTGGAAATCTTCCGGCGTTCCTGTCGCTTGCTGTTCCGCGCTGTTCGCGCCGGCGCCGTTGCCAACGAAGCGCCGCCGAGTCGACGACGGATCCTAGTGGCCTGCCATAAGGACAGCCCGGTGCATCGGCAGGTCGAAGCGATGCTCGCGGCTCACCCCGATTGGCAGGTGTTCACCATCGCCGAGGGCTTTCGACAGCTGCCGATCATGATGCGGCTGTTCGGACCAACCGACATCATCGCCGAGGTCGCTTGGCGCGGTCCGTTGTGGGACCAGCTGCACAACCTGCAACGCCTACCGGAAGCGCGTGAGATCAATGTGATCGGCGTGACCGTCGCCGATCGCTTGCCGCCGCCGATTCTTACCGAGGCCGTGGCGCGAGAATTGGCGCTGCGCGAACGCGGAGTCGGCAAGCTCGTCGATTCGATTTTCCAAATCGACGCGACCTTCAACACCGAATCCGCACACTCGTCCGATCCCCTCACGCCATCTGCAGTCGAGGGGTACGTGATGCAGGCCGCCCAGTGAATGGAGCGGTTCCTTCACCGGGGAGAGTCGACATGCCCAAGGTCTTGATCGTCGATGACATCCGCAGCGACGTGCAGCTGATGGCCGATGCCCTACGGCCGGCTGGCTACGAGTGCATCCGTGCCAGTAACGGTTTGGAGGCCATGGAGCGGGCACGTACGGAGCACCCGGACTTGATTCTGCTGGATATCGTCATGCCGGGGCAAGACGGTTTCGCCACCTGCCGTCAGCTCAAGCGCGACGACCACACCAAGGACATCCCGGTAGTGATCGTCAGCTCCAAGAAAGGCGATAGCGACCGATTCTGGGGACAGAAACAGGGTGCCTCGGATTACCTGACCAAGCCGTTCAGTCCGACCGACTTGTTGTCGCTGGTGAAGAAATACGCGTGATGGAGCCTCGAGAATCCGTTCTTGCACCGATCTTCGACGTCGGCGACCAGCTCCATGCACGCATGGCACAACTGGGGCAGGAGCACTGTGTCTTCGCGCGCAGCGGGCAATTGTACGCCGTCGGCGTTGGGGCGGCGCGCGAGGTGTTGATCGGCGAGTCGCTGACAACCGTCCCGCAAGCCCCGGAAGGGCTGGTTGGCGTGCTCAATTTGCGCGGCGAGGTGCTCGCCTTGCTCCGCCTCGACACACTGCTCGATCTTCCGACGCGGCCGTACGTCGCTGCCGGCGATCCGGTACTGGTGTTGTCGTGCAGCGGCATCGATCTCGGTGTCATCGTCGATCGTGTCCGTGAGG
>JACQEN010000160.1 GCA_016200585.1 Deltaproteobacteria bacterium
AAATCGCCTCGACGCCCGCCGGGTCGACACCAAGGCTGCGCGCACGGGCCTCGTGCCCCTTGGTCGTAACCTCGGAGAGTGATTTCGGCACCTGCGCAAGATTAAACGGATTGAAGCGATTCATTCTGCCTCCGACGTCCTGAGCTCCTTTGTAAGCAACTGGCGACCCAAGCGCGTCGACTCAATAAACAAAGTCGAAGCAGCTGCCTTGCTTGCGTTTCTGCGATTGCAGTTATGCTCGTTCCGAGCGCTTGCGCCTCGATCTCGTCGACGTCGACTGCTGAACGTCGGCCGTCGGTTTTCGTCGCAGCACCCAGGATCGTACGCGCCCGATGCCTTTGAGCGCCAACGGTCGCAGGTGACGCAACTCAAAGGCGGCGAGCGGTTCGATCTCTTGTCCAAGCTCTTCGGAGATCAGGACCGTGCCCGGTCGCGCCAGATTCACCAGGCGACTGGAGAGGTTGACCGTCGGTCCGAACAGATCCCCTTCCCAGGAGAGGGTCGGTCCGATGGCCAGGCCGACACGCACCTCGGGTAGGGTTGGATCGCGCTTGAATGCTTCGAGCAACGCCAAGGCCAGGTCTGCACCTACTTGCGCGCCGGCGATGCTGAACATTACCTCGTCGCCGATCATCTTCACCACGCGGCCGCCCTGTTCGGGGATGTGTTCGTAGGCGAGTGCTTCGAAACGATCAACCAGTGCCGCTAGATCGCGCTCGCTGAGCTGTTGGCTGATCGCCGTAAACCCGACGAGGTCGGCGAAGCCGACGACGAGCGTGCGATCGCTGACAGATTGCTGGCCGGTGGTGGCTGCAAAGCGCAACAGTGCCGCCAATAGGTGGCGTCGCCAGACATATGCGTGGAATGGTTCGAGCTGCGGTGCGAGTGCTGCAAGGGTGTCGGTGACGCTGCCGACAGGCTCCGGGCCAATCCCCTCTGCGGTACCGGCGAAGCGATCGACCGCCGACGCCACCTGTGCTTCGGCGATACGGGCCAGTGCTTGCCCAGTGACCCGCGTGAGCTGCAACAAAACCTGCTCTTCCATGCTCTGCTGATGGATCAAGCTGCAAATCCCTTGCAGCACGGCGACGTCCGACTGCGTGAAGGCTCGCTCCTCATCCGGCACCGGCGGGAAACCCAGGGCTCGCCAGAGCCGCCGTGCCTTGCCAATCTCGATCCCGGCTCGCGTTGCAACATCAAGGCTGGTCAGCTCGGGTTCGCCGATCAGGGTCTTTCCCAACTCGCGCCAGGTAGAGGAATCGCTCATGAATCGTCCGGGTTGTCGGTCGGCGATCGTCACCCTTGCGAATGCCAGCCATCCGGCATGGACGGCCAGCGGCCGATGCCACCGTCGGCGAGCAGCATTCCCGTCAAGGTGCGATCGGCATGCGACGAGCGCCACACCAGCATGGCCTGGGCGAGACGCAAAGCGGTGGCCGGATCAATGTGCTCGGTTCGCCATGTCGGATCGGCGGCCAGATCGAAGCAGCACCAGCTGCCGTCGCCGAATTGCACGTACGCTGCTTCGTGGTTGCGCAACACGCTGAGATGATGCTGCTCCAGGCTGCGATCCCACGGCCAGGGAAATGACCCGTAGGGAATGAAGAGGTCGCGCCAGTCGAACTCCCAGTGCGCTGCGCCACGCCACCACGGAGGTGTTTCGCCGCGTAGGAAAGGCGTCAGCGGCAGGCCGTCGCATTGTGCCGGTACGTCGACCCCCATGGCTTCACAGATCGTCGGCAGGATGTCGACGTTCTCGGTAAAGGCGTCGACGACGTGGCCGTGCGCCACGGGGTGACGCGGATCACGGATGATTCCGACGACATGGTAGCTCGATTCGAGAAATCCGAGCTTCTGGATGAGTCCGTGGTCGCCGAGCTGCTCGCCGTGATCGGCAGTGACGACGACCATGGTGTCGTCCCATTGATTCAAACGGCGCAGTGCCTCCCAGACACGCCCGAGCTGGTCATCGACCTCGCTCACCATACCGAAGTACTGCGCGATCAATCGTCGCATGGCGCGCTCGCTGGCGGGCGCCGCAGCGTCGGGATGTTGCATTGCCGCCTCGAGAAACGGATGCCGTTTGTCGGCCGGTGCGATGGGCAGCGGCACGGCGTCGGGGTCGTGAGCCCGCGACCATCGTCCGGCCGCTGCGTACGGCGGGTGTGGACGGTAGTAGCTGGCATGCGCAAACCACGGCTTCTCCTGGCGTTCGAGCCAGGCGATCAGGCGATCGGTGAGAAAAGCGCTGACGCTGTGGTGCTCCGGGCGCGACGACTCTGCGGCGACGGCGTCGTTTCCGTCGACCGGCACGTCGTAGCCGAGCTGGCGCAGCCAGCTGCACCACGCGCCCTGATCTTCGCGCAGATCGAGCTCGACGCTGAAGCCCGGGAGGACGCCTTGATAGGTCCACAGCCGTTCGTCGCGCGGCCCGCAGGTCTGCCGCGGGTCGATACTTTGATCGGTGTAGCCGATCAGGGTCGGGTCGTAGCCGGCGCGACGCGCGGCGCGTGCGACGTTGTCGAAACGGTCGTCGAGCGGCGTGCCGTTGGCGACGACGCGGTTGGTCATCATGTACGTGCCGGTGTACAGGCAGGCGCGGCCCGGCGAGCAAGGTGCTGCCTGACTGTAATGACGGCTCAAACGCACACCCTGGCGCGCCAGGGCGTCGAGGTTCGGCGTGCGCACGACGGGATGCCCGGCGATCGACAGACAGTCGCCGCGAAATTGATCGAGGGTAATGAAGAGGACATTCATCGGGCCGGCAGCAGTCTTGTGTGCCGATCGGTTGCGAGCAGTCAAGCGATCGCGGTTTGTCGATTCTCTCGAACACAGCGCTTCGAGACGCCGCCAGAGAGACGGCGGCTCCTCAGCGCGAACGGAAAATTTCTGGGAGGACATGACACGCTCCGTTCGGGCTGAGGATGCCGCGTTATTTCGGGGGCCGTCTCGAAGCCCGTGCCCGTCGCCGGCCGGAGCCGTTCACGCCACGCGGTTGACTGAACCTCTGCCCCCAACTAGACGCTGCCCAAGCCGGCGTGCGTTCAGCGCCCAGCGCAGGAGGATCACATGGGTCTTTTGGATGGAAAGGTAGCGGTTGTCACCGGTGCGGGACGAGGTCTCGGACGCGAGGAGGCATTGGCACTCGCGGCCGAAGGCGCGTGTGTCATCGTCAACGACGTCGGCACCTCGGTGTCGGGCGACGGCAAGGACAAGTCGCCGGCCGAGGAAGTCGTCGCCGAGATCACCAAAGCGGGCGGTCGTGCCAGCACCAGCTACGAAGACATCTCAAGTTGGGATGGCGCCAAGCGTGTCGTCGATGCGGCGTACGCTCAGTATGGGGCTCTAAACATTCTGGTCAACAACGCCGGCGTGTTGCGCGACCGTATGAGCTTCAACATGAACGAAGACGAGTTCGATCTCGTGCTCAAGGTGCACTGCAAAGGACACTTCGCCATGGCGCATCAGGCGTGCGTGCGCTGGCGCGAGCAGGCCAAAGCGAGCGGCGGTGCGGTGTACGGCCGCATCATCAATACCGCTTCCGAAGCTGGCTTGATGGGAACGGCGGGCAACAGCAACTACGCCATGGCGAAGGCGGCCATCGCAGCGCTGACCATCAGCCTGGCGCGCGAGATGGGGAAGTACGGCGTGACCTCCAACTTCATCGCGCCGCGTGCGCGCACGCGCATGACCGATACGATGCCCAACAATCAGATGTTCGCCAAGCCGGACGATGGATTCGACATGTTCCATCCGGCCTGGCCGGCGCAGCTGGTAACGTTCCTTGCCACCGAAGCGGCCGGCGACATCAACGGCCAGGGCTTCGTCGTCTGGGGCGGCCAAGTGGCGCTGGTCAAAGGCTGGCATTTCGCCAGCCGCATCGAAAAGCCGAATTCCGCGTTGATGGTGAAGGATCTGATCGCACGCAAGGACGAGCTGTTCGCCAATCAGGCGAAGCAGCCGGAGTACATGTGAACAGAGGTTAGGGGCTAAGGGTGCCCTAACCCCCTAACCCCCTGTCCTATGCCCTTTTACTTCGCCTACGGTTCGAACATGCAGAGCGCGACCTTGCGCGGCCGTCGCGGCATCGAGTATCGCCGTGCGCTCCCGGGGCGCGCCGTGGGCTGGCGGTTGGTCTTGGACAAGCCGTCGCTGCTCGGCGTGGCCGGAGCGTACGCCAATCTCATCGAAGACCCGAGCTCGGTTGCGTATGGAGTGCTCTTCGATGTTTCGGAAGACGACCTGGCGCACATCGAGCTCACCGAGGGAGTGCTGATCGACAACTACCACCGCGTCATCGTACCGGTCGAGCCGCTGGCCAGTGCAGGTGAGGCGGTGCATGCGTTTTCGTTGTCGTCGGACCGTCGCGATCCCGACAGCAAGCCGACGAGCCGGTACATGGGTTTGTTGATCGAAGGCGCGCTCGAGCATCGATTGCCGCCGAAGCACATCGAATTCTTGCGCAACATCCCGACCTGCGAGGAGCCGATCGAATCCCTCGAGATGCGTGCTGCCATCGACAACTTCATGCGTCGTGAATCGAAGTAGAGGAGAGGGGTTCGCCCCGAGGGGCTCGCGGCGAACCCCTCGGAGTGGGTGGAGGGGATACGTAGGTCGTGTGGGGGGACCGTCGGTACCGCTCCTTAGCGTGAGGCTTCTATATCGGATCGGCGTTACGCTACGGTGACTGCGATGTGAATTGGCAGCGAAGGTGGTTGAAGGAGCATGAAGACGATCGTAGCGACAACCGTACGTGCCGTCCTCGCCGTCGGCATGTCCCTGCTGTGTGCCTGTGCGACGGCGAAGCACTCGCTGCTCCGTTCGAGCGTCACGCACGGGGTGATTGCCGGTGAGGTGACACAGAGTACGGCGTTGCTTTGGGGTCGATGCGATCGTGCCGGTGCGGCACGGGCACAGTACCGGACCGCGGGCGAAGCGGATTGGCACACGACCGCGGCCGTACCGGTTGCAGCCGATCACGATTTCACCGCGACGCTCGCGATCGACGGTCTGCGTCCGGATACCCCTTACGAGTACCGCGTTTCCTGCCGACCCGACCTGGATTTCAGCGGCGCCGTCGGCGGGGTCTTCCACACAGCTCCGTCGTCGGACACGGCCGCACCGATCACCTTCTTGTGGAGCGGTGATGTCGGCGGACAGAACGTCTGTCGCGATCGCAACCTCGGCTACCCGATCTTCGCGGCGCTCAGCGCCCAACCCGCCGAGTTCTTCGTCGCCCTCGGCGACATGATCTACGGCGACGATCCGTGCCGCGCTACCGGGCGCTACGGCAACACCCAAATCCCCGGCCCTGCATCGGCCGCCGGCGACGTCGCCGGCTATTGGGCCTACTGGAAATACAACCGCGAAGACGACGGGCTGCGCCACTTCTTGGGATCGACGGCGACGTACGCGGTGTGGGACGATCACGAGGTGCGCAACGACTTCGGCCCGCTGCGCGATACGGATGCTGCCGGACGTCACCTCATGCCGTTCGGCCTGCAAGCCTTCCGCGACTACAACCCGCTTGCTGCCGGAGTGATGTATCGTCGCGTGCGTTGGGGCAAGCAGCTCGAGATCTTCTTCCTCGATACGCGTTCGTATCGTGATCCGAACGACGCTTCCGACGCCCCGCAGCGTGCGAAAACCATGCTGGGAGCGGAGCAGCGTGAATGGCTCAAAGCCGGGTTGAGCCAATCGACGGCAACCTGGAAGGTTGTCGTCAGCAGCGTTCCGCTGAGTATTCCGAGTGGCAAGGCTGAGGCGCACGACGGTTGGGCCAACGGCAACGGAACGACCGGTTTCGAGAACGAACTGCTCGACATTCTGCGCTTCACGCAACGGCACGACGTCCGCAATCAGCTGTGGATCACCACCGACGTCCACTTCGCTTCGGTGCAGCATCTTGCGCCGTTCGCCGATGCCCCGTCGTTCGAGCTGTACGAGGTTTCAACCGGACCGCTGCATGCCGGTGTGTTCCCGGATCTCACGCTCGATCCGACGCTGCGTCCGCAGCGCCTCTTCGTCCACCCCACGGCCGTGCCAGCGACGGCCGACCTCGAAGAAGCGCTGACCTGGTTCAACTTCGGCCAGGTGACCATTGCTGCCGACGGGCGGATGAGATTGTTGATCCGCGACGTACACGGGCAGCGTTTGTACGAGTTGGATCTGTCACCGCGTTGACACGCGGTGTTACGGTCTTGCTCCTCAAGGCGGCATGGTTGCCGTTGGTGTCGGGGTCGGCGTTGCTGTCGGTGACGACGTCGGCGTCAGTGTTGCGGCCACACAGGAGTCTTGCAGCTGGAGGATGCGTCCGTTGCTGGCATCGCCGACGTAAACGTTGCCGGCGGCATCTTCGCCGAAGGTGGTGATGTTGAATCCGGGGGACAGTAGAAGTTGCGACTGCCAGAGGCTGCCGGCATGCCGCAGACCCCAGATACGGCCGGTACAGTAGTCGGCGTAGAGATAGGTACCGTGCAGGCAGGGATAGGCGGTGCCGCGATAGACGTAGCCGCCGGTGATCGAGCAGTTGGCGTTGAGGTGCTGGTACTCGGTGACCGGGAAGGTAAAGCCCGTCGAGGTGCAGCCGACGCAGTTGGTGGTTTGGTGATTCCCCTCCCACAGGCGCCAGCCGTAGTTTTCGCCGCCGGCATCTCCGGCGGGTTGGAAGTCGACTTCCTCCCAGGCGTCCTGCCCGACGTCGGCGATGTACAGATCCTTGGTCAGTCGATCGAACGAGAATCGCCACGGGTTACGAACACCTAGTGCCCAGATTTCGCGACGGTAGCCGGGAGTTCGCGTGAAGGTTGCGTTCGGCGTCGGGTTGGAGGCTGGAATCAAGTACGGCGTCGGGGTTGGCGTCGTTGCCGTCGTTTCGACGTCGATGCGCAACATCTTGCCGAGCAGCGCCGTGCTGTTCTGCGCATTGTTCTGCGGATCGTTGCCCGACCCGCCGTCGCCCATGCCGATGTAGAGGTAGCCGTCGGGGCCGAACTGCAGCTGCCCGCCGTTGTGGTTGGAGAACGGTTGCGCGATGGTGAGGAGGATCTGCTCGCTGTTGACGTTGGCGATGTCGTTGCTGACCGAATCCAGTTGATAGCGGGCAATCACGGTATCGCCGTTGGTATTCGTGTAGTTGACGTAGAAGTAGCGCTTGGCCGCGTACCCGGGCGGAAATGCCATGCTCAGCAAGCCTTGCTCGCCGCAGCACGCAATGCGGTTGGCCCCGCCGCTGCCGATATCCAGTACCGAGGTGCCCTGCAGCACGCCGTTCTTGATGAGACGGATGACGCCGGTTTGCAGAACCACGAACAGACGTGTGTTGCCGTCGTTGTTGTCTGCCCATGTGACATAGGTCGGTGAGCCGAGGCCGGTGAAGGTTGTACCCAAGGCCAGCGTCGGCCAGGGGACGCCGCCGAATGGCGTGGCGGTCGGCGTCCGCGTGATCGTCGGCGTGACCGTTCGTGTCGGAGTGCGTGTCGGAGTCTGGGTTGTTGTCGACGTCGGTGTGCGGGTCGGCGTGAACGTCGGTGTCGACGATTGCGGCGGTGTTTGGGTCGGGGTGTTGGTGCTCGTCGATGTCGGTGTTTCCGTCGGCGTAGCGGTGATGCTTGGTGTCGGTGTCGGCGTCAACGTCGGGTTGGGCCAGTTGCCGTTGCAATCGCCGGCGAGGATGGCGACGAAGTCTTGATTCGTCGCATCTCCGTTCAAGGGATCGTAAGCGATGGCGCCATGGATACACAGGGTCGGCGTGCGGTTAGGGGTCGGTGCGATCGGCGTTTGGTTCGGAGCAGGCGCGGGAGTTGGTACGAAAAGAAAGTCGGAGCCGCAGCCGTCCCATACCGGCAAGCTGCCGATCAAGCCGACCCGATACTGCAATATGTACGTCGTATCGATGCTGGAATTGGTGTTGCTGCCGTTGGCGTCGCAAGCGATGCGTTGCAAGGGTGACAGACTGCGCAGTCCGACTACTGCTTGTGAGTTGACGGTGCCGTCGATCGCGGTGATGGATTGGTTGATTGCTCCGATCTTCTGTGGCTCGACGCGCCACGTGCCGTCGGGCAGGGCACCGAAGGAGTACTGGCCATTGGAGTCGGTTTGCGTCGATGCGGGTGTGGGTCCGAGGAGTTGAACCGTGACGTCGGCAACCGGGACATCATTGGCGTAGTAGCGGATCTGCCCGGAGATGGTGTGTTGGGCCAGCGCCGGCAAGGCGTGGAGAGCGACCAGCGCGACAGCCGTCACGGCTCTGCAGATCATTCCCATCGGCGTGCGCTGCATTCCTCCCATCTCCGTTCTGCGAGCACTGACTTTCTTCGAAGGCGAAGTCCGTCGCCCCGCTAGTGTAGTGAGCCACCTTGGGTTAGGGAATCCATTTTTAGGACAGCGCAACGCCTGGGAGGAACGCATGGCAAATTTCAGCGGCAAGGTTGGTTTCGTCAGCGGCGGGGGCACGGGGATTGGATTGGCCTGCGCGCGCGCCATCGTCGCCGGTGGTGGTAAAGTGATGCTGGGCGGGCGACGCGAGTCGGTCGTGCAAGAAGCCGCTCAGGCGCTGGGAGCGCGGGCTGCGTGGGTGCGCTGCGACGTGACCGACGACGTTTCGGTGCAGGCTGCCATTACCGCTACCGAGGAACGGCTTGGCCCGCTGAGCTTGGCGGTGAACGCTGCCGGCATGGGCTCGATCGGCACCGTTCTCAACGCGACGACGGCCGATTTCGCGCAGACGCTCGACACCAATCTCACCGGCGTCTTTCGCTGTCTGCAGGCCGAGTCGCGTGCCATGAAGAAGCATGGCGGCGGTTCGATCGTCAACATCAGCTCGATTGCCGCAGCACTGACGCATCGGACGATGACCGCTTACTGCGCGTCAAAGGCCGGGCTCAACATGCTGACGCGTTGCGCCGCCGACGATCTCGGCGAGCACAACATTCGCGTCAACGCCGTGATGCCGGGACTGGTGGATACCGAGCTTGCCGCGCCGCTCGTCTACAGTCCCGAAGCCACGGCCGACTACCTGCGCTGCATGCCGATCTCACGCGTCGGCAAGCCCGACGACGTCGGCAGCATCGTTGCCTTCCTGCTCAGCGACGACGCCGGCTGGATCACCGGCCAGTGCATCGGCGTCGATGGCGGCCACACCCTACGCCGCGGCCCGGAGCTGATGGAAGTGTTCAAGCCGTTCTTACCTGTAGCTTGAGGGCGTGAAGGGCTCGGGGCATGAGGGTGTCCCAGCCCTCGCGCCCCCAATCCTTCAAGCCTCCTGCAACGCCGCGAGTACTTGCGCCGGATGTTTCTCGGCGCTGGCGACCTTCTTCCAGTGGCGCTTCACCTTGCCGTCGGGGCCGATCCAAACGGTGGAGCGGATGACGCCGATGGTCTTCTTGCCGCACATCATCTTCTCGCCGTAGGCGCCGTACTTGGTCATCATCTTGCGATCCGGATCGGACAGCAGGGTGAACGGCAGCTTGTACTTGCTGATGAACTTCTGGTGCGACGGGCCGCCGTCGGCCGATACACCGACGACGGTGGCGCCGAGCTTTTTGATCGCGCTCCAGTCATCGCGAAAGCCACAGGCTTCCTTCGTACAACCCGGGGTGTCGTCTTTCGGATAAAAGTAGAGGATCAGATCTTTACCGGCGAAATCGCTCAGCGAGACCGGCTTACCGTTCTGATCGTTGAGATTGAAATCGGGCGCTGCTTTGCCTTCGGTGATTGCCATGTGAATCTCCTCCCGTCGCGCAACGTGTCATATCGGTGAGACGAATCAAGACGTGCCGACACTAGAGCGATTGGGACCCCTGATCCGAGCACTCCGCTGCGAGGTTGGTCAAACACGAAGTACGTGCGGGGGGTGCGGTTCCCAAGATCTGTAACATGCTGGCCGGACAAGGTCCTGGGTTCCAGACGCGGATCGCTTGCTTCACGCAATGTGCCACATTATTGTGTCACGTATGAAGATTACGACGATTCGGGAGCTAAAGCATGATACGTCCACCGTGCTTGGCTGGGTAGCCGCGGGTGAGAGCGTCGAGGTCCGACGTCGCAACCACCCGGTGGCGATCCTCTCGCCACCTCGACGTGCGCGTCGCAGCACGAAGCCCGATTTCGCGGATCGCTTGCGACGCGTGTATGGATCTGCCGTTCTGCCGTCCACGGGTACCGAAATCGTTTCCGCGTCGCGCGGCGGCACGTGAACACCTACGTCGACACCGGTTTCCTGTGCTCCTTGTACGCGCCCGACGCGCACACGCGGCGCGTGGTGGCACGGATGCGCCGACAGAGATTGCCGTTGCCATTCACCTGGCTGCACCAAATCGAGCTGCGGAATGCCCTGCGCCTACGCGTCTTTCGACGCGAGATTACCGCGGCCCAGCGCGAGGCCTCGTTGAACATGATGCTGGCCGATCTCGGATCAGGCGTGCTTGTGGTTGCTGCACCGGCATTGGCTGAGGTCACGACCGAAGCCGAACGCCTCGGCGCCGTGCACTCCGAGAAACTCGGGACGCGCAGCCTCGACATCTTGCACGTTGCGAGCGCCGTGGTGCTGGGATCGACATCTTTCCTTACCTTCGATCGGCGCCAAGCAGCATTGGCGCGCGCCTCGGGTCTGAGCGTTCCGGCAATCAGTTCGTAGGTATACGACCATCGTTGGTCGTGGCCCTTGCGCAGGACCCGCACGACATCCATCCGCCGGCGCGGGCGTACTGGCTTGGCCTTGCGGAGATGCGTGGAGGGCTCGATCTCCCGCCGCTCCTCCCTACCGCCGCGCTACCGCCCACGCCAATGCGAATGCTGCCGCTAAGAACAAAGCGGCCAGGAGAAACGGCGATCCCGGCTGATGCCAGCGCGCGTGATCGCCGATCGACGCGGCGAAGGTGGTTGTGAAGAGTCCGGGACCAATCATGTACGCCACACCCTGCAATCCTGAAACGGCGCCCTGAAGACGGCCTTGTTCCGACGGATCGATGCGTTGCGTCATCAACGACTGAGCCGCAGGTCCGGATAGTCCCCACAATGCCAAGACGGGCAGGCCGGCGCAGAAGATTGATCCCGTCGGCGCGAAGCCGAAGATGGCGAATCCGATGCTGCCGAACAGCAGGCCGGTCAGCAAGCAATTGCGTTCACCGAGGCGTCGCACCGCGACGCGTACCAAACCGCCGCCGACGACGGCGCTGAGGATGCCGACCGCAGCCAGCGTCAGGCCGACCGTTCGCGTGTCCCAGCCGTAGCGGTAGTCGGTGTACAGAACCCACATCGTCGGCTGGACCTCGTGAGCGATGGCGGCCAGAAACACCACGCCGGCAATTCCAAACACCTCCGCGTGCTGTCGCAGCAAACCGAGGGCGCCGAGCGGATTGGCGCGTTTCCAGTCGAACGTCGCGCGCCGATCGGCTGGCAGGGATTCCGGGAGAACAAAGAGACCATAGCAAGCGTTGGAGAGGCTGAGTGCCGCCGCAACCCAGAACGGCAGGCGAGGCGAGACGGCGCCGAGCAAACCGCCGACCGCGGGTCCGATGACGAAGCCCAGTCCGAACGCCGCGCTGAGCATGCCGAAGCTGCCGGCGCGCTTCTCCGGCGGCGTGACGTCGGCAATGTAGGCACCGGCGGTGCTGAAGGTCGCCGCACAGATGCCGGAGATGGTACGGCCGAGCAGCAACCAGTACACCGACGGCGCCGCCGCCATGACGATGTAGTCGAGCCCGAGTCCAAGATTCGAAATCAGCACGACCGGGCGGCGTCCGAAGCGGTCGGACAGCGCGCCGAGAAATGGTGAAAAGAGGAACTGCATTGCTGCGAAGACAGTGCTGAACACGCCGAAGATGGTTGCGGCGCTGGCGCTGTTGCCGCCTTCGAACTGGAGTACCAGCATCGGCAATACCGGGACGATGATGCCGAGGGCCAGCATGTCGAGGACGACGGTGACGAAGATGAAAGCCAGCGCCGCCTTGCGTACCGGCGTGGATGGTGCGGCAAGCGGTTGGTTCATCTGCGGCGACGCTTCGTCCCCGGTGCTGGAGGATTTCTGGAGGCTCTCTCTTCCGGCCGGCGTCGCGTTTTGGGGGCGATCAGTTTGTACGCGTCTTCGAGGAAGCTGGCGACTTCCTCCCAATCGACGTCACCGTCGACGCGTACCCCGAGCCAACCCTTGTGGCCGACATACGGCGGAACGAAGAAGCGCTTGGGCGCCGCGCCGACGACGATCTCTTGCACTCCGGGCTCGGCTTTCAACCACAGCGCGACACGTCCGTCGCTGTGATGATTGTTGACGAACATGGCGAACATCTTGTCGCGGATTCGGAACGTCGGTTCGCCCCAGGCGATCTTTTCCGTGGCGTCCGGAAGCGCCAGACAGATCTGCCGCACACGACTCAGTGGATCGTTGCTGTTCTTCTTCATGGATTCTACATTGCCTACTGTTGACGCCACGGATCGAACGTTCCGAAGCTCCAGACGTTGCCTTCGGGATCGCGACAGGTGTAACCGCGGCCGCCGTAGTCTTGGTCCTTGATATCGATGACGATCCTCGCTCCGGCGGCGACCGCTCGGCGGTAGTGTGCATCGGCATCGGCCACGACGACGTAGGGCCCTTGGGTGGTAACCGCGTCGGGATTCTCCGGCGGCTGAACGAGTGTATCGTAAACATGGTGAGCTCCCGAGCCGCCGGAGCCGAGCATGATCATGCCGTTGCCGAACGTCAGCTCGGCGTGCGCAATGGTGTTGTTCTCTCCGGGTACGACCAGATGCTTCTCGAAGCCGAAGGCGCGACACAGCCAATCGACAGCTGCGACGGCGTCGCGATAACGGAGCCCCGGAATGACGGTTACCTTAGTCTGACTTGCGTTGTCGCGAACAATCAGAAACGGTGCGATTCCGGCCGGCGGTTCGGCTGTCTCGCCTGCAGGTGTGGTTGCTTCGGCCGCTGCGACAGGAGCAAGGGGGGAACTGATCCACCACTGATTGCCGCAAGGGTCTTGTATGCCGGCACTCCGACGACCCCAGGGCTGGTCGGCCGGCTCGCGCAGCGAAGCGCCGCCGGCGGACAAGGCCTGACGGTACACCGAGTCGGTGTCTTGAACATACAGATGATAGATCGTCGGCATCGGTTGATACGCACCATGCGCTTCGCCCATTTCGACAACCGACTCGCCGATGCGGATCTTGGCGTGGACGATCGAGGCGTCCGGACCCGTGAGTTGGAACATCTCCACGGCGCCAAACGCTTGCTTCATGAAATCGATGAGGCGAGGGGCGCCAATCGGATGCAGGTAGGAGCTCACACTATGCAAACCTTCCGGAATGTAGGCGTCGTGCGCGCCGCCCTGCTTGGCGGTCGCTCTGTGGGTCGCGATGTACCAGTGATTGCCGAAGGGGTCGGCGACACTGGCCTCGCGGTCGCCGTACGGTTGATCCACCGGTCCCTGCATCGACGACGCGCCGGCGCGCAGCGCGCGCTTGTACATCGCGTCGGCGTCGGGAACGTAAAGATGAATGGCGGTTGCCGTCGGCTTGCTGTCGCTGCCTTCCGCGTCGCCGGTTCCGATGACCGAATCGCCGATGCGGACGGATGCGTGGACGATCGTACCGTCTGGCCGGCTGTGACGTGAGCTCTCTTCGGCGCCGAAGGCCTGCTTCAAGAATTCGATGAACTGGTCCGCTCCGCGTACGCGCAGATACGGTTCGACGACGAACAATTCTTCGTGCTCGGCGGCGCTCTGCTGCATCTGTTCGATGAGCTTGTTTGCCCGTCGCTGCATTTCTTCCGGGCTCACATCTTCCTGGTGCGTCGAGACGATCCAGATGTGGCCGAACGGATCCCGCAGTCGGCCGGAGCGTTCGCCGTAGAACTGATCGGCAACGGGAACGAGGACCTCGGCACCGGCGTGGATCGCCTGCGTTGCGAAGCGGTCGACGTCTTCGACTTGCAGGGCGATGATCACTGGTGAGCCGCCGAGCGATTGCGGACTGCGGTTGCCCCACTCGGGCGCTTCGTCGGCAAGCATGATGCGCGAGTCGCCGATCTTGATTTCGGCATGCATGATCTTGCCGGCGTTGTCGGTCAGCGGCGGCATCAGGTCGACGGCGCCGAACGCTTGTCTGTAGAAGTCGATGGCGCGGCTGGCATCATGCACCAGGAGGTACGGTGTGGCGACGGCGGCTCCCGCCGCTGCGCCTTCGGAAGCAGCGGCAGCGCCGCCCTGCAGATCGGCCTTGAGTCGACGCCTGAAATCGGTGTGCGGAAGCTGGCACAATTCGGCGGCGATGCGCAGCAGGTCATCGAGGCGTGGGTCGATCGATGCCGGCCGTGCATCGGCCATCATCGCCTCGACCGTCGCGTCGAGCAACTCGCTCAAACTGCGCTTAGCCATTTTGTTCACCCATTCGCGCCCGCAGTCCTTGCAGCCCACGCAGCTGCAACTGCTTTACGGCGCCCTCGGTTCGCCGCAGCACGTCGGCGATTTCTCGAATGCTGCGTTGTTCCGCAAAACGCAGATGAATAACCCGGCGCTGATCTTCCGGCAGATCGTCGACGGGCCGGAAGAGCCGAGCGCGGTACTGCAGGTCTTCCTGGCTGACCTCTTCAGACGGAGCGTCGCCGGTCGCCATTTTCGCGGCGCGCGACGTTCGTTGCCCATGGTCGGCAATTGCATTGGCGGCGATGCGTAAGAGCCAGGCGATGAACGGTACGCCGCGCCATTCGAAGCGTTGCAGATTGGCCAGGGCCTGATGGAAAACGTCTGCCGTGAGATCTTGCGCCGTTGCCCGGTCGCCGACGCGCCGAACGATATAGGCGTAGACACGCTCGAAATTGAGCTCGTAGAGGTCGCCGAAGCAGCGCCGGTCGTGTTGCGCCGCTTCGATGAGTGTCCGCTCGTCGGGCTCGTTGCGTCCGCTTTTCAAGGCTGATGCACCACGCGTCATGCTTCCATCCTACAAACCGTCGAAACCTGCAAAGGTTACGGTTCAAAATGAGGGTGCCCGCAGTTTCCTGCGGTGAAGAACGGGGACGCAGCTCCTTTGCGAGGGAGGGTCCGGCCGAAGGACGGGGCAATTGAATGCTGCTCCAAACTAGGTGTATGGGAACGCTTTAGCTTCGTGTCCCCGACGTTCAGGAGGAGTGAGAAGTTATGGCTGACGACGACCTTCCCCGACCCGAACCGAAACAGATCGACGAGAAGCTGTCGCTCGAGCTGCGCCATCTCGCCGAAGACGCGATTCTGCGCGGCAAGCCCAACGGCGACGAACGCTGTCGCACCTGTTTGTTCTATCTGAATCCAGATGAGGACATCTCGTATTGCTGGCACAACAAGCTGCGTATCTTGGTGGGCGAAGATTGGTGGTGCCAGTGGTGGGAAGCCGTAGCGGCGGAGTGAATGACTGAACGTCGAGGAGTGATGATTGGCGATTGTAGACTGTAGATTTGATACGTAGGGGTTGTCCGATCGCCAATCACGAAATCGTCAATCGTCAATTCGCGAGGGAGCCATGCCGAGATTCAGTCGTGACGAGCTAGAACGTGCCTTTCAGAGATATTGGCGCACCGGTGCTGTCGGTGAGCATTGGGACGCGTGGGCCGATTTGTTCACCGAGGACGCCGAGTACGTCGAGCACGTTCTCGGCAACCTCAAGGGCCGTGAGGCGATCCGCAACTGGATCAAGCCGATCATGCAGGAGTACCGCGAGCTGTACACGGCGTATGAGTGGCATAGCATCGATGCCGAAAGCGGGCGTGTCATGGTCTACATGCAGAATCGCCGTGATCACCCCAGCGGCACCGGCGTGATCGACTTCCCGGGCATCACGATTCTAAATTACGCCGGCAATGGATTGTGGCAGCGCGAAGAAGACTTCTGGGCTGTTCCGACCGCCTACAGTGCGACTTCGGCGTACGCGGAAGCTTGCAAACAGTTCGACCCGGATCACAAGCAGAAGATGACGCGACACAACTGGGGGAACGGTCCGGCATGGACGAAAGGCGGTACGTCATACGCCGACCGACTGCCGGTTCCGTAACGACAGGAAGGCCGGTCCCTAAACCTCCGGCGCTCCGCCGACC
>JACQEN010000163.1 GCA_016200585.1 Deltaproteobacteria bacterium
CGCGCACCGTTCGCAACCTACGTCGCTGAGAACACCTTTCGCATTTGGTTGCTGAATACCAATAACCTCTGGCAGTCACACGACCTCAAGGGCAGGTCACCGGAGATTGCGGCAGGTGAGGTCGGCGAGACGCTCATGGCCGATCAACGACAGGTGCACGTAGTCGTTGAACCACGAGATCCCTGCTTCCGCACCGAAGACTTCGTAGAGATCGACGAACCTACCACCCGCAGCTTCGACGGCAGCCCGCCGGCGCGCCAACATTGCAGCGCGATCGGGGTCGCGACCGGCGACCAGGTCGCCGACCAGGAAATCATGGAGAAAGAGAAAACCGGCACCGTTGGATTGAGCGCACTGCATCAGACCGTTGATGGCATCTACCTGCGCATCGATCCGAGCCCTGGATGCAGCGGCGGATGTCTTCAGATTGCGGGCCCACGGCTCGCTGCCCTGCTGGCCGACGACGAACATACGGGCTGTCGAGGTCACACCCCACAAGAAGTCGTCGTTGGCACCTCCGAGAAAGATGACGGACCCATCCTTTCCAAACGAATGCGGGCTGGCGCAGTAGGCATCGCGGGCCCACGACAAGACCTCCCCTCCCGCGGTGCGGCCGGCTGTCTTGTCTCGACATCGATCACAAGTGTCGTCGAGCAAGCTGCTGAAGCCGCCATGGGAGTCCCGCAGTCCGGCACCGCTGGCCATCGAGTATCCGATGACGGCGCATTGGAGTTGCTGACCGTGGTCGCCATGCGGCGGTACGATCGGCGGAAAGGAGCGGGTTGCCGGGATCAGCGCACGAGCGACACAGGCGCTCAAGGCCAGAGCGAGGACCAAGCACGGCAGGCGCCAGCCTCGTGGCAGTCTCCTGCGCGCTATGACTGCGACACGTACGATCGCCGCAACGATGCCGATGAACAACGTCAGCGGCCACGTCAACGTCGCCTGAACCGGAACGACCAACGAGGCGATACCAAGCGTCGCCGACACCGCCGCCGTCGACACCAAGCCAGCGGCCCACGCGAACGCCACAACCTTCGCGGTCACAACCGCGAGCACCGGCCAGATGACCTTATGCTCGACCACCCAACCGGGACGGCGCGTCATGGTCGCCCAATCCGGCCCAGCAAGCACCGCAAGCAGCGTCGAATCCGACGCTGGAAGCGGTTCAACCAACGAACATCTGCCGAGGCGTACCTCTAACCTATCCTGATCCGCCTTTACCTTCAGACCTCGGCCGCTTCCGTCTTCCGAACAAGCAGCGTCCAGCGCCGACAACTTCGCGGCATCTTCGCGCCACGGACGCGTCCCATCCCACGCCACCAGCGCCAGGTGGTCACCCTCGAACGCCAGTGTACGAGCCCCAACCAGGCGTGCTTCGCCGGGCCGTAGTTTTAAGTTGGGTGTGCGTGGCTCGACGGGACCTTGTGCTCCGAGCAGAACGTAAGGTGACAGCTTCGAGTGGTACGTCACTTCATAATCGACTCCGGGTTCGAGCACGGCCACGGCACTGAGGCCGGGCGGCACTTCGAGCACGCCACTGCTGGTGAGCAAGAACGACGGAAAGACCTGTCCGAAAAGATCGTCGATCGCCAATCCCACTTCGTCGCCGAAGCGCTCGAAGTAGCCGCGCCTCAATTGCCCGGGTGCGGTCTCCAGGCTCGCCCAGGTCGAACGCAGCACGAAGGCGTCGGTCGCGCAGCATGCGACCAAGACAAGGATCTTCAGCGCCCATTCCATGTGGCGGTAGGATCTTTGCCGCGACCCGCCATCTTCGTCTGCCGACAGGCTTGCCGATTGCCCCGCGAATCCGGGATTCGAAAAGTTGCTCGGACCGTCACACTGGTCCGATCCCTTACCATTGGTGGTACGCATCCCGGAGATTGCACCGATGCTCAGGGTACGAGCCACCTCTACCGCAGCGGCGACAGCAGCGACGTCATCGCCTTCTCGTCCTGTTTGATCGACGAGAGGATATTGCAATCGTGAGTGCAGGCGCAGCGCGTGGTGGCGGCGAAGAAGTCGCGAGCCTTCCTGGTTTCCAGGAAGGCTCGAAGATCGCAATTGGTTTCCCGCAGGTTGCCGATGGGCTTCAGCATCTCGCAGCGCGCTACGTCGCCGTTCGGATAGACCACCAGATCTACATAACCCGCCATACAGGGGAAGATGCGCTGCTTGCGTTCGGTGATTTGCATCGCCGAGCGATGCACCTCGCGATTCACGCGATAGAAGAGGTCGTACGGAAATTTCTTCCACACCAGCTCTTCGAGCTTCTCGTAGGTCCACTTCACCTCGTCGGGAGTCATCATGACATCGCCAAGGGGATCGAGGCCCGACAACATGCCTTCGTCATCGACGCCATAGGTGTTATCCGTGCTGCTGCGGGTCATCGTGAAGGCGTGTTTAACGCCGTCGATTCCCTGCACCAAGCGAACGATTTCTTCCACCGATCGGAAGTTGCTCTTCGAAAAGCACGTGACGATCTGGATCCACTGAATTCTGCCGGGGGATTGTTTGCGCAATGCCTTGAGCTCTTCGATGCATCCTGTCGCCCACTCGAACGCCTTCGGCAGCCCGCGGATTTCGTTGTGCTGTTGTTCCAAGCCATCCAAAGAGACCTGGAAATTGAAAACCAGGTCGGTTTCCCGGATGAGCTTCGCGATGCATTCGGCGATGCGTCCCGGCCCTGTCCCATTCGTATTGATGGTGATGTTTTGCACTCCGCCGGCGAAATGAAAGATCTTGAGAATCTCGGCGAGATCCTGCCTCATGAAGGGCTCGCCCCCTGTGATGATGAGGTGTGCGACTTCACGGTTGAGCGAAGCTGCCAGGGTTTTCACTTCCGATACACGCAGCTCGTCGGTGTCTGTGTTCAGCTCGCGACCGTAGAAGCAGTGCGGACAGGTCATGTTGCACCGGTTGGTGACGAAATAGATGAGCTTGTACGGCAAGCGGTGGGTGTTCGGGTCCGGGCTTTGCAGCTTCACCAAGTTGGATGCGATCAACGGGCGCAGCACACCGGGAATGAGCCCGTGGTACTGATAGACGTGTTCGAAGAAGCTCGCGTTCTTATAGAACTGCTTCATGGCGAGCACTTCTGGAAAATTGCCCGATATCCGCTGACGATCCCCAGGGCGTGGTATGCGGCGTAGAGCGGTACAGATATGTTGTGGCCGATCTTGCGGCTCGCCACCCGAGTGATGCGGCGTTCCGCCATCTCCGCAACCAGCGTACGCAATCCGTAGTAGAGGTCGAAGGCTGGAACGAGCAGGCGCGGCAGTAGGCGGTTGGCAACGATGACGCGCACGCGACTGCGGTGGAACTTCTTCGCGTACTGGTAGATGTAGTGCTGGCTGCCCGCGAGGGCGTCGCGTCCTTCATGGGATAGGTGGTGCACGACGCACGTATTCGGTTGGGTGAGCAGCTCTTGTTCCGACGTGGTGACTCGCAGGCACAGATCGTTGTCCTCGAGGTACTCCAAGTCTTCGCGAAATCCTCCCACCTGGTTGAAATCGGTGCGACGAATCATGAGGTTCGAAGAAGGGATGATCCGCGGGGAGTATGCTTCGGCGTCGCATTCGGGGACGAACTCGGCTTGAAAAAAGAGGTTCCGCGAGTGCGTCAGACGCTGCATGCAAAGCGTCCCATCGAGCTCCACTTTTTCACCGCCGACGATCCGTACGCCCGGATGCTCCTCGAAAGCACGAATCATCTGGGTCAGCAAATCCACCGAATCGACCTCGGCATCGCTGTCGAGGAACCACAGGAAATCACCGTGTGCAACTCGCGCCCCGGCGTTTCTGGCGACGGATGGCCCCTGGTTCTTGGCGAGTCGGAGGTAGTGCACGATCGGATCGGCGGTATCGTTTACGAATTTCCGGATTGCCGTCTCGGTTTGCTCGGTGCTTGCGTCATCTACGACAACGATCGCCCACGAGCCGGAGTATCGTTGCTTCTTCAACGACTCCAGGAGCCGGCAAAGATCGGTGGCGCGGTTGTATACAGGAATGATCGTTGAACAAGAGACCGGCACGTTTCTTCCAAATCCTTCGCGAGCTTGACCTCTACGGCGGCAGCAGTCGTTATAGGGCGTGCCGAGGCCCGGAAGCAATCGGTTCCTCTCCTCAAGCACCCGCTTGAGACGACCCTTGGCGACATGGGGCTGGGCCAGATCCTTCGGCACATAAGCCAAGCCGAATCCGCCCAGCGCCGCATTGAGCATCTGCTTCCCAGACAGCTACGATTGTTCTTGACGGCGCTTCAGCCGGCCCATTCACCGGAGTAGCGGAACGCCCGTTGTGCCCACTGCAACCTGGTAGACGTCGTTACCCGCAAGCGACGTGACGTACAGAGAGCACGGATCGAACCCGGGTCCGTTACCGAACGCGAGGCTTGCGGGCGTCGTCATGCCCGAGGCGAACGGATTGTCGGTGCCGTCGCGGGTCACCTTGTGAATCAGCCCGGGCAGGTTCAGCGCGACATAGGCGTTGCCGTCTCTATCGATGGCCAAACCGTCCGGCGTCGTCCCCATCTGGAACGTCTGAATCGTGCTGGTAACGCCAGCCGAGTGATCGGCCTGCAGCGGAATCTTGTACAGCGCCGGCGACCTTACAAACGTGTTGACGACGAACAGGTTGCTGTCGGTCGCATCGAACGCCATGCCGTTCGCCGAAGTTACGCTGGTACTCCACGCGGTGCTGTTGCCGTGCTCGTCGACCTCATAGATGGTTTTGTTCGTCTGACAGTCGTCGGCGACGAGCAGGGTGTTCCACGGTGTCACCGCAATGAAGTTGGGCGAGATGAAGCCGCGCGCAAAGACTTCGCTGTCGCCGGCGGCGGTAACCTTCCAGATGACGCCGTGGTTCGATGGTGCACAAAACGTGAACGGGCTGCCGTCGCTCTGACTTGCGGCGTAGAGCGCGCCGTTCCAGGCCACCATGCCGATGGTGGCCGGAACGGCTGCCAGCATCGTGGCAGTGCCGTCCGCGGCGATCTTGCGGACTCCTTCGCCGCCAGCGATGTACAAATCGCCATTCAGGAAAGCGATCCCTTCGGAGGCACCGACATGCGGGGCGAAGGGGGTCACAGTTCCGGGGGCCGTGTTGTTCCTGCAGGCCGGTGGCGAAGGACTCGTGGTGGATTCGCCGCAGCCAACCAAGCCGAGGACGAATATCAAGAAACCACAACACAAGATGAAGGTTTGAGCGCGACACTCAGCCATATGCTTCCCACCTGCAATCACGCCGGATCAAGAGCACCTTCGGCGCGATGAAGCAATGCGGCACAATGGAGCCGTTGAATGAAGGAGGGGATGAATGCGGACACGGCGAACACCCTCGTGATTCCTGGTGTGACCATTGATTGTCTGATAAAGGTTGGTGACGGCACGGTTAACTTGCACGTGCTCGATCACGTTCTTCTGGGGGCATTGGCAACGGACGTAGGGGCAACGGCGATGAAGGAGATGCGCAAAGACCCGGCGTATGCAGCCGCGCCGTCCGGCGGTGCCACCGAGGAACGATTCGAGTGTGAAAATCCGGGGGTCGAGCCGCTGACAGGCACCCTCGATGGGCGCGACAGGTCGTTGGAGCGGCTCGTGGCCCAACTCAGCGCGGATCTGGCCGCCGCCAACAAAGAACTGGACAGCTTCACCTACGCGATATCCCACGACTTGCGCGCGCCGTTACGGCACATCGAAGGCTTTAGCCGGATGCTGTTGGAAGACTGCTCGGCAAACCTCGACAGCGAGGGCAAACGCTACGTCGAGCGCATCCGTGTTGGCACGCTGCGCCTGGGGCAGATGATCGAAAGCTTGGTCACCCTGTCGCGTATCACGCGCCGAGAGATGGCCTGGGGCGAGGTCGACCTCAGCGGTCTCGCGCAAGCCATCGCCGACTGCCTGCGGCAGTCGGCCCCGGACCGAAAGGTTGATCTCGTGATCGCCGCCGGGCTCGTCGCCCGCGGTGATGAGCGGATGCTGCGTACCGCTCTGGAAAACCTGATCGGCAACGCCTGGAAGTTTACGAGCAAGCAGTCGCAGGCGCGCATCGAGCTCGGGGCCCGCAACGGCGACGGCGAAGTGGAGTATTTCGTGCGCGATGACGGCGCCGGCTTCGACATGGCATATGCCGGGAAGCTGTTTGGCGCATTCCAACGTTTGCACACGGAAGCGGAATTTGAAGGTACCGGTATCGGCCTTGCCATCGTGCAGCGCATCCTCCGCCGTCATGGCGGCCGCATCCGGGCGGAGAGCGTGACTGGACAGGGTGCAACGTTCTACTTTACCCTCGGTTCAGTGCCACCTGTGAAATGAACCCGAAACGATCAGTATCCGGCTCACGACCGCTTCGAGTCTTGCTCGTCGAAGACTCCGCCGCAGATGCCGAGCTGATCCTAACGGAGCTTCGCCGGCGCGGATACGCGCCCGAGTCTCAACGCGTCGATACGGAACCGGCGTTCGGAGCGGCCTTGGGCCAGGGATGGGACTGCATTCTGTCCGATTATCAAATGCCTGGCTTCGGCGGGCTTGCCGCCCTGCGCCTGCTTCAGGAAAGTGGGCTGGATCTGCCGTTCATCGTCGTGTCGGGGGCGATTGGTGAGGAGACGGCCGTAGCGGCGATGCGCGCCGGGGCGCACGACTACATCATGAAGGATAGTCTTGCTCGGCTGGGCCCGGCGATCGAGCGCGAGTTGAACGAGGCGCAAATCCGCCGAGAGCGCCTGCGGGTCGCTAACGCGTTGGAAGCGGACCGATCCGTTGCCGATGCTTTGGGCCGGTTGGGTCAGGAGCTGATCGCGGCCCTCAACAGCGAAGCGTTTCTCGAACGGCTCTGCCAGGTCATCACAGAAGTTTTGTCGTGCGATTTCAGCGATACCATCCTCTACGAGCCGGAGCATCGCATCTATCACGCCGTGGCGACGCACGGTCACCCGCCCGAGACCACGGCCGTTCTCCGTACTCTGAGGATCCCCGCAGATACCACCGCCGAAATCTACAGCCGCCTCCAGCAGGCTCGTACGGCCTTGCCGATCAATTTCGGGAGGACGGTCACGTCGCCCGCCGCACAACTGATGCAACGCTTGGGGATCACTCAGTCGCTCTTCATCCCACTGCGCCGTGGCACTGAGCTCATCGGCTTCCAGGTTGCAGGGTATCTCGGTCGCGTCGGTCCGTTTACGGCGACGCAACAGCGCATCGCCGACGGTGTCGGGCAGCTCGCGTCGATGGCCTTGGAGCACGCGCGTACCGTCCAAGAGCTCGAGCGCGCCAACCGCCTGAAGTCCGAATTCGTCGCGACCATGTCACACGAGCTGCGCACGCCGTTGAATATCATCATGGGCTACAATGACCTGTTGATCGAGGGGGCCTTCGGTCCGTTGTCCGCCGAACAAGTCGAGCCCATGCAGCAGCTGGCTCGCAACGCCCGCAGTCTACACGCGCTCGTCAGCGCAACGCTCGACTTGAGTCGTCTCGAACAAGAACAGATCCCGCTGCAGTATGCCGACGTGCAACTCACCGAGATCTTGAGCTCGGTCGACGCCGAGAATCCCGAATGGCGCGAGAAGCCGGGGCTCCGCCTGATATGGGATGTGCCACCGTCGCTACCACAGCTGCAGACGGATCCTTTGATGCTGAAGGTCGTGCTCAGCAATCTTGTGTCGAATGCGGTGAAGTTCACGGATGTGGGCAGTGTGACCGTTCGCGCCGTCGCAATCGACGACGGGGTCGAAATTTCGGTCGCCGACACCGGAATCGGTATTGCGCCGGAACACCACGCGACGATCTTCGAACCGTTCCGGTGCATCGAAGCGCACGCCACCGGACGCTACGGCGGTATCGGACTCGGGCTCTACCTGGTACGTCGAATCCTCGCTGCTCTGGGCGGAACGATTGCCCTGGAGAGCGACGTGGGGTGTGGGGCGACGTTCACGATCCGGATCCCTTGCGGGTTGGCGCCTGCTGCAAACGCTCGCAAAGGTCTGGCGAGCCGCAAGCGGACTGCCGCCGATACCCCGCCGATCCGGCTGGTGCGCTAGACCCGGCGGTGGTGGGCCAGCTTTAAACGGGATGCGCAGTTGCTGTAGGGGCATCAGCGTGGTCTTCACCGTACAATTTCACGGAGACAGATTCGTTGCGAGTCGATTTTGGCCCGCGAGCGTGAAAAGTTTTGCTGTCGGCACTAGTTTGCTTTGCGCATCGTCGTGCGGGCAGCGCAACCACGCTCGCGAGCCCGGCAGCATCGAATCATCCGAGTGCTGATCCCCCATTTGCCGATCGAGGATTCCTGTGATACCCGCTCCTGACGGGGGGGTAGGCTGAAAGCAGTGCGCCACGGGAGGTTTGCGATGATGAAGCGTATCCGACATGCCGCTTTGATGGCTTGTATCTTCACGATGATGATGGCTGTGTCGGGGCCGGCGCGCGCTCTGATCAGCGGCGAATACAAGGTCACCTTCGAAACGACCTTGACGCCGCCGAACTGTAAGTGGATCGGTACAGCGACGATGGGGCAGACCGGGATGAACGTGTCCGGAAATGCCGTGCTCTATCTCGACCTGACCGCCAACCCTGATCCTCTCTGCGTCTCCTTCTTCCAGATCATCCAAGGGCCGTTGACGGGCACCCTGGTGGGAACGGCGCTCAATCTCACCGGCACGCTCGGCCCGTACAACGCGACTTTGATTGGAACGGTGGTCAATGATGGGCTGGCCGCCTCTGGTACCTGGACTTCATCCATGGTCTTCGGTCTGCGCCCGCGCGGTATCTTTGCGGCGGAGCTGGTTCTGTCGGCGGCACCGGTGTTCGACGCCAGGGGCATGGTGGCGCTCGTTCTGATTCTGTTTGCCGTCGCTGCGTGGTCGATGCGTCGAATGTCGAGGAAGGGGGAACAAATGAGAGGAACTTCAGCTCTGGTTGTGTTTGCGGCTTTGGTCATACCGTTCTCGGCGATGGCTCAATCGGAAGGCGACGTTCGTCTGGTAAACGGGCCCTCGCCGAACGCGGGGCGGGTGGAGGTCTTCCACGACGGCCAGTGGGGCACCGTTTGCGACGACAATTTCGATCAAAACGCCGCCAATGTCGTCTGCAGGCAGCTCGGATTACCTGCGGCTACCAGCTTCCCTTGTTGCGCATCCTTTGGACAAGGGGTCGACCCTATCTGGATGGACGGCATGAACTGCACGGGCGCCGAGGGGCGCTTGGTCGACTGCCCTTTTAATGGTTTCGGAACCAATGACTGCTCGCACTCCGAGGACGCTGGTGTGGTGTGCGGCGATCTAACTGCGAAGGCGCCGACGCTGGGCGACGCCGGTCTGCTGACCCTCATTGCCGTTTTGACGGGGACAGGCGCGGCTCTCATTCGCAGACGTCGAAGCGCATAAGCGCCCGCCTGAATCAGAAGCGCACGTCCAGCACTCGGACCAGCTGTTTCGTGGATCGATGGTGCCGCCGACTTTGTTGGCGCTGTGCGGCATGGTAGGGCTCCGCCATGGAAATCCTACCGCAGTTCATGAAGTACGCAGCCGACTTCGAGAAGACGTTCGTCGATGATGATTGGAGTCGCCTGCGACTGTATTTCGCCGAGAACGCCGTCTACGAGGTGAAAGCACGATCGTTCGGTTGCCGGCTGCAAGGTCCCGACGCGATCTTCCGCGGTATCAAGAAGTCGCTCGATGGCTTCGACCGCAAGTTTTCCGGGCGCGACATTCAGGTGACCAGCGGTCCGGAGGTCGACGGTAACGAGATGCGTATGACCTGGGCGGTGACGTACAGTAAAGAAGGCATCGCCCCGTTTGTCCTGCGCGGCCAATCGACGGCTCGCTACGAGGGCGACAAGATTGTCGCGCTCACCGACAGCTATGATCCCAGCATCGAGACCGAGCTCGAGGCTTGGCAGAAGCAGAACGGGCTCAAGCTCGAAGCGTCGTACACCTGAAGACGGTTTCGAGGGTTCGCCGTCGATCGTCGATGGCTGATGGTCAATAGCAGTGCTGCCCTTGTTCGCCCTGTCGACGATCAACGATCGACTTGTTCTTCGGTCCACCTTCCTACCCACGGCAGAAGTGCCAGCGACGGCAGCGCCAGAACGAACGTAAACGCGAAGTACGGCCCGTAGCCCATTTGCGTCGTTGCCCAGCCGCTGGCGGCGCCGGCGACCTGGCGCGTGAAGCCGAAGATTGCCGAGAGCAGCGCGTACTCGGTTGCGGCCCGGCGCTTGTCGCAAATGCGCATCATGAAGGCCAGGAAAGCAGCGGTGCCGAGGCCGCCGGTAAAGCTTTCAACCAACGACGCCGAGTAGATTCCAGGTCGACCGAGCTCGAACCACGCCGCCGCGGCATACCCGAGGTTGGAGACCGCTTGCGCGATACCGAGGATCAGCAGGGAGCGGCGGATGCCCCAACGTGTCGTCAGACTACCTCCGACCAACGCCCCGACGACGCTGGCGAAGACGCCGAAGGTCGTCGACACCAGCCCGATCTCTTCGACGCTCAGACCGCGGTCGACCCAGAACGGCTTGATCATCGGACCCATACTGGCGTCGCCGAGCTTGTAGGTGAGGACGAACAGGAAGACGAGCGGCGCTCCCGGACGCTTCATCCACGCAAACAGCGGCGCAAACCAGGCTTCGGCTACATCAGGTGCACGGCGTTCCAATCGCGGGCTGCGCGACAGGATAAGCGCCAGGCCCGCCAGCAACGCAGCGGCGATGGCGAAGACCGTCTGCCAGCCAAGCCACCCGGCCAACATGACGAGTCCACCACCGGCGACGATCAGTGCCGCACGGTATGCTGAGACGCGCACACCGTTGGCGACACCCTCTTCGTCGCGGCCGAGCAGCGAAATGGTGTAGGCGTCGATGGCAATGTCCTGGGTCGCCGCCGCCAACGTCAGCAGCCCGAGAATGCTCCAGATGGCCGGCCCCGGACGGCTGGCGTCGAACCACGGCAGTAGCCCCAATGCCAGGCCGACCAGCAGCAGGCACGGCATGATCCAGCGCTGGTAGGTGCCGAAACGATCCACCAGGGGCGCCCACAGTACCTTCAACGTCCACGGCAGACCCAGCAGGTACATCAGGCCGATATCGGTCAGCGACACACCGTGCGTCCGAAAATACACGGGCAGGTTGTCGATGACGATGCCGAACGGGAAACCCTCGGCAAAGTAGAGGATACCGATCCATAGCAGCTTGCGTCTCAGATCGATTTGCCTTTGCATCCTCCGCCCGCCTCCGGCCCCAGCTCTGTCGGTGCGGTGCTTGTACACTGTTTTTCGCCTTCTTTCGCCTCCCCGAGCATGCTAGGAGCGAAGCGCTCTTTGGCTCGGGGGGATCCATTCATGGGACACTACGAACGGCTCGGCGCGCTTGATGCTTCGTTTCTCGGAATCGAAGACGGCAACTGCCATATGCACGTCGGCGCCGTCTTGATCTTCGATGCGGCGCCGTTGCGTGGCAGCGACGGCGGCATCGACATCGACCGCATCCGTCAGGCGATCGACTCACGCCTGCATCTGGTGCCGCGCTTTCGCCAGAAGCTGGCCCACATTCCCTACGAGCGTTGGCCGATCTGGGTCGACGACGATCGCTTCCGCCTGGCGTATCACGTACGCCACACGGCGCTGCCGCACCCCGGCGACGAGCGTGTCCTCAAACGGTTGGTCGGACGTGTGATGTCGCAGCCGCTCGATCGCAAGCGACCGCTGTGGGAGATGTGGATTGCCGAAGGCCTCGACGGCGAGCGTGTTGCCCTGATCAGCAAGACACACCACTGCATGATCGACGGGATTTCCGGAGCCGACCTGATGTCGGTGTTGCTCGGCGCCCTTCCCGAACCGGATCCGGGCGTACCCGAGCCATGGAAGCCGCGCCCGCACCCGACCAATGCCCAGCTGATCGTCGATGAGATGCTGCATCGCTTCAACCAACCGGCGACGCTCGTGCGCGCCGTGCGCGAAGCGGTTCGCAACCCGGAACCGCATCTGCAAAGCCTGAGCGACTCGCTCGCCGGCATCGCCGAGGTGCTGGCGCCGGCGTTCACTCCGGTGTCGTCGACGCCGTTGCAGGTGCAGGTCGGCCCGCACCGGCGCTTCGACTGGACCGAGATGCGGGTTGCCGACCTCAAGGCGGTGAAGAACGTTCTCGGCGGCACGCTCAACGATGTCGTGCTGGCTACCGTCAGCGGTGCGTTGCGTCGCTTCTTTGGCCAGCGCGGTTTGCAGGCCGACGAGCTTGAGATCCGCGGCATGGTGCCGGTGAGCGTTCGTTCACAAGATGAACGCGGGCATCTCGGTAATCGCGTCACCCAGCTCAGTGTTCCCTTGCCGGTGCAGCTCGCCGACCCGGTCGCACGCTTGCGGGCGGTCACCGAAACCACAAAAGACGTGAAGGAATCCAAACAAGCGCTGGGCGGCGAAGTGCTCACCGCGATCAGCGAGTGGACGGTGCCCAACGTGCTGGTGCAAGCGGTGCGTCTGGCGGCGCGAACGCGGCCGTACAACCTCGTGGTCACCAACGTTCCGGGTCCGCAGATCCCTCTCTATCTGCTCGGCGCACAGATGCAGACCTCGTATCCGGTCGTACCGCTGTTCGAAAACCTGGCACTGGTCGTCGGCTTGTTCAGCTACAACGGCGGCCTGTTCTGGGGTGTCAACGCCGACTGGGAAAACCTACCGGACCTGCACGACTTCATCGCAGCCATCGAAACCTCGTTCCGCGAGTTGCAGGACGCGGCCGCTGCGCACGAGCGCAAAACGGTGGTACGTGTCCAGCGGCGGCGAAAACAGAAGACCACGGCGCAGGCATCCTGAGAGATAGACGACAGATGACAGACCACAGACGACCGATGAGGGGACCTGCGCCGGAGTGTATTGTCAATCCGCTGTCTGTCGTCTGAGGTCCGTCGTCGTCTTTCTGCCATGCCTGTCGGTGACCTGATCCGCGCCAACGCTGCCGATCCGCTTCGTTCGTCGCGTGTCTTCCTGCGCTACAACGAATGGCAATGTACGTTTGCCGAGTACTACGCCGAGTGCTCGCGATGGGCGCGACTCTTTCTGCAGACGAGGGATCAGGGGAATGGGGGGTCGCGGGATGGAGGACCGTTCCACGTCTGCATCCTGCTCGACAACATTCCTGACTACTTCTTCGCGCTTGGCGGCGCGGCTTTGGCCGGCGCGGTGGTTTCGGGCATCAACAATACCAAGCGCGGTTCGCATCTGGCGCGCGACATTGCGTACACCGATTGCCGCATCTTGGTGATCGAAGAAAAGTATCTGGCGCTGCTGGCGCCGGTGCTCGACGAAACGGGGGTTGCGCCGCAACGGATTGTGGTGACGCGAAGGTGGGATGAGCCTGGCCAGCGGGCAGCCGCCGAGCTCTCGAACCTCCGAGCTTGCGACGTTGAACAAGCTCTACGAACCCTCGGCGATACCTCCGACCCGCAGATTCCGGTCCATGACCAAGATGTCTTTCTGCTCATCTTCACGTCCGGCACCGTCACGGCACCCAAGGCCGTGATGTGCAGTCACGGCCGTCTGGTCGAAACCGGAAAAAACGTCGGCCTGAATACGTACCAGCTCACCGACTGCGACGCCGGCTACATCGCCATGCCGCTGTTCCACGCCAACGCGCTGATGTGCGGCTGGCTGCCGGCGCTGTACTACGGCGTCAGCCTCGGCATGATTCGCAAGTTTTCGACGACCCGCTGGCTGAGCGACATTCGCCGCTACGGCGCGACGTTCTTCAACTACACGGGCAAGCCGCTTGCCTACATCTTGTCGACGCCGCGACAACCCGACGACCACATCAACCCGTTGCGCATTTGCTACGGCAATGAAGGCTCGAACAAGGTCGTCGCCGAGTTCGAAGGGCGTTTCGGTTGCAAGGTGATCGACGTCTTCGGTTCGAGCGAAGGCGGTGTCGGGGTGACGCGCCAGCCCGGCGATCCGCCGAACAGCATCGGCTTTCCTGCCTTCGGTATCAAAGTGGTCGACGAGCACGGCGAAGAGCGACTGCCGGCGCGTTTCGATGCCGCCGGTCGCTTGCTCAACGCCGAGGAAGCGGTCGGCGAGATCGTCAACACGCTCGGCCTCGGTTGGTTCGAGGGCTACTACAAGAACGACGACGCCATGCGCCAGCGCACGCGCCACGGTTGGTACTGGACGGGCGATCTCGGTTACAAAGACGAAAAGGGGTTTTTGTATTTCGCAGGCCGCGACATCGAATGGTTGCGCGTCGACGGCGAGAACTTCGTCGCCCGGCCGGTCGAAGAAATTCTGCATCGCCATCCCGATATCGTTCTCGCCGCGGTCTATGGCGTCCCCGATGCCGACGGCGGCGATCGTGTCATGGCGGCTCTGGTTCTGCGCGAAGCCGCGACATTCGATCCGCCAGGCTTTGCCGACTTCCTGCGCCGCCAACCCGATCTGTCGCCGAAGTGGCTGCCGACGTTCGTGCGCATCGCCCATCAGCTGCCGCAGACGGCAACCGCGAAGGTGCTCAAGACGGAGCTGCGCCGGCAAAAGTTTCGTCCGGATCGCTGCGCCGATCCAATTTACTGGCGGACACGCGTCGACGAGCCCTTCCGCGTGTTCTCTTCGAACGACTACGAAAGCCTGCGCCAGCGCTTCCAAGCCGTCGGCCGCGAAGCGGCGTTGGAGTTGTAGCCCGCTTCGCGAATCGACACGACTCTACAATGCGTGTTGCCATATTCCTTGCCGGGCGCGTATGCTTCGCGCATGCGTAGACTCGCGACGTTGCTCCTCCTCATCTTCTTTGTTGGGTGCGGCAATGACGGCGAAGGTAACGGCTATCCCGGCAAGGACCTGGACGCGACCCCGACGGTCGTACGGACCGCAACCGCACGGCCGCTGTCGACGCCTACGGCCGCGGGCTTTCCGTCGTCGCCCGGTGCTGCCGCAACGCGGACGGCGACTGCGGCTTCGACGCAGACGGCGACGCGCGCCCCCAGCGTCTTCTTGCTCGGGCGGCCGGTTGCCGGAAACCCGGGACAAGTCGTGCTGCTCGAAGTACGGTTGAAGTCGACGCACGACCCGGTTGCCGGAACGCAGAACGACCTGGAGTTCGGTGGATCGCCGCTGCGCATCGCCGCCAATGCCAACGGCAAGCCCGATTGTACGGTCAACCCGGCGATCAACAAAGCCGGCACGTCCTTTTCCTTCCGGCCATCCGGATGCGCGACGCAGGATTGCACCAGCGTCCGCGCCCTGGTGATCGCTCTTGATAACTCCGACCCGATTCCCGATGGCAGTGTCCTGTACACCTGTGCCGTGCACATCGACGACGCTGCGGCACAAGGAACCTTCTTCCTGACTCTCAGCGGAGTCATCGCTTCGACTCCGGCAGGAAGCCGCATCTCCGACGCCGTCGGCGAGAGCGTGCTCGTGGTTGTGCGCAATGGCGCAATCCCAACGCCGGCGCCGAACGGTTTGCCGTGCCAGTTTGTGACCGATTGTCAGTCGAGCGGCTGCGTCGACGGCTTTTGCTGCGCAACTACGACGTGCCCCTACTCGCAGACGTGCGGTTTACCCAGCTCACCTGGAACCTGCACGCCGCGCCAAAGCTCTGGAGAGGGGTGCAGCAGAAACGCAGACTGCGTATCGGGCTTCTGCCGGGCTGACGGTGTCTGCGATGAACCGCCTCAACACGATGGGGGATATTGCAACAACGACAGCAGTTGCGCTTCCGGACACTGCGTCGACTCAGTGTGCTGCGTCGAGGAATGTGCCGCCGGTCAGGTGTGCAATGCGCCAGGCTTCGAAGGTCGATGCGTTACCCCGGCCCTCAAGACGCAAACCCCTACGGCTACAACCTCACGAACCCCGACGCGCAAGCCACCGGAAACGCCCTCATCGCGCGCGCTCTTGTATGCCATGCCGATCGTCGGCAACCCCGGCCAGTCGGTGCCGCTTGAAATCCGCCTCAACGCCACCACTGTTCAGGTCGCCGGAACGCAGAACGATCTGCAGTTCGGTGGCTCACCGTTGCGGATTGCGCCGAAATCCAACGGCCGGCCGGATTGTACTGTCAACCCGGCGATCAACAAGAACGGCACTTCGTTCTCGTTCCGCCCCGCTGGCTGCTCGGGAGACACTTGCAGCAGCGTGCGCGCGCTGGTCTTGGCACTCGACAATACCGACGCGATTCCGAACGACGACCTGCTGTACACCTGCACGGTGGACATCGCCGAGGATGCCGCGGACGGTCAGTTTCCGATCGTCATCGACGGCGTCAGGGCAGCCACTCCTGATGGTGCTGCGATCGCTGGAGTCGGCGGCGGTAGCGCCATCGTCATCGTGCGGCATGGGTCTATCCCGACTCCGGCCCCGAACGGCGTGCCGTGCCAGTTCGTGACCGATTGCCGGTCGACGAACTGTGTCGACGGTGTCTGTTGCTCGACAGCGTCTTGTCCTTCGAACGAATCGTGTAGCGAACCTGCCAACCCCGGAGTATGCACCTTCAAGCCTTCCGGGGATCGCTGCTCCAGCGACGCAGATTGTGCGTCGGGCTCTTGTGGTCCTGACCGCATTTGCCTTCCCCCGCCTCGTAAGACACCGACGGCGACGCCGACTCCCGCGCCGGCGGCGCGTCTCGATGCGATGGTTCTCGGTTTCGACTCGGTTGCGAATACCGCCGAGATCGGTGTTCGTCTCTCCACGGCGACCGAGGTTGCCGGCGTACAAAACGACTTGCTCCTGACCGCAGCAGACGCTCGTTTCCTGGCTACCGCGGAAGGCAAGCCCGATTGCACGGTGCTTGCGGCAATCAACAAGGCGGCGACCAATTTTTCCTTTCAGAGGGAGGGCTGCCACGAGAACGGCTGCACCATGGTGCGGGCCATTGTGGTGTCTTTCGACAATGTCGCGCCGATCGCCGACGGCGCCCTGCTCTATACCTGTCGCGTCGAGGTGGTCGGCGGCAGCAGCGATCTGGAGATTTCCGGGGCGATCGCCAGCTCGCCGCAAGGCCAGCGCATCACGGCCATCGGATACGGCATCGTGGTTGGCGGTCCAACACCGACGGCGACAATTCCATGATGAAGGGCAGAGAGTGATCTCGGCGGCTTCGACGCCGTGCGCGCGGTGGCAATGGCGGGCCCGCCTTAGGTGATGGCGCGGCTGACGATCAGAACGCCGACGATCAGCGCTGCGGTTCCGACCGCGACGTCGAGACCGCGTGCCGCCCAGCGCGGCAGTTGTGCTGCGCCGCGCATCGGTACGGCAATCACCATCGAGAACAGCACCATGCCGAGGATGGTGCCGGCCGCAAACAAGGCGACGTAGAGGATCACGCCGGCGCCGGAAGGTATGGCTCGCAACCACACCAGCAACAGCACCGCCGAGCCGGCCATGCCGTGCAGGCTGCCGACCAGCAAGGCGCGCGACAGCGCTCCGCCGATGTGCGGGTGGTGGTGATGCGCCGCGGCAGGGTGGTCGACTTCCTTGGGTTCGTGGGCGTGGACGTGGAGGTGTCGCTTGCCCTCATCGTGTTGGTGGACGTGAATGTGCACGCCGCCGCGGTGCGCCCGCCGCAGCACGTCGACACCGAGGAGGATCGACACGATGCCGACGGCGATTTCGAAAAGATGGTCCAGACGTGGCGGCAGAGTCGCGTCGAGCAGGATCATGCCCGATACGGCGAACACCAGCGTCAGTGCGTGCCCCATGCCCCAGGCGGTGGCGACCTTCAACGTGTCGCGCAACGACGTCGAACGAGTCGCCAGGGCGGCGACAGCCGCAATGTGGTCGGCATCGAGCGCGTGGCGCATGCCGAGCAGAAACCCGAAGGCCAGAAGCGACCCCACTAGAGCTCTCCGTTGTCTAGCCGTGTCTGTGAAGCCCTCGGCATCTTGTCCGCTTCGACTCCTCGCATGTTCAAAAGCTTGCTCTCTTCACCGTGGTCGAACAAGCCTGGGTGCGGCGACTCAAGTTTCGCCGTGCTAGACGCTACGCATGCCGTACTGGGCAGGGCGCTGTGCCAGGTCGCCGAAGCCCAAGCGCTGGCACAGCTCGGAATACTCACGCGTGCGGACGCCGCGCCAACGCAGGTCGTCGAGCGACTCTGTGATCGGGACGTCGGTGCGCAGCGTTGCCAGTTGTTTGTAGAGCAGTGCATCGGTGCGGCGCTCAGCCAGAGTTGCGGCGAGGCGGTCGGCACCGCGGACGCTTACCGTCCACTGCTTGGGATCGACGGGGATTGCTTCGAGCGATCCATACACCCGCAGAACGGCCGCGGCGGTCTTCATGCCCCAACCAGGGATGCCGGGGATGCCGTCGGCGGTGTCGCCGACCAACGCCAGCAAGTCGGCGATCGATTCCGGGCCGACACCGAACTTCTCGTGCACCGCCGCCTCGTCGTAGGTCTTGCCGCGGCGGCGATCGTGGGTGACGATGCGATTGCCGCGCACACCATAAGTCCGGGTCGATCCCTTCGCCCGTCTTGTACCCTCCGAACATCTTGTTGCGGAACGATTCGATCACATGATCGGTCGCTGCACCGACGTGGGTTACGTCCGATTCACGCAACAACGAGATCGTCGAGCCGATCAAACCGCGAATGGCCCCGACCTCCTGGCCGTCGCGCCTGCGCTCGCTCGGCATCGCAAAGAAGGCGCGGAACAGCTCGTAGGTGGCGTCGAGTAGATGAATCTTCATCGCTTCGTTTTGGATCTTGCAGGGGCGGTTCACCAACCGCCCCGACTGTGGAATCTGTCAGATCCCTTCGATGCGTACCGGAATGCCGTTCAACACCGCATTACCCGACAGCACGTCGAGCGACATCTCATCTGCCAGGACGTTGCTGTTGACGCCGGCATGTTCGGCTGCGACCCGCAGTTGGGTGCCGGGATGATCATGGCCCCAGCCATGCGGCAAGCTGACGACCCCGGGCATCATGATGTCGGTGACTTCAACCGCAGCCGTCAGCGCACCGACGCGCGATGCAACGCGAGCGCTGCCGCCGTCGTGCAGTCCGAGGCGCTGAGCGTCGTCGGGGTGGACTTGCAGGGTGCAACGCGATCGGCCGCTGACCAGCATCGGCAAATTATGCATCCATGAATTGTTCGAGCGCAGATGACGGCGGCCGATGAGGATCATCTCGTCGCCGCGGTTGGTGTTGAGTGACCGACGCAGCCGTTCGATGTCGTCGATCAAGGGAGCGGGCGCCAACTCGATCTTGCCCGACGGTGTGCGCAGCATACCGGGGATGCGTGGTTGCAAAGCGCCGAGGTCGACACCGTGCGGATGCGCCTCGAGTTGCCCCAGGCTGAGGCCTCCGGGCTTGGCGCCAAAGGCGTCGCCGTATGGCCCGCTGCGCAACGCCAGGTCGAGCAGCCGTTCCGGACCACGCCGCGGTTTGAGCGCGGCCAGAATCTCTTCGGCGTTGCGTTTGAAGATCGGCGAGCTCTCATCGCCAACGGCCCGCTGCACTTGGGTGAGAGCAACGAAGTCGTCGAGGGCGTCGACGTTTGCCGAAGCGCCTTGGCCCGAGACGATTGCCGTCAGCCGCAGCAGCGTTTGCCATTCGCGCGGCCGCTCATTCGGCGCGGCAAGTACCGGCGGCGAGTAGCGGGCGGCATTGCGATAGCCGAATTGCGGGAACACGGTGTCGTAGTGGCTGACTTCCAACGGCGACAGCCCTGGCAGGATGACGTCGGCGTGCCGCGTCGTCTCGTTCACGTAGACGTCGAGGCTCACCATGAAGTCGAGTGTTGCGAGCGCCGCCGACAAGCGTCCGGCGTTGGGTGTGCTGAGGAGGGGATTGCCGGCGATGGTGATCAGGGCGCGCACCTGACCCTGCCCGGGCGTTTCGATCTCCTCCGCCAAGCAGGCCACCGGCAGCTCACCGAAAACTTCCGGGGC
>JACQEN010000164.1 GCA_016200585.1 Deltaproteobacteria bacterium
AGGGGTGATGACTCAGATAGCCGTCCGAATGCTGGGGAAGTTTTCGGCCGTCGTCGAAGGCAAGGCGCTGACGCGGCTGACCGGGTCGAAGGTACAGGAACTGTTTGCATACCTTTTGATCCATCGCGGCCGCCCGCAATCGCGTGAGGTCCTCGCCAGTCTTCTCTGGGGCGATACCGAAACGTGGCGTGCGAAGAAGTACTTGCGGCAGGCTCTGTGGCAATTGCATTCAGCACTGCGATCGTTCGGCGCCGCGGCAGGCACGATGCTTTGCATCGATCCGGAGTGGATCGAGCTGCGTGTGGCTCCGGAACTGTGGCTCGACGTCGGGTTGCTGGAGGATGCCTACGCGCGTGTCTCGACTGTGGAAAGCTCGGTGGCGTTGCGACCGGCCGACGCCGAGCGCTTGCGCGCTGCCGTGGCGGTGTACGACGATCATTTGTTGCCGGGATGGTACCAAGACTGGTGTGCGTACGAGCGCGAACGCTTTCTGGGCATATTCTTGAGCTTGCTCGATGTGCTGATGGCAGATTCCGAGGTGCGTGGCCAGGCTGAGGAAGGCATCCGCTACGGCGCGACGAGCTTGCGCCACGACCGGGCGCGCGAGCGCACGCATCAGCGCGTGATGCGCCTGCATTGCCTTTGCGGGGATCGTGCGGCGGCGCTGCGTCAATACGATCGTTGCGTGCTCGCGTTGGATGAAGAGCTGGGTGTGGCGCCGTCCGATGAGACGAAGCAGCTCTACGAAGAAGTCCGCAACGGCCTCCCGAAATACACCGGCGCAAGGCAGGTCTCGATATCGAGTGATGACGTCCGCTTGGGCGAGCTGCTCGACCGTCTGAAGCACATCAGTCGCAATCTCGACGGCTACCGCGAGCAGGTACAGTCGAGCATCAAGGCCGTAGAGCTGGTGCTCGGCGGTGCGAGTGAAACGCATCCGGCGCGCCGTCGTTCGCCGCGTCTGGCGGCGGCATCCTAAACGTCCGGCCGAAAAGCGCTCCCCACCGCTGCAGCCAACGTAGCCAGAAGGGCTTCCGTCAGACGCTGTGGCGGACGTCTCGGAGACGATGCGGCGTGTATCGACATGATCAAACGCTGGCCAGCGCCGAAACGGTCGTTCACAGGCCGGAAGGATGGTCGATGACCTCTCCAAGAGCAGTGGGCAGTCAACAGGATAGTAAGTTGCCGAGCACGACGCGTGCAGTCGATCGGGAAGTGTCCGCTGCAGGCCTTCGCGCCCGTCCTCAATAGAACTTGCTCGCTACGCTTGCGACACCAGGTGCGGCGAGCCCAACCGACAAGGGAGAAACACATCGATGGCAAACGGAAGACCTACATTCAGTGCTTTCAATCAGGGGGGCGTCCCGACGATTGCCTGCTTCAACCAGGCGTCAACGCCTCTCGGAGTGAACTACGACGCCCTCATTGGCGCCATGCAGTCGTACGTCGACAAGCACATCGTGCCGATTTGGAACACCCCGGCGAAGTTGGTCAAGACGAGCGGCTTCGTGAAAAACGCCTGGGCAATGGTGTTTCTCGATGATGCCGACGCGCCAGGTGCTCTAGCGTATCACGATCTGACGCCGAGCGGCCTGCCGTTGTCGAAGGTGTTCGTTCGCACGACCATCAAGAACGGCGACTTGGTGAGCGTATCGGCATCGCACGAGCTGGTTGAAATGCTTGTCGACCCGGCCATCAACATGATGACGTCCGGCCCCGATTCAAAACTGATGTACGCCTACGAAAGCGCCGATCCAGTTGAAGCGCTGAGCTTCGGCGTCGACGGGATTCCCATGAGCGACTTCGTCTATCCGGCCTACTTTGAGGTCTTTCACAAGAGCGGGTCGGCGCAGTTCGACCGTCTCAATAAGGTCAAGAAGCCTTTCCAGATTCTTTCCGGCGGCTACCAGATCATCTTCAAGAACGGGAAATACAGCCAAGTCTTTGCTTCGGCGGCCAAGAAGGGCCGATTCGCGAAGGAAGACCGGCGCGGCCATCGCAGCGAGCAGCGCCCACTTTCTCAGGCCAACAAGCTGGTGCGCAGCAAGGGCAAGGAGCTCGCCAAGCCGTGAGCCGTGCAGCGGCGGAGCTACCGTCGCGGTGGAGGCGAGATATGGCCAGAGAGATGAGGCTCGTGAGTTGATGTACGGTTGTCGGTGCTCGGTTCACGACAACGAAGCTTCATCGCGAAACAGGAGGGCACTCCCTTGACCTTCAATCGACAATCGTTCTTCGATGGGTTCCGCACCAAATTTGGTAGCTTGAAGCAAGGGCAGGTCGACGGCCTGGAATTCTTGCTGGGGAAATTTGAAACGGATCCTCGGCTGACCGACCTCTGTACGATGGCGTACATTCTGGCCACCACAAAATGGGAAACCATGCACAAGTTTCAGCCGATCGACGAAGTCGGCTCCGATGAGCGGTTCGAGACGCTCTACGGGCCGGGTACCAAGCGCGGGAAGGATCTCGGTAACAATCAGCCCGGTGATGGAGCGCGCTATCATGGCCGCGGCTACGTGCAGCTCACCGGCAGAAACAACTACCGCCGCGCCGGCTTGGAAGATGATCCGGATGGTGCGTTGCAGCCCGAAGGCGCCTACGAGATCCTGGTGCGGGGCATGCTTGAAGGTTGGTTCGGGCGAGCCCTCGGAAAGGCAATCCGCCCCGGCGAGCCGCCCGACTACGTCAATGCTCGGCGTTCGGTCAATGTGCTAGACCATGCGGATGACATCGCGGACATCGCCCGCAAGTTCGATACCATACTGCAGCTATCAAGAGCGTAACGAGGGCCGCCGGCTGTTGCGGACAGCCGGCGGTTCTGTGTCCGGCGCGCTCCTGTCCGTCGGGCTGGCGGTCTACCTGCTGGCCAACAGCTCAACCGTTTGCGCCGGAGAGCAAGCGCCCACGCCGCAACCGCAGACCGTGGCGCCGATCTTTGCCCGGATCCTTCCGGCGTTGCGTCGCTCCACCAAAGTACCCATCCGCCTGCCATCGGCGTTTCCCGACGTCGGCCAGGGAACCGACCCGGTGTACGCCCGGCTGACCAAGGTGGCTCGCCTACACTATCAAATCGTCATCGGGCTTACCCCCGACTGCGCCGGCGAAACGGCTTGCCGTGTCGCAACCCTGACCGCCGAGCTGACGCCGCCACGGCAACTTCCGGCGGGGCGGAAGGTCAGCTTGCCGGGTGACCTGCCGGCTACCTTTACCGATGCACCGATCGGCGCCCACGTCGGCGATGCAGCCCTCACCTGGCAGCAGGGCGGTGCGCGCTACGCTGTTGCCGTGAAAGCCGGGGGATACGCAGAAGTCTTGAAACTGGCGGGCACCATCAGCGCCGGAAATCCCCGGTAAGACGTTCGCGACAGGAGACGCCGCGACATACGCCGCCGAGACGGCGCAACGGATTCGTGCCACGTAGGCTGTCGCCATAATGGGGGGTCGCGATCGGGAGCTGTGTCTGCTCCCACAAAGGCGAGCCGGTGCGAAGCCGATTGCCACACGCCCGAGTGGATTGCACCGATGCTGGTTACCCTTGGCTGTTCTGTTAGCGATGACGGTTGGCTCCCTCGGGTGTGCCACAATTCATACTCGGGACGGAGTGACCTATCACCTGGTTGTCGGGTTTGGTCTCGTCAGGACCAAACAGGCTGAGAACAGCGCCGTCGTTGCAACAGACGCTCGTTCACTCGGCGTGGTCATCTCCGATCGGCCCGGTCTGAAGCTCGGTATCGGCTACGCAGCGAGCACCGTCGTCACCGTTCCTCCGGGAGCGGAGGACGTACGGGTCGAGGTTTCGCGCCAACCCTTCGGGCCGTTCGTCGTCGATGCAGCAGCCGCGAAGACGAAAACCTCCGAATCGGAAACCGGACTGCAACCATAAGGCGCAAGGATGGGAAAGGAGAACATATGAGCTCGTATCGAGGTTCGCTGCGCCAAGCCTTGGCGACGACCGTTGTGCTAGCTGCACTGAGCGTTGTTCAAGGCTGTCCATCGAGGCATGCGATTGTCGCGGTGACTGCAACCAACATCGGCGTCGACGTTTCGCAGAACCCAACCACTTCTTCCCCACAGGCCAAGCTGGGGTATCAACGCACGGAGATCGCCATCGTTCCGACCAACCGATCCGCCGATGTCGCTGCCGATGGGACTGGCGGCGGAGCCAAGGATCACGGCGACGTGGTGATGGAGCTCCGCTACGGCGGCATCTTCGATCTCGGCAAGTCGTCAGGAATCTATCAACGTCTGGCGGTAGGGACGGAAGCTGTGAGGCAGCCCGGTGCCTCCGTGATGTTCGCCAAGGATGACGAGGGGAACGTCGGCAGCGATGCCAAAGCCGCACTGGCGAGCCTGAACAGCGTGCCGACCGCTTCGACGGAAGTGGAGACCAAGCTGCGCAACCTCAGGCAGCTACGTCGCTGTCACAAGACCGAGGTTGACGCCGCCATCACGTCCGCTGGGCCCACTAGCTTTGACGAAGTGATGGATCTGAAGGTGACCATAGAACAGTTGAACAAGATTGCGGAAGCTACCAAGAGTCTGAGCCCGTGCCCTTGAAGGTACGACGTCTACGGTGAGGAGAAAATCATGGCAATTGAGCTGGACACTCACGTCGAGCGCATCGATCTTACGCAGACTCCTGACCTTGACGGAAAGATCAGGGACGTGTGCGCGCGGCAAGCGGACCGCGATCAGCCACGGCGCCTCGCGGCCACCTTCCAGTCGCAAAACCAGGTGATCCTGATCTTCCAACGTGCCGGCGTCTGACTTCGTCGCGCTTGCACTAGCCTACGTGGAGTCAGGGTCTGAGAACCGCCCGAGACGCGACGGCAGACGTTACCGAGACGACCAGACGGATGCCGTCCGGCCAATGTGAGACATGTCGATGGGACCGACGACGGTTGCGACAAGCCCCGTAGAGATTGAGTCCGCGGCTTCACGGCGTCGCAAATATGATGCGTTCATTTCGTACAGTCACGCCGCGGATAATCGGCTGGCCCCGGAGCTGGAGAAAGCGCTACGGCGATTGGGTCGGCCATGGTACAAACTGTGGGCGCTGCGCGTCTTCCGTGATCAGACGGGTCTCGAAGCGACGCCCCGCCTGTGGGACTCGATCAAAAGCGGCCTGAGTAGTTCGCGTTACTTCATCTTCTTGGGCTCGCCCGAGGCGGCCTCGTCGCCTTGGGTGGCACGCGAAATTCACTGGTGGCTCGACAATCATTCCGGGCAGCAGCGGATCGACCAGATGTTACTCGCGGTGACTCATGGCGATCTCGAGTGGAGCAACCAGGCCGGTGATTTCGATTGGGCGAAGACGACAGCTCTTCCGTCGATTCTCAGGGACCGCTTCGAAGCAGAACCACTTTGGGTCGACTTGCGATGGGCACGGACGGCGACCGACCTGTCTCTGCGCAACACCAGGTTCCGTTCGGCCGCGCTCGATCTGGCGGCCGCTATTCAGGGCAAGCCGAAGGACGAGCTCGACGGCGAAGACGTGCGGCAGTATCAGCGGACACGTCGAATCGCTTGGGCGGCGGTGCTTAGCATCGTGACTCTGTTGTTCGCTTTTGCCCTGGCTTGGCTCTATGCGGCGGCCGAGCGTCGCTTGGCGACGTCGCGGAAGCTGGCGGCATACGCCACCTCTCAACTGTCGGTAAACCCGGAGCTCGGAGTGCGATTCGCTCGCGAAGGTCTTGCTACGTGGAAATCGGACGAGGCTGCTGAGGCCTTGCGCGAAACCATCGCCGCGTGGCGAATGCGTTCTTTGCCGCACAGCGAACGTGTCGACATGGTGTTGGTGGATCGCGATGGCCACGAGGCGCTCGTCGTCGGCGGCAGACATGCTCAGCTGTGGGACTTGGACGCGCGGCGTCGTATCGGTCCGCCTCTGACGCAGCCGGAATCCTTCACGGCTGCGGCGCTAAGCCCCGACGGGGCGTGGTTGGCGACCGCGGTCAGCGGCGACTATAGCATCCATCTATGGCGCGGAAGCAAGGACGGTTGGGTTGATTCAGGTCAGCAGCTCCCGCAGAGCGCAGCCGTCAACAGCCTGGCATTCGCACCGGACGGGAAATTTCTTTTGAGTGGCGGAGTCGACGGCGCGATCCTCTGGCAGCTCGACTCGTCGCAACCGGTGCGCAGTTTCGGTGCGCCAGGGATCGTCAACCAGGTGGCGTTCGATGCAACCGGCAAGAAGGTTCTCACGGCGCAAAACAACTGGGTGAGGGTTTGGGACGCCGGAACCGGTCGACTTCTGCAGACCGTCGAGCATGAGAGCGACGTACATAGCGCTGCGTTCAGCGGCGATTCGACCCACGTCGTGAGTACGAACGGGAATCGCGTTCGGCTGTGGGAGGTTGGCACGGGCGCGACGCAAAGGGTCTTCGACCACGAGGACACCGTCATGAGCGCAGCACTGAGCCTCGACAGCGACCTGCTCGCTGTTGCTCATGGCAATGGCGTCCGCGTCTGGTCCGTAACCAGCGGCGAGTGGGTGACCGACCTCAACGGCCACGCTTCCGAAGTCGAGCAAGTGACCTTCGCGCCAAACGATCGGGCGATCCTTTCCGCGAGTCAGGATGCAACGGCCGGCGTGTGGGCATTGACTCCCAACCTCGTGCAGACCGTGCGTCAGGAGAAAGCCGCGTACGCGGTAGCCTTTAGCTCTGACGGCATGCGTTTGGTCAGCGCTGGTGACGATCGGCAGGTTCACGCCTGGAATGCAACACGCGGCTACCTTGAATGGGACCAGTCGCGACAAGCCGACCTGCACACCCTGCGGATCAAGCTGGTCACCTTTGACACCTCCGATCAGCTCATCTTGACGTTAAGCGATGACAACACCGCGCGAGTGTGGCAGGCCCGCACCGGGAAGCCGCTCGGGGATGCGATCTTGCTCGATCCGCCCGTGGTTGCGGCCGGATTTGCACGCGGCGACAAAGTTCTTGTGACCATCGATGGGGATGGATTGCACTGGTGGGACTTGCAGACGCGGCAGCAGATTTCGGCGAAGAAATATGAAGTTCAGCTGGCCGCGTTCAGCCGCCGTAACGCACGGCTGGTTACGGTGGCTAAGGACGAGTTGACCGTTTGGGACAGCGACACAGGGGAGCCTCTCGGAGCACTCTTGAACGTCAAGACCTCGGTGCGCGCCGTCGCGATGAGCTACGCAGGGGATCGAGCCGTCGTTCTCGGCGAAGACCAAGCACAGGTATGGGATCTCGATGCAAGGAAGGCTGTCGGACCCGTGATTCCAACGGTCGGGATGACCGCTGTTGCACTGAGTGCGGATCTCCAGCTCCTGGCGACCGGAGCAACGGACGGCTCGGTCGACGTTTGGGACGCGACGTCGGGCATTCGACTGACGACGATCAAAGATCATACGGGGAAGATTCAGGCTCTGGGGTTCAGCCCGAATGGGCAATTTCTTGCCAGTGCGAGCTCTGACACTACGGTGCTGATCCACTCGCGTATACAGTTTGCTCCGGTAACGGAGTTTCGTGAAATTGCCGATCAGGCGCGCCCGCTCACCGAAGTCGAACGCACCAAACTCAATGACGGGTTGGGATGGCTGGGGCTTGTGTGGTAGGCCGCAAGACAAGTCCTCTCTACTCGTTGGTACAACTCGCCGTATGCGCGACGTGGCTCTGCGCTTGCGGGCCGAGCGACGATGGCGGGGCTCGCCTGACGATGCGGGCTCTTTGGCAGCAGCGCCGTGCGAGCGGCGCGGCAGAACAGAGCAATTGTGCCTATCCCATCGAGGGCGGTGGCTTCGGCGAAGAGATTCCGCGCTCCGCCCAGATCGCTCGGGTCATCGTCCGCAACCCGGCTGCCAAATTCGAATGCTGTGTTGCGTGGCGCCTACACCCGCTGAGCTCGGAATTCGGCAGCCGCCGGCGCATCGTGTTGGGTGGACTTCCGGCCGGTGCGGCGACGGTACAGCTATCGGGGTTTCCCGGCGACGCGCCCGCCGACGGCGTCAAGACGACCTGTGCGGTGGTAGCGCCGTCGGATGTTGCACAAGCATGTGATCTTCACAGCTGCGATACGCCCAGCTTCGACTCCGAGCCGGCAGACGTAAGTCTCGAAGAGGGCAAGCAGACGGATGCCGGGGTGCTGGAACTATGCGGCAAGGCGTTTGTCCTACATGCTGTGCCGGAATGTGACGGCGAGCTCATCGTGTCGGAGCAGCGCTTCGCTTCCCTTGAGTACACGATTGCGATTGCAAACGACCTGGATGCCTCGCTACCCGGTCCGACGATTGGGATGGCACAGGGGACGCCGACTCCGATGCCGTGTGCCGATTCGCCGGCAACCTGTGAAGCTTCGTTGCCTGTGAGGCTGGGCGAGCCGTCCGGATGTTACGAGACAGTCGGGCCCGACGGCGTACCTTTGCCACAGGATCCGGGAACTCCCTGCTGCAGTCCCAACTGTGAGCTCAACGTGTCGGGGTATCGCATTCAAGGCCGAGTCGTCGGCTTGCAAGTTGGCCCGGCTCGAGCCCGTGTTGCGCTGGAAAACATGCTCTTGGACTTGCGCTACGGATTTGATGTGGTGCCCGAGTCGCCGACGCCCGCTCCACCGACCGCGACACCGACCCCTGCACCGAGCGGTCGCTCAGGTCGGTTGTCGGCCGAGGAGCATGCCCAGACGTTAGGCGCCGGAACGGCGACGGATGTGCTCTCATGACCGAGCAGCGACGGGCCGCGCGCTCAGGGTCGGTCCCATCGGACGCAGACAGCCCATCTCTTTCCCGCTGGTCTATCGTGCTACCCATCGTACTTGCTCTCATGCTCGGCACCGGCGGATTGCTCCGTGCATCTGAGCTGTCACAGCTGCAGACCACGCAGGCGCTACAAGAATTTCAGAACGGGCGCTCGGAATCAGCTCTGCATCTGCTCGATGAGGCTGTTGGCGCGGACGGGTCGGATATCTTTGCGCGCTACTACCGCGGTACCGTGCGCGGCCATCTCGAGCGTTACGACGACGCCATCGACGATTTGCGCAGCGTACTCAAGGAGAGACCAGATCTCCTCACGGCCGCGCTGGAGCTTGGAGTCACGTATTTTCGGGCGCAGCGCTATGACGCGGCACTACCTTGGCTGGAACAAGCCCGCGGCGACCCGCTTCTTTCGTCCCGGGCCTCGCTCTTTATCGGGCTGGCACAACTGCGTCGTCAGGATCCGCAAGCGGCTGAGCCACAGTTTCTGCGCGCCGCCGAAAGCGAAGAGTTTCGTCTGGCCGGGGAGTTCTATCTCGGCGTGGCCGCTTTTCGGCTTGGCCACGAGCGTGAGGCCGAAGCGCACTTCTCGGCCGTGCTGATCCATCAGCCGGATTCCGTCATGGCGCGAGAGGCCCGCCAGTACCTCGAATTGCTTCGCGGCAGCGGTGCCGCCAAGTACAGCCTGGGCGCTACTCTGTCCATGCAATACGACAGTAACGTGATATTGGCGCCGTCCGATGAGGCGGAAAAGAACGCTCTTGGTATCTCGCGTCAAGGTGACGGGCGCTTCAGTGTGGCCGCCGGCGGGCGCTACGCACCTTGGCGCAATGATGCGTTCGAGCTCTGGCTCGGGTATCAGTTTTTCCAGAGTCTCTACTTTGATCTGACGCAATACAATCTCCAGGAGCATCAGCCGCAGGTCGATCTTGTCTGGCACTTCAAACCCGTCGATGTGGGCATTTCGGGGCGCTACCACTTCTACCTGCGGGAGGCCGACCGCTTCTTGCAGCAGGGCAGTGGTAGCGCCTGGATGCGTGTGGCCGAGGGCGACTTCGGGCGTACGGAGATCTCGTACCTCGTGCGCCGGCGAGACTACTTCGAGCGCGATCTCGCGGGTGGACTGGACGCGCTCAACCATGCGGTAGACTTGCGCCAGTTCTTCTACCTCCGAAGTTCGGATCGTTACCTCTGGCTGGGGTATGCGTTCGACCGGAACGGCGCCGAGCACACCGCCGGGAAAATGTTTGCATACGATGGGAACGAGCTCCAAGCCGGGCTTGGCTGGACGTTCCCCGCGCTCGATCTGAGTGCCGACCTGGTGTATCGATTCCGACACGAGAGGTACGATTCACCGAGTGATGGCCGCCGTGATCACGAGCACGGTGTTGGCTTTGTCCTCAATCGACGTCTGACCGATCACCTGGCGATCATTGCCGCGTACTACGGCACATTCAACGATTCCACCTCGACGCTCTATCGGTACGATCGCCAGATCGGGTCGATAGGATTGGACATCCGGTATTGACGATGGATCGGCGAATCAATCGCAGCGCCATCGTGCTCGCCGTTGCTGTTGCGTTTGCAGCAAACGCATTGGCCGCGGAGACCGTCGGCAACATCATCCGGTGCGATCTGCACGTTGCTCAGAACGACGGATCCGGGTGGGTTGCCGTACCGTCGATTCCGCCGCCGTCGGCGCAGGCGACGCAGCTACACCGACCGCAGGTCCGTGTCGGTAGCGCCCTGCTCACTGATCCCGTAGGACGGGCAAGCGTATTCTTTTCGGATCCTCGGTTTCCGGTCGATCGGCGAGAATTCGAAATGGGACCGAAAACCCACGTGGAGGTTGCTGCCATGAGCGAACAAGGTCTCGGGGTAGTTCGCTTGAAGCTGCCGGTTGGGAAATTGCATTGGATCGGACCGGATGGGTGGGTCGAGACTCCCAATGCGACGGTGAAATCGACCAAGACCGAGTTTGTCGTTTCATACGATCCCGACACGCGCGTTACTGAGATCCTGGGGGTTACCGGAGAAGTTACGGTCCGTAACCGCGCCGGCGGTACCAGCCTGCGCGTTGGCGAGCGTCGCTCCACAAACGTAGTTGCCGGTGCCGCTCCGTCGCCCGTGACAGAGGTCGGAGAATCTGAAGTGAGGCAGCAGCTGAAGACGTTTGAGCTCATCGGGGGCGGACGTCCCGAGAGTCAGACGGCATTGTTCGATGGGATCGTCGATGGCAGGATCGTGCCGGCTCCCGATCTCGCTCCGCATCGCCAGCCGCCGTCGATCCCCGACTACGATTGGTATCGACGACAGGCTGAGTATCCTCCGTTCGAGCAGCCGCCGGCAGCGGTCAGCCGGGTTGGACTCGGGATCGACTTTTGAGCTCCGGCCGAGCCTCCGGCGACCTCGCCAGTAGCCGCTTCAGCTCTCCACGGCGCAGGTATTGCGGGTCGAAGAAGCGTAGGTGAAGCTGCGCCACGACCCAACCCCCGATCATGGCGACGCCTTTGCCAAAGTAGTTGTGCTTCGGTCTCTTCGGTACCAGGTAGTTCCATACCGTCACCGCAGCCGCGGCGCCGCCAACCAGCAACACCGTACTCACGACAACAAGAAGCGCCCAAGGCAGGCTGCGCAGCGAATCTGGCTGCGACGACATCCATAAAGCGAAAATGGCCACGCCTGCGCCAACCACCTGCCACAGACGGCGTGACCATTGCGGGTAGAGTCTCCAGACCTTCAGGAGTAGCGACTCGCTTGCGGCCAGTTGCTCGTCGAGATCCTTGCGACGTGGGTCGGTGCTCGTCTTCGGCTGACACACAACGGCCTCAAGCGCCAAGAAGGGCCATTGCGGATCGCCAGCCGTCTCCGGTACTTCCTCGAGGAAGTCGCTCCAGGTTCCAGATTCGCGACCGGCGCCATCGTCGCGGTGAAACTCTTCGTTAAGGTCGGCGAGCTGCTGCTTGGTCATCTTGTAACCGCTGAGCATCAACGCGTACGCTTCTACTTCGGTGAACGAGTCGAGATCGGTGCGAATGCCGGCAAGCTGCCGTTGGACGTCAAAATCGATTCCGTATTTGGTGACGTTGCCGGTCGGCGTAGCGGCGGGCGTCGGATCGTCACACTGGATCCAATCGACCGGCCGGGTCGGCAGGCCTTGCTTGAGATGGATGAAGAACAATCCGGAAAGAGCGCGACTGTCGACGCGGCCGCGTAGGTCCTGAAACTGCGCTTCACGGATACGCGACATGAAAATCGACTGCGACGAACGCATCAGCGGCGCCAGCAACCCTCCCGGTGGCGCGGCGACATCTTCCATCTGTCCCGATGCGTCGCTGCACAGAATCAGCGAGCATCCTTGATCCAACAGGCCGGCGACACCTTGGTTGTCGTGCACACCGCCGTCGACGAGACGGACCGTCCGGCCTTCGTAGAGACCTTGGATGACCAGCGGGTCGAACAGTCCCGGCACGCAGGCGGAGGCAGCGACCGCATGGCCGAGCCAATAATCTTGCAGAACTGTTGTCGGAGCCTGCCCGTAGTAGAGACGGCGATAGCGCTGATTGGCATCGATGTCGCTTCCGAGGAGGCCAGGCGGCTCGCCCATGAAGCTGGCGGTGAAGTGCCACAGGTGACCCGAGTTCAGGGAGGTCGTGTTCAACAGCAAGACCGGAACCTTGGCTGACCGGCGCCAATTCGAAAACTGCGGCTTGAAGGCGTAGTCGGGTTGCCCGTTCGAGTCGGCAGGGGCAATCAACAGCTCGCGCAGCCTGTGCGGTTTGCCGGATCGGTGGCGCGAGACGACGGACCCGTTGGGGAGGGTGACGTCGCCTGCGGCGTTGCTGTCCGGCGGCGCCGCATACAAGTACTCTTCGTACAACTCGCCCATGCGATGGCTGCGCGTGTAGTTGCTATCGCGAACCATGCGAAGGTTGGCGCCCAGATCGGCCAAGGCTCGCATGCGTAGATTCTGTTGAACCCCGCGCAGAAACCGTTCCTGCAGGTTGCGGACGAGGGTGACGTAGTCGGAGGTGTCGATGTCCGAGTCGTGTTTGGATTCGTAGAGACGTTGCAGGTCGAGATAATAGGCTGCCCCGACGATGCTGCCTCCGGAAACCGTCGAAAGAACCTCGACGCTGCGCAGCATATCCAGTTCTGCCATGCGCGCGAGAACACCGAGGTGGAAGAACGACGCACGGAAGCCGCCGCCGGAAAGTGCCAGCCCGACCTTGCCTCTCGAGCAACTCAAAGCCGATGCCGTGTCCTCGCCGAGAAACGCTTGCAACGCCCTCCAGGGTTGCGGCCAGGTTTCATCCTTCGGAAGCGCCCGCGGCGGTCGTTGACCGTGTAACCGGGCGACCGCCAGCAACTGCCGGAAAGTCGTCTGGCGCTCCCATTCGGTCGGTTGCACGAGCGCGGGGAGTTGATGGACCTGACTCAGCCAGCGACCGGCGTCGTCGTACTTGCCGAGTCCGAATGCCACTTCGGCGCGGGTTACGAGAAACCAGTAGTTCTGTTCGAGAGACGGTACGAGTTGGGTAGCACGATCGAGCACGTCGGAGATCTCGCGCCGTAGCGCCGCGGCATCGCCCGCCAGCGTTTCGGCCTGATGCAGGCTCGAAGCGGTGCGCTTTTCGACGGCGCTGCTGCGTGCCGCCAGAATGTCGAGGATGTGGGCCGCATTGACGCCGCCGTAACCGAGATCTGTATTGGGTTGGGTCTTGAATCCTTGCTCGTCGTCGTTGAAGGCTTTGAGGCTGATCTGCCATGCGCGCAGATAGAACCCCAGCGCGGCATACAGGTGGTCGACCTGGCCCTCGTGTTCCCAGCGGCGTTTGAAAATCGCGCCACCCAGCGCCAGGGTTTCGACGTCGGTATTCGCCGGATCGCGCAAACCGATCTTGTCGAGGACCTCCAATGCCGCGAGAAGCCGTCGCGCTGGTGTTTGCTCTTCGTCCTTGTAGGTGCACAAGGCGATTTGTTGCTGCACCCAACGTGCCTGCGGACTCTGCGGCTGGGGCAACGGGACAAGCTGGAGCAGCCGTCGCGCCAAGGCGAAGCTCAGGTCGCCCTTCAATCGGCCGGTGATCTGACGAATCGATCCGAGATCCGGCAGCGCGCAGCGGCCGTCGAGAATGGCGCGCGCTTCAGCGACGCAACAGTGCCCGAGCAGCTGTCGCAAGACGGTGAGGTCTCCCAGGCTGTCGGTGACGTCGAACTGTTGGATCAGTATCGCCCGCGCTTGTGCGTAGTTGCTCTTGGACAGCTCCGTGTTGGCGCGTTCGAGTGCGTCGGTGATGGTGGACATGTCTTCTTCAATAACACGGTCTATTGGCCGTTCACCGGTGGTGCCGCCGTCGAGGTTTGGCTGGCCTTGGCGATCAGATCCTTGCCGCTCTCGACCGCTGCGGCGAGCTCGGCGGCGGCGACGAAGAGCGGCGCCAGTTTGGCAGCGTTGGGGTACTTGGAGCCGGCGATGGATGCCGGGGTGTCGTCCGCCTGAGCCGATTTGTCGGCTTGGTCGCCGGAAGTCTTCATGAACTGCGACAGCTTGCTGTAGACGTCGAACCAGAATGGCCCACCCAAGCCGATAAGCACGCCGGCCAACGTCACCGCCAGCACCCAGCGCATGAACAACAGCAGACGGGTAAAAGGTTCGGCGTTCTCAGTTGTGCTGCATGCCGGATCAACGGCGCCATCGTCTTGGCACCACGGGTAGTACCGTATGCCGATGGGCAGCCCAAGAGTCGTCGAATTCTGCAGCTTCCTTTGCAGGTCGACCATCCTGGTATCGAGATTCTTCTGGTCGCTACCGCCGCCCTTGTTTTGCGGCGCGGGTGCATTCGGCGCGCCCTTGTCGTTCGGGCTCGCCGCAGATTCCTTCAAAGTTGCCGTAATCGCATCGGCACGCGCTAGCATGGTCTGCGTCAAGTCGCGGTCGGCGACGAAGGCCGAGAACAAACGCACTGCATCGACATTCAACGCAAAGG
>JACQEN010000167.1 GCA_016200585.1 Deltaproteobacteria bacterium
CCAAACTAGCCGGGATTACCGGCAAGCACGGCGACAACATTGCTCACCAGCCGCCGGCCGACGTCGTCGGCGAGGGTCAGGATCGACTCGGGATGGAACTGCACGGCGGCCAGCGGCAGGGTTGTGTGCTCGATGGCCATGACCACGCCGTCATCGCTTTCGGCCGTCACGATCAGCTCGGCGGGGAGTGATTCGCGGATTCCGAACAGCGAGTGGTAGCGGCCGGCGGTGATTTCACGCGGCAAGCCTTCGAAGATGCGGCCGCCCAGAATGCGGATGCGCGACGGTTTGCCGTGCATCGGATAGTCGAGGACCCCGAGTCGCCCGCCGAAGTGTTCGACCATTCCCTGCAGCCCGAGGCAGACACCGAACAGCGGTAGGTGCCGCGCCAGCGCCGCCGCGATGGTTGCGGAGACATTGAAGTCTTGCGGTGTGCCGGGTCCGGGTGAAAGGACCACCAAGTGCGGCTGCAAGCGATCGAGCTCGGCATGATCGAATCCGGAACGCAGCGTAATCACCTCGGCGCCGGTCTGCCGGAAGTAGTTGGCGAGGGTGTGGACGAAGGAATCCTGGTGATCGACGAGCAGCAGGCGCTTGCCGGCGCCCGATTGATCGGTGCTGGCAGGGGCGACGCTGGCGCGCGTGCGCGGACGACGAATGGCGTCGAGAAGCGCCGAACCTTTGACGTGCGTCTCGCGTTCTTCTTCGTCGGGATCGGAGTCGTAGAGCAGCGTGGCGCCGACGCGCACCTCGGCAACGCCGTCTTGAATGCGGATCGTCCGCAGCGTCAGGCCGGTGTTCAAGTTGCCGTCGAAACCGATCATGCCGATCGAGCCGCCGTACCACAGGCGCGGCGACTTCTCGTGGTCTTCGATGAACTGCATCGCCCAGGTCTTCGGAGCGCCGGTGACCGTCACCGCCCAGGTGTGCGTCAGGAAGCCGTCGAGCGCGTCGAACTCGGGACGCAGCCGCCCTTCGACGTGGTCGACGGTATGAATCAGTCGCGAGTACATCTCGATCTGCCGCCGGCCGATGACGCGCACGCTGCCTGGAATGCAGATGCGCGACTTGTCGTTACGGTCGACGTCGGTGCACATCGTCAGCTCCGACTCGTCCTTGGTCGAGTTCAGCAGGCGCGCGATCTGTGCCGCGTCGCCGATCGGGTCGCTGCCGCGCGCAATCGTGCCGGCAATTGGGCAGGTTTCAATGCGGTCGCCTTCGACGCGCACGTACATCTCGGGTGATGCGCCGACGAGATACTCGCCGTCACCGAGATTCATCAGAAAGCCGTACGGCGCCGGATTGCGTTCGCGCAGGCGGCGGAAGATTTCCGACGGCGCAGCCGGGCAGGGATCGAAGAAGGTTTGGCTGGGAACGACTTCGAAAAGATCGCCGCGGCGGAACGCATCGCGGGCGACGCGCACGCCGGCGGCATACTCGCCCGGCGTGTGGTCGCAGGCACGCTCGACGCGCTCGGCACCCTCGTACGCGACGCGGCTGCCGGTGCGCGCCATGCCGCGGGTCGAGTTCCCGTCGACATCGAAGTCATAGCGCAGCCGGTTGGCGCGTTCGCGACGATGGTCGACGACGATGATCTCATCCGGCAGGTAGAGAACGATGTCGCGTTGCACGGCGTTACGCGCCAGACGCAGGCGGATCGGTTCGAACTGAAACGCCAGGTCGTAGCCGAAGGCGCCGTAAAGACCGAGATGCGATTCGTCAGGGTCGTGGAAAAGCTCGAGCAAGGCGCGAATGACCGAGAAAATCGACGGCTGCTTGCTGCGGTTCTCTTCGGTGAAACGTTCGGTCGTCGCTGCAATCGTGCCGTCGAGTGAACTGCCGGCCAGAAAAAGATGGTCGACGGCCGGCAGCCTATCGAGGGATCGCGACAGTAAGGGAAGCAGGATCTCGCCGCGTTGGTTCAGGGCGCTGATGGAAAAGGTGCGCTGACGGCCCTGCAGAACCAGCGGCGGGTCGATGAAGCCCATGTCCCAGCGCGTGTAACGGCCGGGGTATTCGTAACTGGAGGCCAGCAGCACGCCGCGCTGCGTGTCGAGCCCGTCGATCACCGGTTCGATGGCGCCGTCAACTGGCAGCTCTTCGGTGCGGCGGTGGACGGTGATCCCGCCGCGCGTGGTGTACTGGCCGTCGTCGATCGTTGGTCGGTTCGCCATAGCGGTCCTACGTTAGCGTGGCGGGGTATTGTGCGTGAAGGGGAGGGTGAAGTCACGAAAAAGTATTTTCCGATCGTCGAACGCCTTGGCGGCTAGGCGCCGGAGGGATGCCCTGCGAGATCCGTCCTTGAATTGCGCCGGCGAACAGGACACAAAGGAGGCGTTGCAGACCCTCGGGAGGTTTGAAATGAACCGGCGAACGCTCGTGCTCTTTGGCTGTCTGGCGATCGCTGCGCTGAGCGGCGGTTGCGGCTCGGATGCAAACCCGGGCGAAGTGCAAGGTAGCCGCATTTCGACGGCGGCCGCACAGGGTGGCTGCACGGTCGTTTGCCCGCCGTGCGATCCGTCATCGCCGGTTTGTCCGAAGGCACCCTGCCGGCTGGTATGTCCGCCGGGCGTCACACCGTGCGGCGATAACGTCTGTCGCAAGGGAGAGTTGTGTTGCGACGCCAGCTGTGGCGTCTGTAGCGCCCCCGACGGTACCTGCGCCGTGCAACCGTGTCCGCAGCCGACCGTCTGCGTGCAAACCGCGTTGTGCATCCGCGGTTTCCATTGGTCGCCGGAACAATGCCAGTGCGTGCCCGACAATCCGGGTGCCTGCGCCGCGGACGACGATTGTCGTTTGTTCTCGGATTACTGCACCGGGTGCGATTGTCGCGCCTTGGCAAACAGCGATCCTGATCCGCTTTGCGATGGACCGGGTGTGCGCTGCTTCGCCGACCCGTGCCAGAACCAGACAGCGCGCTGCAGCGCCGGGTATTGTGTGACGGCGACACAGTGTGTCGACACCCAGTTGTGTGTACGCGGCAGCCATTGGTCGCCGGAGCTGTGCAGCTGTGTTCCGGATCGCGGCCCGCGCCAACCGCACTCGCCGCGTGTGCCACACTCGCCGCATTCGCCGCGGCGACCGCGTTCGTAATCATCCAGCGAGTCGACGAGGAGGGGATGTGGCGGCCGGTGGGAAGTCCGAGCAACTGACGGCGGTCGAGCGTTTCTTCAACGCAGCCATCGGCTGGCTCGTGGGCCGAGGCCTCGGGCCGGCCCACATGCGTGTCCTCGAAGTTCGCGGCCGCAAGTCCGGCAAGCTCTATACACTGCCCGTCGATCTCCTGCAGCGCGACGCAAAGGTGTTTCTGGTAGCACCGCGTGGCTACACCCAATGGGTGCGCAATGCGCAAGCCGCCGGTGAGGTCACCCTGCGTCGCGGGAAACAGCGGCAGTGCTACCGCCTGCGACAGCTGAGCGCGGCGGAGAAGGCGCCGATCCTCAAGGCCTATCTCGACGACTTTCGGCGTGAGGTGCAGCGCTTCTTCCCCGTGCCGGCGGGTTCGCCGGTAGAAGCTTTGGCGCCGCTTTGCGACCGCTATCCGGCCTTCGAGCTGCTGCGAGCCTGAGGAATCATTCAGGCGTGCGCTCGGTGAGGCGCCACTTCCGGATACGCGGGATGCTTCCCTGGAACAGGCGCATCGGGTGATGCCGACGTTGCTGATTGACACTTGCAACGCCTGACGCCTAGATGACCGGCGGAGGGCCGCAGCGTATGGATGATGCACGTCAGGCGATTCTCGAAGGGCTCAACGTCTTTCGCGCCCTCGAAGCTTGGGGCGCCAAGCTGTACGCGGCATGGGCGGAACTGGAGAGCGATCGGCGACTGCAAACCGGTCACTTGATGATCGCCGAGCGCGAAGCGAATCATGCACGATTGTTGGCCGAGAGAGTGCGGGTCCTCGGCGGCGAGCCCGGACCGGCTTGCGTCGACGCAATTCTCGCCGAGCAGCTTGCCGAGCTCAAAGACTTGAAGGGCTTCGTGGCGCAACTCGACGGGCTGAAACGCGTCACCGATCGTGACAAGCAACGTTTGGCCGGCTGCCAACAGGCCCTCGATCGTGGTTTCGAGGCGGCCAAGAGGTCAGACGCAGCGACGCACCATTTCTGGTCGCAGCTCTACGGCGAGGAGCGCGTCAGTGCCGCTTGGTACCGCCACACCTACAGCGAAATGATCGGCAAACGGCCGTGCACGGATACATTGCCGACCTTGGCGGCCGAGGAGGTTGTGCGCCGCGCCGAGTCGGCGAGCGTCGTTGCCGGTACGCCGGCAGCCTGCGGTGTCGTCGGCTGATGCGTCCGCAGCTCGTCCCGGCAGCAAGCCGGGGGCGTGATTGCGCTCAGCTCTGGTCTTGATTCCAGGCGCTCATGATGTGGTCGAGCCACCATTGCGGTGCGGCCGAGAGCAACGTGTCGATGTTGCTGTAGTCACGCCACAGCCTGATCCTGCCGGCGTCGACGACTTGCACGGAAACGAAGGGCAGGGCGACGACGTGGTCGTCGGCGAAGCACCAGTCCTCGGTGTGCTCGGTCATGACGGTCGTGTCGTCGGCAAGCATGCGATGTTCGTGGTGGACATGTCGCGGCACGCGCCCAAGGCCGATTTCGAGCTTGCGCACGATCGCCGCCGGACCAATCACCTTGGCGGCCGGAATGGGCACGTCGTCGTACTCCGCATCGGCGGTGAAGTACGCGGCGATCTTGTCGAAGCGGTGCGCGTAGAGGTCACTCCAGAATCGGCGGATCAAATCAAGGTTCCGTTCGGCGTTGGTCGGCATCGGTTCTCCTGTGAGGTTGCTGGCGATCTCATCGTCCCAGCGTGTGTCGTAGCGCGCTTTCGACATCTTCATGCCAGAACGAGAAGCCAGCTGCACGCAAGCGTGTCGGTTCGACCCGTGCGCTCGCCAAAAGCATCTTGTCGGCCATTTCTCCGAACGCCAGGCGCGCGGCTGCGGCGGGAACCGGGATGAGGGTGGGGCGGCGCAGGACCTTTCCCAAGACACTTGTCAGCTCGGCGTTGGTTACCGGTTGCGGCGCGACGACGTTGAGCGGTCCGGTCAACGACTTATCGCCGGCGGCGTGCAACACCGCCGTCAGCGCATCATCGATGCCGATCCAGCTCATGTATTGTTGTCCGTTTCCCAGCCGTCCGCCGACACCGAGTTGAAACGGCAAGAGCAGCTTCGCCAGGGCACCGCCGGCCGCCGAGAGGACGACCCCGAAGCGCAGATGGACGACGCGCATGACGCCGGCCACCGGCGTCGTTGCAGCTTCCCAGTCGCGGCACACCTCGGCGAGAAATCCGCTGCCCGTGGAGCTCGACTCGTCGACGACGGTAGCGCCGCGGTCGCCGTAAAATCCGATTGCCGAGGCGCTGATGAAAGTCGATGGGCGCGGCTGCAGCCGTGCCAGCGACTCGCACAGGCGGCGCGTTGCCGGTCCACGGCTGTCGCGAATCCGCGCCTTGCCGTCGGCCGTCCAACGTCGAGCGATGTTCTCGCCGGCGAGGTGAACGACAACATCGACCGGCGGTAGCCCGTGCGTGTCGATTTGCCCGCTGGCCGGGTTCCACCACACGGCTGCCTCACCGGGCTTCGGCTTGTGGCGCGTGATCGACGTAACCTGGTGCCCGCCGGTTGTCAGAAATGGGCACAGTTGTGATCCGATGAGACCGCTGGCCCCGCTGATCAGGAAGTGCAAGCGCCTGCCGCCGTAGCGTTCGTGTACCGACAGGTCGTGTGCGGTGATGCGGTGACGGTAGGCAAACATGCTTTGGAGCATCGGACGCAGAAACAGGCCGCCGATCGTACGGCCGATGCCACCGAGAGGAGGTGCATATTCGACACGGTCTTCGAGGTCGCATTGGGCTTCGCCCAGCGGCTCGAAAGAGTGCGTGTGGTCCCATAGGGCAAACGGTCCTGACGTTTGACGGTCGCGGAACTGACGATTTTCGATGTAGTCGAAGTGCAGCGCTTCCCAACGCAGCGGAAAGGGACCGACAGGGATGACGAGCACGACGCGACCGCCGTCCTTGATGCCGCCGCTGCGTTCCGCCAGCCGCGCGCGGCTCCACGGCGGCGTCAAGCGGTCGAGCGCTCCGGGACGCTCGTGCCACTGAAATGCCTTTTCCGCGGAGACATTCAGCCGGAGCCGTTTGACGAAAAGATCACTCATGGCGGCGGCAGCCTACCGCGACATGGGCATCGAGAACAGCGGCGATTTGACGGAGCGAGGCGAGAGCGCAAGGCCTCAGACCCCCATCCCTCACGCCCGGCGCGAAACCGGTGTGCCGTTCACGGCATCTCACCGTCGACGATGCCTACTCAACCTACGCGGATTCTGGTTCTCGGTGGCGGCTTCGGCGGGCTGTACGCTGCCATTGAGCTCGACAAACAGCTGGGTGGCGACCCGAACGTCGCGCTTACCCTGATCAACCGCGAGAACTTCTTCTCGTTCACGCCGATGCTGCACGAGGTTGCCGCCAGCGACCTGGACATCACCCACATCGTCAATCCGCTGCGCAAGATGCTCAAGCGCGTCGATTTCTTTCTCGGCGATGTCGAGCGCATCGACGTCGAGGCGAAGAAGGTTACGGTGTCGCATGGCAGCGACGGCCACTGCCACGATCTGCCCTACGATCATCTGGTGCTCGGGTTGGGCTCGATCACCAACTTCTACGGACTACCCGGTCTCGAAGAGCGTGCCATGACCATGAAGGCGCTGGGCGACGCCATTCATCTGCGCAACCATATCATTCAAAACCTCGAAGAGGCCGATACCGAGTGCGCTCAAAAGGCTTGTTTGCGTGGGCCGCTGATGACCTGCGTGGTGGCGGGCGGCGGCTTTGCCGGCGTCGAGACGATCGCCGCAGTCAACGACTTCATCCGAGAAGCCCTGCCGTTCTACCGCAACTTGGAGCACGAGCATGTGCGCATGGTGCTCGTCCACGCGGGCCCGACGATTCTCCCCGAGCTCAGCGAATCGCTGGGGCGCTACGCGCTGAAGAAGCTCGAGCAGCGTGGCATCGAAATGCGCCTTGGCGTTCGCGTCACCGGCGTTACCGACGAAGGGGTCCAGCTCGGCGACGGTACGTTGATTCCGAGCAAAACGGTGGTGTGGACCGCGGGCACCGCCCCCAATCCGCTGCTCGAGGCGTTGCCGTGTCCGAAAGACCACGGCCGCGTCGTCGCCAACCAGTTTCTCGAAGTGCCGGGATGGCCTGGCGTCTGGGCAGTCGGCGACTGTGCCGTAATCCCCGATCCAAAGACGGGTAAGCCGTACCCGCCGACGGCCCAGCACGCCTTGCGCGCAGGCAAGGTGCTGGCGCGCAACATTTGCGCCACCATTCACGGCAAGCGCAAGCAGCCCTTCACCTTCGCGACGCTCGGGCAGCTGGCAGCGATCGGCCGCCGTACCGGTGTGGCCAGTATCCTCGGCTTCAATTTCTCCGGATTCGTCGCCTGGTGGATGTGGCGCACGATCTATCTGATGAAATTGCCGCGCGCCGAGAAGAAGCTGCGTGTGGCGCTCGATTGGACTTTGGATCTGCTGTTTTCAAAGGACCTCGTCCAGTTCAGCACCTATCGCTCACCCAATGTAACGATCGCCAGCACAGCAAAGCCGACGACCGGCCGCGCGGCGGCGTAATTGGCGCGTCAGCGCAGAAGGAAGGGAAGAGAGATGAATCGGATCGTATCGTTGATCGAAGGGGTCGCCGAATTGGCGGAACGCATCGGCTCGGCGCTGAGCTTCGTGCCCCCAACTCTGGCCCGCATCGTTGTCGGTTGGATCTTTCTGACCTCGGGCTGGGGCAAGCTGCACAATCTTGCCAATGTGACGCAGTACTTCACGGATCGCGGATTACCGATGCCGGCGTTTCAGGCCGTGTTCGCATCGAGCAATGAGCTCATCTGCGGTGGGCTGCTACTGCTCGGCCTCGCCACCCGTTTTGCAGTTGTGCCTCTCATCATCACGATGATCGTGGCGCTCAACACGGCTTTGCGCGATCAGATTCAAAGCGTGTCGAGTCTCTATGGCCTGGCCGAGTTCCTCTACATCTGCTTGCTGGTGTGGCTCGGCACCAACGGCGCGGGACCGATCTCGATCGACGCGCTGCTGTCGCGTGTCGCCGCGCGGCCGCAGGAAGACCGCGGCTCATTTCTCGAACGATCGACGGCTCGCGCCCTAGTGTGAGGGCGCCGATGTACGACGCCTATGCCGGCAGCTCGATGCTGAAGGTCGTACCCGCTTCGTCTGTCGATACGAAAGAAGCTCGTCCACCCAGATAGGCCTCGGTGAGCAGCTTGACGCTGTAGCATCCCACTCCCCGACCTTGGCCGTCTTTGGTGCTGAACGAGCGCTGGAATACCTGCGCCTGCACGGCTTCCGTCATGGTCGTGGCGTTGTGCACGTGGAACGTCGGCCGGCCGGCATTCTCGAAGCAGACTCGAACGACCTGGCCTCGTTCGCTCGCCTCGACGGCGTTCTTGATCAAATTGCCGATCACACGACGCAGTAGGATCGGGTCCGATTGAATCGCCGCCGACCCCCGGACGGTTGGCGGAGTCACGACGACTCCGCGCTCCAGTGATCGTTGGGAATAGAAAGCGCACAGATCGGTCAGCAGTTGCGAGGCATCGACGACCTCGATCTTTGCCTCGAGATCGCCGTTCTCGGCTCTGGTGAGGTCACGCTGCGCCAGGATCTGTTCGACGACCTCGTTGGCGAAGCGTTGCGCAATGCGCGTCATCTCCGGCAACTGGCCCGGCTTCAGCTCCGGCCAAATTTCCATGACGGCTCGGAGACCACCGGCGGAGTTCAAGACGTCGTGAAAGAACAAGCGCTCTAGCACCTCGCGGCGCTTCTCGGCCGTCGTATCGCGCAGTGCGAACAAGGTAAGTGATTGCCCGGCAATCTCCAGCGGCGTAGCCCAGACACGCAGATCGAGGGCGCCGCGAGATTTCATCGTGGTGCCGCGTACGATGCGACACTCTTGGATGTCGGCTTGATTGCAGCGCTGGCTCGCGACGATGGCGTTTGCCGCGCCGCAATAGCGGCAGAACTTGGTAGTCCCGCAACCGGCCGGCGGTTCGGCGCTATGGATGCAGTCCAACACCTCGCCGGGCCGGCGCCCCAAGAATTCCTCGGGATCCAAATGCAGCAACGTCGCGAGCTTGTCGTTGACAGCGATGATTTGCCGGTTGCTGTTCAGGATCATCGCAGGCTCCGGAAAACCATTGAGGAGTTGGAGGATCAATGGCTGCGATTCCACCAGCCTTGTCTGATCTTCGAGCTCCTCTGTCGTGCTGCGCTGTGGAGGTGCAAAGTGGGTTTGAAGCTCGCACGCTTGCATTCTCAGCCTCCGTTCCCTTGTGGCAAATTGACCACGTACCCTTGGGCAGCGCCTCCGCAACTGCCGTGCCCAAGTGCCGGGCTGAAGAAAAAGAGGCGCTTGGAAGCGTGCCGCCGCGACACTTGCATGACGAAATCGGGAATCCGGCGTTGCAGCCGCCGCCAGCCGCTGCCAAAAGCGTCGACCATGTACGCGATGATCGTCCGTGACTGGGGTGAGCCTGCCGACCTGCAATGGACCGAGCTTGCGGATCCCGAGCTGAAGCGCGGCGAGGTGGCGATCGACGTCAAAGCCATCGGCTGCAACTTCTTCGACATCCTCATGATCCAGGGCAAGTACCAGGTGAAGCCGCCGTTGCCGTTTGCGCCGGGTGGCGAGGTGGCCGGTGTCGTCCGTGCGGTCGCGCCGGATGTCACCGGTGTCCGCTGCGGCGATCGTGTCTTCGCCATGCTCGGCTGGGGCGGGTTTGCGACCATCGCCGTTGCGCCGGCCGCTACCGTCGTGAAGATGCCCGACGCGATGCCGTTCGAGCATGGTGCGGCGTTCGGCATCGTCTACCAAACCTCATACTTCGCGTTGGTCTACCGCGCCGCCTTGCAAGCGGGCGAAACGTTGCTCGTCCACGCCGCTGCCGGTGGCGTCGGCTTGGCGGCGGTACAGATCGGCCGAGCTCTTGGCGCGCGCGTGCTCGGTACCGCCGGGTCGCCGGAGAAATGCGCCATCGCCAAGCGCCACGGCGCCGACGAGTGCTTCGACTACTCGACGCCCGATTGGGTCGACAAGGTGAAGGCGGCGACCGGCGGACGCGGCGCCGACGTGATTTACGATCCGGTCGGCGGCGACATCTTCGACCTGTCGACCAAGTGCATCGCCTGGTGCGGGCGGCTGCTGGTCATCGGCTTCGCCTCCGGCCGCATCCCGTCGATCCAGCTCAATCGCGTCTTACTCAAGAACATCTCCATCGTCGGCCTGCACTGGGGCGCCTATCGCCAGAACGAGCCGGAGAAGATCCCGCAAGCCATGCACGCGTTGTTCGAAATGTACGAGTGCGGCCAGGTGACACCGGAAGTATCGTCGCAGTACCCGTTGCGCCAAGCGGCCAGGGCGCTAGCGGAGATCGCTACGCGCAAGAGCGTCGGCAAGGTGCTTTTGCTGCCATGACCGATTGCGCCTAGCTCTTTGCGGTATTTCACCCTTGGATAGCGATCTCCGATAGGTGACAATGGATTGATCCCCGGGGCGCGCTCTGACTTCCCACCATCCCACTCATCGACGATGCTCGATTCTTGTCGTCGGGCTGTACCTGCTGTGCGCCGGCGCTGCCCCTGCCTTTGCCGTGCATCACGTCTACATGATGAACGACAATCATACCGATTACGGTTGGAACGACACCGTTTCCAACTACGAATCGGCGATGCTGTCGGAGCTCGACTATTACATCGCTCGCGTCGCCGCGACGAGCGGCGCTCCGGCAGCCGAGCAAGCGCGTTACAACTGCGACGGCTGGTATTGGCTGTGGCTGTACAAGCAGAATCGTACGGCGTCGCAGTACCAAGCCCTGATCGACGACATGCAATCGGGACACATTACGGCGCCGCTTAATCCGATGGTCACGCTGTACGGAGCGTTGCAGACGGAAGCCGCGATTCGTGCCGGCTACTATCCGGGTAAATTGCAGCGTCAGTACGGTTCGCCGTTCCTGTTGGCGCAGGCCATCGAAAACGAGACCATTCCGTGGGGCATCAGCAGCATCTGGGCCGGCAGCGGCGCAAAGTACACTTGGAAAGGCATCTGCGGCTGCGCCACGGCTGGGACCAACGGCAACCGCGCCGCCAATACCGAGGTCGTGCAGTGGCAGGGGCCCGACAACAAGTCGCTGCTGCTCAAGTGGTACTACCTCAACAACAACCAGTCGTGGGGCGGCTACGCCGAGGCGCGCGGCAACCTGTCGAGCGCCGCAGTCCAAGGCTCGATCAATCACTTCAACGCGCAAGCGCCGTTCGTGCCGCTGACGGGTTTGTTCGGTGGCGGTTGGGACGATGTCAGCTGGCAATCGAGTCAATTCGAAACGCTGGCGCACCAGTGGAACACGACACACGTCGGCGGCGACCAGGTGCAGGTGTCGAACGGTATCGACTACTTTCAGGACCTGGAAGGCCACGCCGGCCAGCTGGCTACGGTACGCGGCGGTTGGGGGAACGAGTGGGACATGGCCCCCGTGTCGCTTGCCGAACGCACGGCGCAAACGCGGCGCGCAGTCGAATCTCTGCATCTTGCCGAAGGCCTGGCGGCGGCGGTTCACAAGTTCGACACCAGCGTCTGGCCGGGACAGCAAGCGGCCATCGAGAGTGCGCTGGTCGACATGTACAAATACTACGAGCACACCTGGGGCGCGGTGAATGGTGTGCCCCTGAGCTCGGTGGTGAACGACAAGAAACAATGGGCCCAGCACATCGACGACGCGGTGAC
>JACQEN010000186.1 GCA_016200585.1 Deltaproteobacteria bacterium
ATGCCAGCGGTACCAACGGCCAGAGCTCCATCCTGACAACGCAGGTCACCAGCGCCAACCCCAACACGTACGGCACGCAGACGCAATTCTCGCCGAGCGTCAATATCCGAGGAGTATCCGGATTGCCGGCCTGCCCGTAGCCGCGCGCTGAGAAAAGACTCGAACCTGGGCTATCAACTGTTGACCGTCGACTTCCGACTTCTCGACTACCCAGTGTACGCGATCCGATACACTGATCCGCTGTAGTCGTCGCTGACGTACAGCGCCCCGTCGGGTCCGACGGCGACATCGACCGGGCGGCCGACGACGTTGTCGTCACGCTCGAAGCCGGTGAGAAAATCTTCCTCCTGCGTGCTGCCGTCGGAGTGGAGAAATACCGCAACCACCTTGTAGCCGCTCTTCTTGGAGCGATTCCACGAGCCGTGCTGGGCAACGAAAATCGCGCCACGATATTTTTCCGGGAACGCTTGCGCGTCGTAAAACGTCAGGCCGAGCGGCGCCACGTGGGCTCCAAAGGCGTGTGCCGGAGGAATGGAGACGGCGATGTCCTCGGCATGCTCGTTGCCGAAATCCGGATCGGGCACCCGATTGCCGTTGGCAAAGGGCCAGCCGTAGAATCCACCCTGGACGATGCGGTTGAGCTCGCACGGGGGGAAGTCGTCGCCGAGCCAGTCGCGGCCGTTGTCGGTCGCGTACATCGCACCGCTTCCCGGTTGCCAGGTGAAGCCGACGGAGTTGCGCAGCCCGGTTGCGTAGCGCTCCTCGCCGCTGCCATCGAGATGAAAGCGGGTGATCGCCGCGCGGCGCGGATTGTCTTCGATGCAGACGTTGCAACTCGAACCGATCGACAGGTAGAGCCAGCCGTCCGGACCGATACCGATGGTGCGTGTGCCGTGTCCGCCGACCGGTACATCGCGCACGATGTACTCCGGTTTGCCGTCGACGGTGCGCTTGTCCGCGTCGAAGCGGACGCGAAAGATGGCGTTGCCTTCCGCGATGTAAAGCCAGCCGTCGTGCAACACCATTCCGTGCGGCGCGCTGAGGTTGTCGAAGAGCGTCTTGGAACCGTCCGCTTTGCCGTCGCCGTTGGCGTCGTGCTCCAAAAGAGAGACCTTCCCGATGTTGGTCTGCGAGACCAGGAGATCGCCGGTCGAGGTGAAGCGCAGCAGGCGCGCCGCGCTGGCGCCGGCGTACAGACCGATCTTGAAGCCGGGTGGGACGCGCAGGCGATTGGCGATGGTCTCGTCGGTCATCTGCGGCCCATATTCCGGTGCCGCACCGACGCTCCCGAACCAGGCCGGGTAGTAGAGCCGTCGCACCGTGTACATGGCAGCGATCAGGATGGCGCCGACGAGCACGATCCATTTCAGGCGCGGGGTCATGTTTGATGAATGCCGGTTGGACGTGCGGCGAGCAAGGACGATCCGTTTGCCCCTTTCCCACACTCGCCGCCAGGTTCATAGTCTGGTGACGACGCAACCCGAGTCAGGTGACGCGCAACCCGTACGGAGGGAAGTATGCGGACACAACCCAGGCAGCAACGTTCGAGGCGATCGGGTCGCGCGGGGTGGAGAGTTACATTGTTCCTAACGTGCCTTTTGTTTCTCGGCTGCACGGCGGCGGCCCGTCGCGTCGCCGCAATCACCGCCACCAGCTCGCCGACGAGGACACCGACCAGAACCCCTGGCCCGAGCGATTGCTGCCAGTGCGACCTCGAAGGTCAAGCGCTCTGTGGCGTCCCCGTGAACGGCAATTGTCCCAGCAACTGCGCGTTGCATTGGAACGCGCTGTGCAACTCCGGCAACTGCACTGCGTTCACCGGAACTCCAACGCCGACCGTCACGACGACACCTGCGCCGCGTCCCAACTGCGCCCTGCTCTTCCCGGATGGTCCCACTGCCAGCAGGGCCAACCGTGCCTCCGGATGTTCGGACAACTGGGAATGCGCCCGGGACGATGACGGCGACAACTCTTACGTCTTCCTCGACGGTGACAGCCTCGGCGGGACCACGGCGCTCGATCTCTACGCGCTGACCGACATCGCACCACGCGCCGCAGCCGTCACCGAGGTCAACATCCATCTGCGCAGCCGCGACGCCATCAGCCGCCTCGGCCAGGCCGTGGCAGTTGCTTTTGGAGACGGAACGGGCGTGGTCCATATCGATTCGTACGTGGGACTGACGCCTTCGTATTGGGACATTGTGCGGCACTATCCCATGAACAGTCTGCTGGGACGAGACCATCCCCACTTCGACCGCAACAGCTACTCCTGCACCACTGACCCCGCACCCCACCGACACGCCCGCCGGTTGTGCCTGTCAGCCGTGCGGCCCTGGCTCCTGCCGCGAGATCGATTTCAAGACCGGTGCCGTCGGTGCGTGTGGACCCTGTCTGCCGCCGAGCGTCTGCGAGGGGGATTGTGCGGGGGACGGTCAGGTGACCGTCGACGAGCTCGTACGCATGGTCGGGATTGCGCTCGGCGACCGTGAGATTTGTGATTGCGCCGCCGGCGACGCCAATCACGACTGTCAGATTACGGTCGATGAGATCGTCGGCGCGGCGAACAACGCTGTCACCGCTTGTCCGGCTGTCCGTTCTTGCGGCGGATTTGCCGGCATCCCCTGCTCGGTCGGGGAGATTTGTGAGCAACCGGCCGGGGCCTGCAACGTTGCGGACATCAGCGGCGAGTGCCGTTTGGCTCCGGAGATCTGTGCGGCGGTGGTCGATCCGGTATGTGGTTGCGACGGGCATACCTATTCGAACGACTGCGAGCGATTCCGTGAGGGCGTCGCCCGCGACCATCTCGGGCCGTGCGCGAGTATGCAAATGGCTGCAGATCCATCGCGTCAGCGGTGACAACGAAATGCCGTCAGCGGTCGTGCACCGTCGTTGCTGCGTGCGTTGGCGCGCGACGAGTTTCCCCAATTCCCTTGGTCGTGCGATGGCACGAAGCCCGCTACCCTGAAGGACGATGCCCTGGCGGAAGGCCGTATTGATTGTTGCGCTGTTGCTGTTGTTTGTGCCGGCAGTACGGGCAGACATTGCGGTGTACGGCGACGGACTCGCGAGCGGCTGGCAGGATTGGTCGTGGGGTGGGGTAACCCGCGACTTCAATCGCGCATCTCCCGTGCAGGCTGGCACAGCATCGATCGCCGTCACCTACACCGGCGCTTGGAGCGGCTTGCAGCTCGGAGCGCCGTCGCCGCTCAACGTCGGAGCTTACGACACGCTGCGCTTCTACGTGCATGGCGGAACGTCGGGCGGCCAGACGGTTCAGGTGCAGGTCGGTGACGGTTCCAGCTCGGTGTTGCGCGACGTCACGCCGCTCGCCAACACGTGGACGCAGGTCGACGTGCCGTTGCTCGACCTCGGCGCCCAGCGTCAGGTCACCTACGTCTACTGGTTCAACGCCTCCGCCGGCGCACAACCGGTCTTCTATCTCGACACGATCTCCTTTCTCAGCTTGGGCATCCCGACGCCAACCCCATTGCCACCGGGTGCCGGCCCGCCGTTGAGTGTCGACGTCTCCGCCAACCGCCACGCCATCAGCCCGTACATCTATGGGATGAATTTTGCCGATGAAGCATTGGCCGGGGAGCTGCAACTGCCGGTGCGGCGCTGGGGCGGCAACGCCACAACCCGCTACAACTGGCAGAACGACACCAGCAACCACGCCAGTGACTGGTATTTCGAAAACATTCCCAACGACAACGCCAATCCGAGCACGTTGCCGGACGGTTCGAGCAGCGATCAGTTCGTCGAGCAGGATCGACGCACCGCAACCTCGACGTTGCTGACCGTGCCGCTGATCGGTTGGACGCCGAAGGCGCGCTCCGTGGCTTGCGGCTTTTCGGTTGCCAAGTACGGCGCACAGCAATCGACCGACCCGTGGAATGCCGACTGCGGTAATGGTGTGCGCACGAACGCGACGGACATCAGCGGCAACAATCCGCTCGATACCAGCCTGGCGATTGCGCCGAGCTTCGTGCAGGCATGGATCGACCATCTCACCGCAAAGTACGGCGACGCGGCACATGGCGGCGTACGCTTCTACAATCTCGACAACGAGCCGATGCTGTGGAACAGCACCCATCGCGACGTTCACCCGACGCCGACGAGCTACGACGAGATGCGCGATCGGACGTACGCCTACGCCGCGGCTGTCAAAGCCAGCGACCCGTCGGCGTTGACTCTCGGGCCGGCGGAGTGGGGTTGGACGGGCTACTTCTGGTCGGCGCTCGATGCGGCGCCGGGCGGGGCGTGGTGGAACAATCCGCAGGATCGGCTGGCGCACGGCAACCTGCCGTTCGTCGCTTGGTACCTGCAACAAATGCACACCTATGGGCAACAGAACGGCGTGCGCCTTCTCGATTACCTCGACCTGCACTACTACCCGCAGGCGTCGGGGGTTTCACTGTCGGGTGCGGGTAGCGCATCGACGCAGGCGCTGCGGCTGCGTTCGACGCGCTCGTTGTGGGATCCGACCTACGTCGACGAGAGCTGGATCGGCGACACCGTAGAGCTCATCCCGCGTATGCGTCAGTGGGTGAACGACAACTATTTCGGTACCAAGCTGGCGATCGGCGAGTACAACTGGGGCGCTCTGGACAATATCAACGGCGCCCTGGCGCAGGCCGACGTACTTGGCATCTTCGGTCGCGAGGGGCTGGACCTGGCAACGTTGTGGGACCCGCCGAGCGCCGCGCAGCCAGGTGCCTACGCGTTCCGCATGTATCGAACCTACGACGGCGCCGATTCGAGCTTCGGTGACGTTGCCGTCAGCTCCGTCAGTGCCGACCAGAGTCAGCTGGCCATCTACGGTGCCCAGCATGGAGCAAGCGGTGCGCTGACACTGATGATCATCAACAAGAGCTTACAGCCGTTGACCAGCAGTTTGTCGCTAGCGGGATTCAGTCCCGCCGCTGCGGCTGCCGTCTATCGCTACAGCAGCGCCAACCTTGGCGCGATCGTCCGTGACGTTGACCAGCCGGTGTCCGCCAACGGCTTCACCGCGACCTATCCCGCGTCGTCGATTACGTTGATCGAGCTGCCGCCGGCGGGAGCTCCCGCAGCAACGCCAAGCGCTACGCAAACGACGCCACCGACGTCGTCCCCCAGCCGGACCCCGACGCCGACGCCGTCGTCTTCCGTTGCCGGGCAGATTCGCTATTTCGGATCGGCCGTGCTGGTATCGCAGGTTGGTGTACACGCGTACGGCACGCCGAATCAAATTTCCGTTTCCGACAGCAACGGGCAATTCTCCTTCGTCAACCTTGCGGCCGGCGACTGGCGCTTCGAGCCGTCGAAAGCGGGCGAGATCAACGGTGCCATCACTTCCCTCGACGCTGCCTTCGTGTTGCAAGCAACGGTCGGGTTGCGCAGCCTTACGGCGGCGCAGCGGCTGGCGTGTGACGCCAACGGCAACGGCAGCGTTTCTGCCATCGATGCGACTTTGATCTTGCAGTATCGCGTCGGATTGATTGCGCAGCTGCCGGTGGTGCAGCGCTGTGGAACGGATTGGGGCTTCGATCCGGTTCCCTCGGCGCTGCCGAATCCGCAGACGGTCGCACTGCAGCCGGCGACCTGTCAGGCTGGCGCGATCGGCTTCCACCCTTGGAGCCGGCCGGCGAGTAATCAGGACTTTACCGCACTCCTCTTCGGCGATTGCAGCGGCAACTGGCAGCCAGCCGCAGGTGGTGGAGCGGCGTTGCAAAACCGGGCTGCGAAGTTGCGCCGTTTGCGAGTGGCGGGCGGCCGCTTGCGTTACGCGATTGAAATCGACACGCCGACCGACGCCATGGACCTGCAGCTACGCTACGATTCGCAGCACTTGCGATTGCGCGGCATCCGGCGCTCGGCTCAAGCACGCGGCATCTTGTTGCAGACCAACGAGGCGGCTGCCGGGACGGTGTCGATCGCGTTGGCCAGCGCGGCGACGCTGCAGGCGGGTACGGTGCTGATCGTCGACTTTGAAGGCGATCGTCGGGCACCGGCGCCGCGGCTGATGGGGCAATGAGGTCTTGAGGCTCCGCCTCAGGCTGTCAACTGTCTCAAGATCGTCGCCGAATCGAAGTAGACGCGCTCACACACCAAGCCTGTTCCTTCGAAGAGGAACAGCGCGACCATGCGGCAGCGGAACTCCTTGCCGGTCGGTTCAATTCCCATCAGTGGTCCTTTGTGCGTGCCGAGCAGCCAGAACTCCGAGATCACCGCGTCGTCGGCGTGATGCAGAGCGATCAGCTCGTTGCGCTGGTCGGGGAAGGCGGTGCGTGACTCGCGGAAATAACGCTGCACCTCATCGGGGCCGTCGTAAACCTGGCCGGTGGCGATGATCTCGTAGCGCGGGTGCTTGAAGGTCGCGAGTGTCGTGGCGAAGTCGTGGACGTTTTCCGATTCCATGTGGCGGCGGACGATTGCCTCGCGCCGGGAGCGTACCTCTTCACTCAGCATTTCTCTCTCCTCGATTCTTGGATGCCGGCGTCACGAGCCCGGATTGCGGGTCGGGTGCTGCAAGTAGGTTTCCAGGTTCTTCGCAGCTCGTTGCAAAACCCCACCCATCACCCGTGCGGCGAACGGCGATCCCAAGCGCGCGATCAAGCGCGGCTGCATGGCGAAGGTCCAGCGCACGCGTGTACCGTTCGGCGAATCCGAAAGCTCGAACGATTCAACTAAGGCGTGGGCGAAGGGAACGGTGGAGCGGGTGACGGTCCACGCAATGCCTTGGTTTTGATCGACCAGCAGCATCTCCTCGCGCCAACGTGTCGAGCCGACGTGGGCTTCGCGAATCGAGCCGACGCCATAGGGCGGCAGACCTTCGTACAACGCGCCGCGTAGGTTCGGGAACCACTTCTTCCACGACGCCGCATCGCAAAACGCCGCGCCGACCGCACAACGAGGCGCGGCGATCTCCGCTTGGTTGATGTAGACGACAGGGGCGCGCTGACGAAAACTCAGGTCTTCTTTGCGTAACTCGAACCACATCGTTGGACACCTCGTGTACGAACCTCATGCCAGTGTGGTCGGATGATGGCAAAGGGCAGAAGGCGACGGCCGGGCGCCGTGGGCGTGGTTTTTCTTCGCAGTATCCGGGCCGGTCGTGATAGTTCCAACTGCCAGAGGGAATCGTGTTGGCGACGGTCCACATCGACCAGGAGCTTTGCAAGGGTTGCGACCTTTGCGTTCCGGCGTGTCCGCCGCAGGTGCTGGTCATGTCGCAGGCGGTAAACAGCAAGGGCTATCGCTATCCGCTGTTGCTCGACGGCTGCACCGGTTGCGAGCTCTGCGCCAAGGTCTGTCCGGATTTCTGTTTTGAAGTCTACAGAGAGGCAAGCGGTTCGGGGTTGGCGGTTCGGGGTTAGGGGTTAGGGGAACCGAAGGATGCCGGAGCGCGTGTTGATGGAAGGTTCGGCGGCGATAGTGGAGGCCGCCGTCCAGGCGGGTTGTCGATTCTATGCCGGCTATCCCATTACGCCTTCGACGGAGATTCTCGAGCTCATGTCGGTGCGCATGCCGCAAGTCGGTGGAACGTGCATGAACGCCGAGAGCGAGATTGAGGCCATCGGCATGGTTTGGGGCGCGGCTGGTTGCGGCGTGCGCTCGATGATTGCGTCGACCGGGCAGGGTATCAGTTTGATGCAGGAGAGCTTCGCCGAGCTTGCCAATGCGCAGATCCCCATCGTCGCCGTGAACATGTGCCGCGGGCAAGGCGACTATTTTCAAGCCACACGCGGCGGCGGTCACGGGGATTACCGCTTCATCGTGTTGGCCCCGTCGACGGCGCAAGAAGCCGCCGACCTGACGCAGCTGGCCTTCCACCTGGCCGACAAGTGGCGCAATCCGGTAATGATCATGGGCGACTTCCTGCTGTCGCACACATCGGAGATGGTTTCCTTTGCCGCACCGGCACTCGCTGAGCTGCCGCCGAAGGAGTGGGCCGTTACCGGAGCCAAGGGGCGGCGCGGCATCACGCTGTCGCCGCTCGGTCCGTCGGAAAAGCTGTCGACGGATGTCGCCGCTGCGTTGGCGAACGTCACCGCAAAGCACTCTGCGATCGTCTCGGAAGAGGTACGCGTCGAGCACGGTTTCCTCGAAGATGCCGAGCTGGTGGTCGTTGCGTTTGGGTTTCCGGGCCGATTCGTGAAGTATGCGGTGCGCCTCGCGCGTGAGCGCGGGCTGCGTGTCGGCTACGTCCGACCGATTTCCCTCTGGCCCTTTCCCAGGCATGCAGTTGCCAGTGCCGCCGCGACCGCCCGTGCGGTGGCCGTGTTCGAGCTCAACGCCGGCCAGATGATCGAAGATGTTCAATTGTCGGTGCTTGGCCGTGTACCGGTGGTGGCGATCGGCGGTATCAGCCACGATCATTCCGGCTTCGGTGTCGGCCCGTTGCTGAACGTCGAGCACATTTTGAAACGCATCGGACAAGTCTACTCGGGAAAGGAGGACCCATGAGCGCGGTGACTGGTTCCGGAGAACGGGGTTTGAGGAAAGTCTTCGAGAAGCCCGATCTGCTCCTCAGCGCCGAGCACTCGCTCTGTCCGGGGTGTGGCGAACCGGTTGCCTTGCGCGTGATCCTCGAAGCGGTTCAAGAACTGGGATTGCGCGAGCGGACCATCTGCGTCGCGGGGATCGGTTGCTACACGGCGTTCCCGATGATCATGGACGTCGACGTGATGCAGGCGCTGCACGGGCGCGCGCCGTCGGTGGCGACGGGCGTCAAGCGCGTGCGGCCGGATGCGTTCGTGTTCACCATGCAAGGCGACGGCGACATGATTTCCGAGGGCTTGCAGGAAGTGCTGCACGCCGCGGCGCGTGGCGAGAGGATCACGGCGATCGTCTTCAACAATGCGGTGTTCGGGGAGACTGGCGGGCACATGACGGCGGCGACGGTGCTCGGACAGCACACCAAGACCAGCGTCGGCGGACGCGACCGCGAGCGCCATGGAAATCCGATCCGCATCAGCGAGCTGGTCGCGCAACTCGATGGTGCCGCGTATGTTGCACGCTCTGCCGTGCACACGCCGTCGGCGATCAAGTTGACGGAGCAATATCTACGCGACGCATTTCAATGTCAGCTCGAAGGTCGGGGCTTCTCGCTGCTCGAGATTCTCACCATGTGCCCCACCGACTGGTTCGTCACGCCGGCCCAGGGCCCGGCATTCCTCGCGGAAAGGATCGAGCCGACGTTCCCGTTGGGAATCATCAAGTCGTAGTGAGCACGCCAGTTCAACAGACGAGGCCCGCCGAGGAGTTTTTCCGTTCGCGCTGAGGAACCGCCGTCTTTCTGGCGGCGTCTCGAAGCGCTGTTCAGGGGAAGATCACCCGCCGTTTTCGCGCGCCTAATCCACTTTTCGACAAAAACCTTCTTGACGTGGGAAAATATCCCGCGTAGATTCCTAGGCGTCGTGGGAAGATCCCCCACGAAATTTGGGAGCGAGAGAAGGTTCAATGTTGATGAGAATCCGGCCGCGCGCGTCGACCTTGTTGATGGCGGTGGTGGCTGTTTTGACCGCTGTCCCATCGTGGTCGTTCGGCGCCACTTTCGTTCCGCGCATCGTCAACGGTTTGATGACGGGAGCCTATCCATCGACCGGTGCGCTGCTCATGTACGACGACACGGCCGCCACGAGCTTGTCTGGCCTGTGCTCGGGGGCATTGATCGGCTGCCACACCTTTCTGACGGCCGCCCATTGTGTCTGTCCCGACAACGTCTCCGATGCGGCGTCGTGCAAGAGCTTCGGACTCACTGATCCGGCCACCTTGCGCGTGTTCCTCCAAGACGGTGGCTTCTTCACAGTCAGCCGCGTCGACATCAACCCCGATTACAATTTCGCCGTCAGTGGTGACGTCGCCATCATCACTCTGAGCGACGCGGTGACCGGCGTGGCGCCGACCCAAATCAATCAAGCGCGCCGCCTCGATCGCGGCGCGCCTGGCACGATCGTCGGCTTCGGAACGACCTCGGCGGCACGTCACGTGCCCGACGACGCCGGGCTCAAACGTCAAGGCACGGTGTTGACGGCAACGTGTCCAAGCGACCTGCCGGGTGACACTCAGATCTGTTGGAATTTTTCGGGCAGCGCTTCAAACACCTGCGAAGGGGATTCGGGCGGGCCGCTGTTCGCCGACCTTGGCGCCGGGCCGGTGCTGGCCGGGATTACGTCAGGCGGCAACAGTCAAGATTGTCTGGCGCCGGACGTCGGCTTCGACAGCGACGTATTTGTGAATCGCGCCTGGATCGTTGCAACCACTGGTTCCGACCTCGGGAGCGCAAGTTGCGGATTGCCGGCCATAGGCAGCGCCGCGACAGCTGCGGTTGCGACGACGGGACAGGTAAGTAGCACCAGCCCGCGAGCGTCTTCGCAGTTCGAGGTGCCGGCCGGTACAAGGGTCCTGCGTGTCGCGCTCAATGGCCAGCTCGGCAGCACGTTGGGGCTCAGCAACGCGACTGATTTCGACTTGTACGTTCGGGCCGGTAGCGCCGCGAGCACGGCCGCGTACGACTGTGCCGATACCAACAGCTCACCCTTCGGATTCTGTGAGATCCAATCACCGCAGGCGGGAACCTGGCATGTCTTGGTGAACCGAGCACAGGGCGACGGGACCTTCCAACTGACAGCCACGACATACTCTGACAATACGCCGACGACTTGTGCCGGCGATTGCAATGGCGACGCCTCGGTCACCATCGACGAGATCCTCGACGGGGTACGCATTCTTCTTGGCGACTCCGACCTCGGCGCTTGCCCGATTCTCGATACCAACGGCGACGGACAAGTGTCGGTCGACGAGATTCTTGCGGCTGTGTCCTCTCTCCTCAACGGATGCAGCGCCACCTGATGCGGAGGATCTCGGTGTTGCACGTAGCCCGCGCGCGGAGAAAGGGGGTTCGAAAATACAGCTGCCTCGGACCTTAGAACCGATCGGCTGCGAAAGTCGGAAAACCAGCAAGTCTTCACAGCACATCGAAAGACGAATTTCTTCAAGGAGGAAAGAATCATGAGAGGACGTAACGATTGGAAATTGGGCATCGCCTTCGCCGCGACGTTGGCTTTGGCTGCGGCTATTCCGGCCTGGGCACATGGACCCGACCGAGGCGACCACCACTTCGGACCCCCGATGGGTCCCACGAATCATCCGACGCCGCCGGCCGGTGACATGGGCGGCCACGGTGTCTTTCGTGGCGGCAGTATCCTCGGCCAGCTTCTCTTTCCATGCGCGGCCAACTGTGCCGACACCGACGCTAGCTGCGACAAGACGGCCGAATCCAACGCGCTGGCGTGCGTCTCGGCCGCTTGCCCGACACAGGTGACGGCGGCGCAGACGGGTTGTGCAACCGGTCGCGGCACGCAGGCCTGCACCGATGCGCTGACCGCTCTCCAGAGTTGCGCGCAGACCTGCCTGACGACGTACCAAAGCGACGTCTCCGCCTGTCGCACTGCTTTTACCTCCTGTCGCGCTGCTTGCGTGACCCCGACCCCGACCCCCGCGCAGTAGTCACGCAACGACTCCTGTGGAGCTCGCTGGGCGACGCGAATCCGTGTCGCCCAGCGGGTTTGGTTTCTCTTTACAGACGCACTCGCGGCTAGCGCTTCCTGCGATCCAAGGACGTGGAAACGATTTCGGCTCGCGACGGTGCGTTGCTTTGGATTTGCCGGTCGACACGTGGCAGACAGGGGCATGCCCTCGCACCGTGACACGATCCTCGACCAGTTCTCCCGGCAAGCCGTTCCCTTCTCGACGGCGGCGCCGATTCGAGACGAACATGCGCTGCGGCTGCTCGTCGAGGCCGCCGAAACGCGTTCCGACGATCTCGTACTCGACGTCGCGTGCGGCCCGGGGATCGTCGCCTGCGCGTTTGCGCGGGTGGCGCGCGGCGTTACTGGGATCGACTTGACGCCGGCGATGATCGAGCGCGCCCGTTTGCTGGCTAGCGAACAGCAGCGGGCGAACGTGCGATTCGAGATCGGCGACGTGCTGCCGTTGCCCTTTGTCGATGCCGCGTTTTCGATCGTCGTTTCACGCTTCGCATTTCATCACTTCCAGAACCCAGCCGCAGTGCTGGCAGAGATGAAGCGAGTGTGTCAGCCGGGAGGCCGGGTCGTTGTCGCGGATCTGACGGTGTCGGAAGATCCCCGCAAGGCGGAGGGCTTTCACCGTATGGAGATGCTGCGTGATCCATCGCATGCGCGAGCATTCACAGTCGATCAGCTGCGTCGCTTGTATCGGATTTGTGGGCTTGCCGTGGCCGCTGAGAAGTTCTGGCGCATGGACATCGATGTCGAGGGCTTGCTGGAGCGATCCTTTCCGGTTCCCGGCAGCGAGGACACAATCCGCAAGATGTTCGAAGACTCGGTTGCCGACGATGGACTGGGGCTGGGAACCCGTCGACACAAGGGTCGGCTGCGCTTTACCTACTCCAACGTGATCTTGGTGGCCCGGCAGTAACCACCTACCACCTGCGCTGCATTTCGAATTGATCTTTCTCTCCAAGCGCCAGCCCTTCTCTCCGGAGAATTGACAGCGGCGGTTCGTTTCGGGGAGACTCGTGAGTCGCAGGGGGGAACGGGTACTGACGACACGGGCAGAACTTCCAGAGGGAGCGGATGATTCCCCTACCACGACGGGCTCCCGAAATGTCGTTCCTTCGATATGCGTCGTCGTACCCGTGTTCAACGGGGCCCTCACCATCGGCGCCTGTATCGAAAGCCTCTTGGCGCA
>JACQEN010000045.1 GCA_016200585.1 Deltaproteobacteria bacterium
CACCGACATGAACACTCCGAGTGCCAGCCAAAGCCAGCGGTACGGCAGGCGCCAGCGCCAGGCTTCGATCAGCAGCTGAATGCCGAGGCCGGTCAGAAGCAGATTGGAAAGGTCGGCACGTTCTCCCGGGCGCGCGAAGCCGCCTTGCATGCGGACAAGGAGAACGGCGAGCCAGGTAAACGTGAACAGCACCATCAGTCCGAGCGAAGCCAGCGAATGCGGTCGGCGCCATTGCACAACGGCGCGGCGTTCGCTCGGGCGCAGAACGATGCCGGCGACGATGCCGATCAGCAGGATGTCGCTGAAATCGAGATGGACCCGCGAGATCAACCATTCGCCGGGATAAACGACCAGGGCGAGGTCGAGCATCAGGAGCCAGTACAGCGGCGCGCGCAACGCCAGCACGACGACCAGCGCGATGAAAGGCGCGAGCAGGCTTGGCGTTAGATTAGGCAACATATCCCGCGCCCGAAGAGGCCAGCTCGTCAGCGAGGGAGCGGCGCACGAGAATGTGGCGTAGGTTGGTGATCACCTCGGCGACGGTAATCGCCTCGAGGCAGTATTGGCGGTCGTAACGGCACGTGATCGGAGGGGCGACATAGCAGGGCCGGCACGGCACATCGCTGGCGCTCAAGAGGATGGCGCTGCCGACGGGTGAGTTCTTCACCGTGTCGGTCGGGCCGAACACGGCGACCACCGGAACGTCGAGCGCCGCGGCGACGTGCATCAATCCCGAATCGTTGCTGAGAAACACCCGACACTGGCTGATCAACGACGCGACCCGTTCGAACGGCGCCGAGGTGATCAAATGCACGTGCGCGTCGGCAAGCGGCGCGAAGCAATCGTAGACCGCCATGTCGTCGGGGCCGAGAAAGACCAGCACGTCGGCGGCGCCGTCCATCGACAGCCGCCGCACGACGGCCGCAAAGCGCTCCGGCGGCCAGCGTTTCAGGGCGTTGGCTTTATCGCAGCCGGGATGGATGCCGAGCAGTGGGCGCTCGTTGCCGAGACCGAATTGCGCCAAATAGTCGCGCGCCGTCGACACCGCCGCGGCCGAGAGCGTGATGGCCGTGCGCCGTTCGCGCAGTTGCTGCGTGAAGTCGAGCAGACGCAGGTGGCGGTCGAGCTCGTGTCCGCCTTCGTCGAGCAGCGTGATGGTATTGAGAAGGCCGCGATGCGGCGCTTGCGCGTAGGCGATGCGATAGCGGCAGCCGGCGGCTGCCAGCATGAAGGAGGTCAGCGTCGTTGCCGAGAAGAATGTGCCCAGGCCGAGATCGAAGCGGCGCCCGCGCAGGTCGCGCAAGGCCAGGCGCATGATGCCGATGCGCGTGTCGTGGGCTGGATCGAACGGAACGACCTCGTCGACGAGATCCTTGCTCAGCACCACCGGCGCCAGCGCCGAGGTCGGCATGGCAACGGTGATTTCCGCTTGCGGGTAGAGACGTCGCAGATTCACCAGCAGGCCGCTGAGCAACACCATGTTGCCGAGGCCGGCAACCGGGTTGAAGACCAGGATGCGGCGGATCAGCGGGTCGTCGGCGAGCTCTTGCAGCCGGTGTGCGCGCGAGCTTTGCAGCAGGCGGTCGGCGCCGCGATAGAACAGATCGACCATTTTGCCCGGCAGAGTGTTCGGCAGCGTCGACTTCATGACTCGGGCTCCGCGGTTCTCGATGTTCGTCCAGCAATCGAATTAGCGTGCAAAGCCGATTCCGAGACCGATGGTCGAACAATGCTGGGCGGCATTCCTTGTTTCATTCGGGGTGCTCGATTTGTGGTTGCAGATAGCTCGCGACTGCGGTGGCGATTGCCTCACTGCCTTCCGGCGTGGTGTGTACGTGATCCGCAAACAAGCTGCGCCGTCCGTTCAGGATGCTGCCGAGATCCAAGAATCCCACCTTTTCCGCCTTTGCCACCCGTTGCACTGCGGCGTCGCAATCGGCGAAGGCATGTAGCAACCCGTCGTGTGACAACTGTACGTAATCATACCGAATCCGGCGTCGCTCTTCCGCATCATTCTTTGTGTCGATCATGCGGGCCTGGGTGAGCAGGAGCGGGGTTGCCCCGGCAGCGCGTGCCGCGGCGACGATGAGGCGCAGATTGAGCTCGTACTGCTTCGGTCCCCATTCCGAGTAAGTGTTGGGATAGTTCGACCCGTTGCCCGACGGGTCGCCCGGGCCGGTCACCAAACCCTCCAGCCCCATCTCGCCGAGCTTCCACCACCAAAAGCGGCGCCGCAGGCGCGAGTAGAGTTGTGAGTGGCAAAAAAATCGGTCGACGGCGCCGCGGTAGTAGATGAAGGGGTTGTCGATCATCGGCCCGCTTTCGGTGCTTACCGACGGAGCCGGCAGATAGCCGCGTGCCAGCGAGTGCTCGGGCTTCAGCCACGGGAAGTATTTGATGTCGTTCCAGGCTTCGTAGACGACGACGTAGTCGGGTTGCAGCATCCACAACTCGCCGTAGAGCCGGCCGAGAATATCCCAGGTCGCGTATCCTGGCACCGCCGCATTGACGACCTCGATGTTGGCACGGCCGGACGCACGCAGCTTCTCTTGCACCAGATGCGGCCAGTCGTGTCCGTCGTCGGCACCGATGTCGAACGCCGCCGAGCCGCCGATGACGGCGATCCGCAGCGTGCCCGGCGGCTTTGGAATGGCGATCGGCAGGCCGCGATAGCCGAGCGCGTCGATGGTGTACATCGCCTTGCCATCGGCATCGTACGTTGCTTGCGACTTTTGCGGCAGTTGATTGCGTGAAAATAAGCTGGGCGCATACTCGATCGAGCTGTGGCGCTCGCTGTCGGGTGTGAGATGCGGTTTGGTCAAGCGGATCCATGCCTCGCCGGCGATTCCACAAACCATCGCGGTTACGAACGTACTGGCGATCGCCAGTTTGAGCTCAGCGCGCACGCCTCAACCTCAATCTCGGTTGGCGTGCGGCTCACGCGCCGGCCAGTCCCTCGGAGAGCGCCTGGCGGTAGGTCACGCAACGCCGCTCGCCGGCGATGGTCGACAGGATCGCGCGCAGGTTGGCGAGCTTTTCCCTCAACGGCAAGCGCATGCCCGGGTGACGAGCGAATCGCGCATCGACGCCATCGGCGCCGAAGTCAAGGAGATCTGCGGCGTGGAATTCGTAACACACCGGCATGGTCGAGCGCAGCATCCGGCGTAAGGCGCGCTGGAAAAGGAAGCGCGGCACGAAGTAGGTGAGCGTGTGGTACACCGGGAAGCGCAGCCAGCGCGTCACGGCGATCGGAAATTCGGTTAACCCCTCGGCGCCATTGTGCCAGTGATACGGACGCGTCGGCGAAAACGCGTGTCCGAACAGGTCCATCGCGAAGATCGAGTGCATCCCGGTGCTGCGCCGATAGGCCGAGATGCGACTCGAAATGAGCGCCGGGGTCGGGAAGACGGAGGCGTCGTAGTGATAGCCGGCGCGTTTCACCTGCTTCAGCACGCGATCGTCGATGTCCCAAGCTGGAGCACGGAAACCGACGACGTCGGTGCCCGAAGCGTCGCTCAAGCGCGTGCGCGATTCGACGACCTCGCGCTCCAACTCGGCATCCCCCAGGGTGCGGAAGGGTTGTGGATGCGTCAGCGAATGGCTGGCGACTTCGTGCCCGGCGGCGCTGATTTGGCGCAGCAAGGCCCGCTGTGGCTCGGCATCGCGGGCGATGACGAACACAACGCCGGGGGCTTCGATCTCGTCGAGAAGCTCGAGGAGTCGCGGTACGGCTGTGCGGTAGATCAAATCGCACGGCGGCAGATTATCGAATCCGTACCCCTGCAGATGGCGATCGACGGTGTCGAGATCGCAGGAGAAGACGGCGTATGGCGTGCTGCGGCTCATGCGGCGAAGACGCTCAGGCGTTGACGGCGGCAATGGCGTCGCGCACGCAACGCGCCAGAAAATCGACGTGCTGCTGCGTGTAGAATTCATTCCACGGCAATACCAGCACGCGCTCGAGCCCACGCATCGTGCCGGGATATTCGGCAACGTCGTAGACGAATTGTTTGCCGTCTTGGCGCTCACGGCAGGAGTAGGGGCAGCGGCTCATGCCGTAGGTCTTGCGTTCGGTGAAGACGCGGCATTGAAAGGCCGGCTTCTGAATGTAGCGTGGGGCGCAGAAGACGCCGCGTGCTTTCAGCGCCGCACCGAGGCCGTCGGTGCCGCCGCGAATCACTTCGGGGTTCACATGCAGGGGGTACTTCCAGTAGACGTGGGTCGCTCCGCTTGCCGCGATGGGCAGCGACAGTCCGGGCGTGCCCTGCAGTTGCGCGGTGAGCAGGGCGGCCGACTGCTGCCGGCGCGACACGACTCCTTCGAGCTTGCGCAACTGGGCACGTGCCACCGCGCCTTGCAGGTCGGTCATGCGGTAGTTCAGCGCCAGGAAGTAGTGATCCGGATTGGCATCGCCATAACCCCATGCTTTGTCGCTGAACAGGGTCATCCAGCGGCCGTAGCGTCCGTCGTTGGTGATGACGATGCCGCCTTCGCCGGTCGTCATGTGCTTGCCTTGCTGCAGGCTAAAGCAGCCGATGTCGCCGGTCGTGCCTACCAGGTCGCCGTGTTGCGTCGCCAGGTAGGCCTGGGCGCAGTCTTCGATCACCGCAATCTGGCGCGCCGCGGCAACTTTCCGAATGCCGGCGATGTCGCACGGGTTGCCGAACAAATGGGTGGCGATGATGGCGCGCGTACGCGCGGTGATGCGTTCGGCAACCGACTGCGGCGTGACGTTGAGGCTCAGGGGATCGACATCGGCAAACACCGGGATGGCCTGCTGGTAGAGGATGGGTGCGATCCCGCCCATGTCGGTGACCGAGGTGGTGATGATCTCATCACCGGGCTCGGGGTCGATTGCGGCGACGGCACAGTGCACGGCGGCGGTGCCGGAGGTGACGGCGCGGGTATGAGCGATGCGGTAGCGCGCGGCGAACTCGTGCTCGAAGGCTTTGACCTGGGTTCCCTTGGTGCAGTTCAGGGTTCCGGACTCGAGTACCTCGCGTAGCAGTTGCAGCTCATCGTCACCGAAGTCACGGCCGCTGCTGTCGGCATCGGAGGGTAGAGATACAATTTCGTCCATCGCTGCTGCGGGCTGCAGGGAATGTGCCTTCATGCGGCGGCTGCTCTCTCCAGCGTCTGGTTGGTTTGGCCGCACAAATCCGTAACCACGGCCGTCACGGTTTCGCGCGCCAGGGCGACGCTGGTATTCCAGGCGGTGACGCGCGGATAGGCTTGGGCGGTTGTGCTGATGTACGCGCGCGTGTCGGCCAGGCGCGCCGGCGGGCGGCTCTTTAAGTAGCCCACCTTCCATACCGGTTCGACGTGCGGGGCGCGAAAGACGTAGACCGCCTCGACGTCGGCGGCGCGAAAGTGCGGATAGAGCTGCGACAGTCCGTCGACGGCCTGGCGGCGAACCAGGTCATCCGACCGTGCGTAGATCTCCGAGTCGGCATCGCAATAGTTCATGACGTAAATGAGATGACGGTCACCGATCCACTCGGGCGGCAGAACGTGTGTCGTCTCGACGACCCCCTGAAAGGCGAATCGCGGATCGACGACGATGGTCCAGTAGTAGCGTTCGAGCTGCCGGCGCGAAACCACGATCGCGTTGACCACACCCTGGTACTCGAGGTCGGAGTGCGGCACGCACTCGGCCAAACGGCCGCGGGCGGTGCGCTTCAACAGCGGCAGTGGCAACGTCGAGATCGCCGCGGCGAAATGCTCGCCGCGTCCACGACTCTCGATCGTCGCGCTGTCGGCGCCGGCGTCAATCCCGTCGACCGGGCTGTTGAGCCGCACTTCACCACCGGCGGTGCTGATGGCCGAGTACAGCGCATCGGTGAGGGCACGGTAGGTGCCGCGCAGATAGCCCTTTATTTCCTGTTTGCCGTTCTTCTCGCGAGTCAGCGTATTCCACACCCAGTAGGCAGGCACGCTGGCGAAGCGATCGCCGAACTTGGCCCGAAGCAACGGCTCCCAGATGCGTGAGAAGATGCGCGGGCCGAAGACGCGTAGCAGCCAGTCGCGGGCGTAGACCTGATCGAGATCGAGCCCATTGCGCTTGATCTGGGTTACGTACAATGCACCGAGTCCGGTGCGCAGGCGATCGACGAACGGTAGGGCGCGAAAACGCAGAACATCGATGGGACCATTGAAGCCGTAAAGATTGTCCCCGATATGGAAACCCATCCCGGTTTCACGCCAAACGAGATCGCCCGCCAGCCCGAGCTCGGCGATCAATGCGCACAGATCGGAATCGCTATCGAGGATGACGTGATAGAAACGGTCCAGAGTCAGTCCGTCATGCTCGAAGTGCGCCCCGAGTCCACCGAGCCTGTCAGCGGCTTCGAAGATGACCGGCCGCAGGCCCTGTTTCAAAAGAAAATAGGCGCTGGCCAAGCCGGCAATGCCGCCGCCGATCACCGCCACGCGTCGTGGAGCCTGCGCCGCGTTCATGCAACCCGCACCCTCATCAGAGCGATTGTTCCTTTCCTTTGTCGCCAGTTCCAGTGCTAATTTCATCGGAAAACAGAGAGTACTGGGCGGCGGCCGGCTGCGATTCGGAGGCATGGGCGAGCTCGATCAGGTGCACCGCGCCGGCGGCCAGAGGTGGGACGACAATCAGGGTGCGGACGCCGGTGTACTCGATCAGAACCTGGAGCCCGTCGATGCTGGCGTCTCCCGCGTTGACGATGCGCAGAGCGCCGGGAAGCGTTTCGATGCGTACCTGCTCGCGCGCCGTCCACCAGGCGGCGATGTCGCCGATATCGGCGAACCAGACGTCGGGATGGTGCAACAGATCGTTCACGAGTCGCAGATGCGTCTCCCGGCGCTCGGCGTCGGCGTCGCCGAAGACTCCGGCGTGCACCAGGGCGACGTACAGCCCGCCGCTTTCGCGTACGAACGCTGCTTTGGTTTGAACGGTGAGCTCGAGCTCGGCGGAAGAGGCGCCACCGTACAGCGGTTGAATGCAGTCGGGAGCGGTGAGTGGCAACTCCAGGCAGCGGCTCGGCCGCGGTCGCGAACTGTGGTCGTAAAGCGGTGGGCGGAAAGGCAGATTGACACGTACCCCGCCGCCAAAGTGGCGTACATTTTCGCGGTCGACGTCGGGGTAAGAAGAGTCGTAGCGGAAGCCGAGGTCGTCGAGGGCGGCCAGCAGGTCGGCGGAGCGATCCAAGCGCGGGCTGCGGTAGCCGTAAACGGAGCGTCCGAGATGGCTTTCGAGCAGCGACCGCGCGCCGCCGATGTTGTCACGGACCGCCGCTTGCCCGCTGGCGATCTCCCCCCGGTGCGTCATGCCGTGACATAGAACGGTTCGATTCTGCAGGCGTTCGACGCTCGATTTTGTGAGATGCGTGGCGGCGGCCTTTGCCACCAAGCCGAATGCCGCCGGTGATTGCATCTCGGCCGTCGTGTCGAGCAAGCGGTTCAGACCCGTGGTGTAGGCGTAGGGTTGCGGTTCGATGTCGTGGGTCAGCGTTGCGGCGGCATGAAACGGAGCGGGCCAGTGCGCCAGGCTCGCCAAACCGCCGCGTGCCAACAGCAACAGCTGTCGCACCAGCTGGATGACCAGCCAACCGGTTGCATCGACAGGATACTCCGTCGCTCGGTCGCCCAGCTTGTTCAATTGCCGCAACAAACGGGCATAGGAAGCACGCTGGATTCGCTGACGCAGAGCCTCCGGCGCCAAGTAGTACAGCGATTCGACGGCACGGCGCAGAAAGTGAGATGCGGCGGTCGGGATGGCGTGCTGCTTTCCGGGGGGAAGATACGTTTCGCCCAGCAAGTGGGTGAAGGTCGAGCCGAGGTCGATCGCCGACCAAAGCAAGCGATCGGCGTGGACGATGGCCGGCCGTTCGCTGCCGCTGAAGGTGGCGAGGACGCGGCCACGTTCGACCGCGCCGGTGGCGCAGATCGGGGCAACGGGCAAACGTAGGCGGCGAATCCGAAAGGCCGCCGCGAGTTGCCGCACGTGCACCGGCCAGATGGCTGCATCGATCGGTACGGCGCAGGGGTTCGTAACGGTTGCCGGTTCCTCTGCGCCCAGCACAGCTTGGGCGAAGGCTGCGCCGCCGTGCATGACGATACAGGGGAGATGCCGCAGCTGCTCGATTTCCCCGGCTTCGAGGTCGCAGCCGGCGACCAGCCAAACGCCGGTGTTCTCCGGGTCGATACGCTCGCAGCGCCGGTAGGGAATTTTCTCCGTGTCGAGGATGGCGCTAAGCCCGAACGCCGAGATCGGGTCGCGCGCCAAAAGCGAGATCATCGAGCGACTCTCGGCGTCGTAAATCGCGGCAGCGCGGTGTCGCCGTGCCGGTGAACTATGTACGGTGTCTGGCACCGCTGGCAGAGCTGCTCCGCTGCAGGGACTGCCGCGAGAGCCGGGAGCGGATGGCCACAGATGCACACATAGCCGTGCAGCCGCGCCGGATTGCCGTACACCAACCCGTGCTCCGGCACGTCGTGTACGACGACGGCTCCCATGCCGATCATGGAATAGGCGCCGATCGCCAAGCCGGGACCGATACGCGCCCCGGCGCCAATGGTCGCGCCGCGGCCAACGGTCGTCACCAGAGTGTCTTGATTCGGACCCGAGTCCGCCAGACCACCGCTCTGGTCGAACGCCCGCGGATAGCGGTCGTTTGTGAAGATGACTCCGGCAGCGATCATGACTTGGTCTTCAATGGTCACACCGGTGCAGATGTACACCTGGGCGTTGACCTTCACAAAGTCACCGATCCGAACGCCGTAGGCAACGTACGTCTTTTCGCCGATGATGCAGTCGCGCCCGACGACCGCCGGGCCGCGGATGTGCACGTTGTCCCAGATCGCGGTGCCGGGCCCGACGTCGACGCCGGGCTCGACGATGGCTGTCGGGTGGATGCGCGTCGTTCTGGTCGCGTTGCCCGTCATGGAGATTCTCTCCAGAACAGCGCTTCGAGACGCCGCCAGGAAGACGGCGGCTCCTCAGCGCGAACGGAAAACTTGTTGGAAGACAATACACCGTTCGGGCTGACGAGGCCCCGTCACTTCAGGGGCGGTCTCGAAGCCCGTTTGCGCGTCGATCGACACCCTCCATGGCGGCTAGTGGCGGCCTCCAAGGCGCGCCGGCTGCACTTCGTCTTCGTCGGCGGCGACGATCAGGCCGTTTGCCGTGTCGGCGTAGCGCGTCACCCGTTCCCACTCGCCGCTGCGTACGGAGCGGTATGCGGCTTCGACGGTCGAGACGACGTTGACGCACTCGGCGGGTGAAATCCACGGCGCACCGCGATGTGCCACGGCCTCGAGAAAGGTCGCATGCATGCGCTGGTGCGCGTCGATCTTGGAGTAGGCGCCTCCCAACCCGAGCCAATCGCCGGCGACCCGTTTGATGCGTGATGACTGCCAGCCGATTTCGACGGTGCCGCGCGTCCCACGCACCGAAACGTACGCGTCACGTTCACTGTTCCAGCTCCAGCTCAAGTTGATCTGGCCAATCAACCCTTGCGGCGTGCGCACCAGCAGGGCAGCGGAATCCTCGACGCCCACCGCCTGTTTGGCGCGTAGTGCGGTTGCTTGCACGTCAGTCACGCCGCCGAACAGGAAGTGAACGATGTCGAAGGCGTGGCAGCCGTTGTCGATGATGACGCCGCCACCGGAGCGCGCCGGAATGGCGTTCCAGCGGTGCGTCATGTCGACGGCGCTGCAGAAGTTGACCTCGAAAGACAACGGCTCGCCCAGCTCGCTGGCCATCAAGAGCTGGCGTAGCGCGGCGACTTCCGGAACGTGACGGAACTTGCTGGCGACTTGCAACAAGCGTTGCCGGCGTTGCGCCTGACGCAGCAAGGTCAGCGCGTCGGTGACGCCTACCGTCAATGGCTTCTCGCTGAGAACCGGTAGCCCGGCCTGCAGGCACTGTAGAGCCAGGGCTACGTGGTCGGCCGGCGGCGCGCAGATGATCACCGCATCGAGCTCTTCGTTGCCCAACATCCCCGAAAGGCTTGAGTAGGCGCGAATACCACGATTGCGCGCCGCGGCGCGGGCGTTCGTCGAGGGGTCGTAGGCAGCGGCGACGGTGACGTTGGGAAGCCTTTCGCACGCCTCGACGTGGGTTGTGCCGGCTCTTCCTAGTCCGATGATTGCGATCTGCATTGTGACCCCCCGAGGTTCTATCTCGATTCGTCTCTTCTTCGCCAGGGTTTATCGCCCGAGCATACGGATCAGCTGGCGGAAGCTTACGGTCGCCGCCGTCAATGTCAGGAGTCCCATGTGCGCCATGATTGCGTCGCCGACTCGCAGCTTCGATTCGCCGAAGCGCCGTGCTTCCAGCGGCATGGGCACTTCGGCGATCTTGTGGCCAGCCATCAAAGAACGCAGCATGATCTCTGCGACCGCCGAAAAGCCGTCGGCGCGGAATGACAAGGCGTGCAACGATTCGAGACGGTAGGCGCGTTGCAAGCAGGTAAACGTGTGTACCTCTTGGCCGATCATGGCCCGATAGACCAGGGAGGCGGATCGGCTCAGGGTGAGGCGCAGGGTTGTTCCCTCGCTGTCTTCGCTGTCCTCGTTGTCCGGATGCCACGGCGACGCCGTCGCCACGTCGGCACCTCTACGGATCAATGTCGCCAGCTCCGGAAGCCGCTCCGGCGGATAGGTGCAATCGCTGTCCATCGTGCAGACAATCGGCGAACGGACGTGCGCAAAGCCGGTGCGCAGGGCTGCGCCCAGGCCCATATTCTGCGGATGGCGTAAGACTTCGATCCACGACTCGTCGCGCGTTGCCTGCAGCAGGATGCGGAACGTATCGTCCGAGCTGCCGTCGTCGACAAAGAGGAAATGCCAGTCGTGCGTGGCCGGTGCCTGGTGCATGCGGCGCAAACGCTCCAGGAGCATGGGTAGGCCGTCCTGTTCGTTGAAGCAGGGGATGACGACCGTGACCGGTGCTTTGTGGCCGATGTCGGTCAACTGGCTCCCTCCCCGGACAGTACGGCGGGAATCGTCTTGAACAGAATCTTGAGGTCGAGACCGACCGACCAGTTGTCGATGTATTCCATGTCCGAGCGGATCCATTCGTCGAACAGCGGCCGCCGGCTGTTGACCTGCCACAGACAGGTGATTCCGGGTTTGACGCTGAAGCGCCGGTTGTGCCAGCGCACGGCGATGCGGCTGACGTCGCGGGTCGGCAACGGTCGCGGCCCCACGAGGCTCATCTCGCCCTTCAATACGTTGGCGAACTGCGGCAGCTCGTCGATGCTCAGACGGCGCAACCAGCGTCCGGCGCGGGTGACGCGCGGATCGTTGGCGATCTTGAACACCGGACCGTCGGCTTCGTTCAAGGCTTCGAGTCCGGCCTGCAACTGCTCGGCGCCGTCAACCATCGTCCGGAACTTGATGGCCCAGAAGCGTCTCCGATTGAGGCCGACGCGCTTCTGGTAGAAAAACACCGGCCCCGACGAGTCGAGCTTGATCAGCACGGCGGCGACGACAAAGAGCGGCGCAAACAACAGCAGCGCGAGGCCCGATCCGAGGATGTCGATGCCGCGCTTGATCGCCAATCCGAGGGCATCGTGCTGGCCGGTGTAGACGGTCAGCACCGGCTGTCCTTCCAGTGTGTCGATGCGCGCCCGGGCCCAGTAGAGGTGTGCCAGGCTGGCGAGCAGACGGAAGGTGATCCCCTGTTCCTCGCATACCGCGATGATGCGCTGGATCAGTTGATGCGACGTATCGATCGGCAGTGCGACGAACACCTCGTCGATCGGCTGAGCGGAAATCAGCGACTCGATGCGCGCCAATACTTCCGCCGCTTTGCCGTTGTCGGCTGCGTCGATGACGCTGACCACATTGTAACCCAGGTC
>JACQEN010000187.1 GCA_016200585.1 Deltaproteobacteria bacterium
CAAAACGCCAAGGTTCCTGGCACGGCGCCGTCAGTCGCGGAAATTGTTGAACTGCAGCGGCATGCCGAACTCATGGCCACGCAGGGCGGCGATGCATTCCTGCAGGTCGTCGCGCTTCTTGCCGGTGATGCGTACCTGGTCGGCTTGGATCTGCGCCTGTACCTTCATCTTGCTGTCCTTGATTGCCTTGACCAGTTGCTTCGCCTTCTCGGTCTCGATTCCTTGTTGCACAGTGATCGTCTGCCGCGCCAGCCCACCGGCTGACGGCTCGATGTTTCCGTAGACCAGCGACTTCAGCGATACGCCGCGCCGTATCAACTTGGACTGCAGGACATCGATCACCGCCTTGACCTTGAAATCGTCGTCGGAAATTACCGTAATCGTATCTTTCTCCTCACGAATCTCGGTCTTCGAGCCCTTGAAGTCGTAACGTTGCCCGACTTCCTTGCGGGTTTGATTCAAAGCGTTGTCGACCTCCTGCGGGTCGACGTGTGAAACGACGTCGAACGATGGCATGGCTGTCCTCCTCCGCGATTACGGCGCTGCCGGCGCCGTAACCACGTCCACCCCGGGCGGCACTTCGAAAACGAAGCGCTGGTCGTTGAGGTCGAGGTTGCGCTGAATCTTGTCGAACTTGAGTCGACTGACGTTGCCGAGCGGATCGGTCACCTCAGCACCGCGAATGTCGTAGGAATCGGTTCCCACGCTCAAACGCAACTTTCCGACGTCGCTGCTCTGCTGCCGCGGCACCAACAGCAAGTGGTAGAGGCCGTCGCTCTCACCGTCGAAGGTAACCGAAAAGTCGTCGGCAATTCGGCCGACGCCGCTGAGGAACGAAAGTGGCGTGTTCGAATGGAAGGCCTGCTGGAAAGGCAGCTTGACGACCTGATTGTCCTGCGGCCGGTAAACCCACATCGTCGTACCGTCGGCAACCACCGTCTGCGGATCGCCTTGCGTCAGCTCCCAACGCATCTTGCCGGGTTTTTTGAACGCTACGGTTCCCGACGCCGTCACGGTTTTGTTGAGGCTGGTGATCGTCGCTTCCTGGCTGACGTCGGCGGTGAAGTCCTTGGTTGCGTCGTAGCGCTGCTGAACCTTGCGAACGATTTCGTCGACCTTGGGCGTGCCGGCAAACGTCATCGGTGCCCTGGCCACAAACAGCACCAACGCCGAGGCTGCAGCGACGGCCGCCTTCGGCAAGCGCAACCTCAGTGCGGCCAGCGCGGCGCTCGATATCCGCATGTGACTACGTCGGTGGTGAGACATTTCCGTCGAACCGGGTCAGTCCTTCGGCATCGCCGGCGCCAGAACCTCGCGCGGCTTGCCATTGTCGCTGCGACTGACCACGCCTTCGCGTTCCATGCGTTCAATCATTCGAGCGGCGCGGTTGTAGCCGACGCGCAGACGGCGCTGCACGTACGAGATCGACGCGATACGGCTTTCGGTAACCACGGCGACCGCCTGGTCGTACATGGCGTCGTTCCACTCGTCGTCATCGCCCGTCCCGCCGTTCTCGTCCCCTTCCTCCTGCCCTTCAAGCAGCTCGAAGGCATATTGCGGGCGAGCTTGTTGTTTGACGAACGCGGTGACCCGCTTGATCTCTGCCTCCGAAACGAAGGCACCGTGTAGACGTTGCACGCGTGCCGCACCCGGAGGGAGAAACAACATGTCGCCGCCGCCGAGGAGACGCTCGGCGCCGATGGCGTCGAGAATGGTGCGTGAATCGACGCGCGACGTCACCTGGAACGAGAGGCGCGCCGGGAAGTTGGCCTTGATCAAACCGGTGATAACGTCGACCGATGGTCGTTGCGTGGCGAGGATCAGGTGAATCCCGCAGGCACGGGCCTTCTGCGCCAAACGCGTGATCGGCTCTTCCACTTGGCGGCCGGCGGTCATCATCAAATCGGCGAGCTCGTCGATGATGACGACGATCTTCGGCAAATGCTCGTGCTTCATCCGCGCCTCGTCCAGCTCCGGCACTTCTTCCTCTTCGTCATCGACGATTTCGGTTAGCTCGATGACTCCCGGTCCGCCTTCCTGCTCGAGCAGCCGGTTGTAGCCGTCGATGTTGCGCACGCCCTTCTCCTTCAGGAACGTGTACCGACGATCCATCTCGTCACAGAGGTTTTTGAGAACGACGACGGCCTTCTTCGGGTCGGTCACCACCGGTACCAACTGATGCGGTAGATCCTAGTAAAGCGACAGCTCGAGCATCTTGAGGTCGATCATCACGAAGCGCACGTCGCGCGGCGATGCCTTCAACAAAATGCTCATGATCATGGCGTTCAACGAAACCGACTTGCCGGTTCCGGTCGCGCCGGCAATCAACAAGTGCGGCATGCGCGCCAGGTCGCCGGCCACCGGGACACCGGCGCTGTCTTTGCCCAGCGCCAATCCCAACGTCGACTGGGTCAGCTGGAAGGCATCGCTCTCGATGATCTCGCTCAAGAAGACCTGCTCGCGCTTGGCGTTGGCGACCTCGATGCCGACGACGGCTTTGCCCGGAATCGGGGCGAGAATCCGCACGCCCATGGCGCGCAACGCCATCGCCAGATCATCCTGCAGGGTTACGATTCGGTTCACCTTCACGCCCGGGGCGGGTTCGATTTCGAAAGTCGTGATCACCGGCCCCGGACGCACTGCGGTCACCCTGCCTTCGATGCCGAAGTTGGCCAGCTTGTTTTCGAGAATCTCCGAGCTCTTGCGCAACTGCTCTTCATCGACGCGCGTGCCGCTGTGACGCGGCTCGTCGAGAAGATTCGCCGTTGGCGGCGTGTAGTCGCCGTCGCCGAAAAACGGCAACGGTTCCTGCGTTGCCTCACGACGCCGCCTCGGGGAGGCTACCAGGTCTTCTTCGAGGACGATGATCGGGCCGCTACCCGGATGGGATGAAATCGACTTTCGCTTGTTGACCACCGGCGGCGCCGCGTTCAAGGCGGCCGCCCTTTCTTCACGTCGCTGGCGCCGGCGCTCGCGCGTTGCACGAACGCGGCCGGCGACGCCTTCGCCGACGCTGCGCATCGAGGAACCGGTCGTAAACATCACCGCCAGCAACGTCATCGAGAACGCTACCACAAACGCGCCGAGCGAACCGCAACCCTCGTGCAGGATCGTCGCCACGAAGCCGCCAAACCAACCGCCACCGTCGGCGACGTCATCGTGGTTGAAGATCAACCCAAGAACGACGGACACGCTCAGCAGCAGCATGAACGAAGCGCCGGCACGCGCCAGCGACACGTCCGCCAAGCCGGTGCGGAAGAGGCGGACGCCAACGATCGCCAGCATCAGCGGCACCAGGTAGACGGCAGCCCCGAAGGTCTGCGCAAAAACGCGTGACAGGGTGTCGCCGATCACGCCGCCCAACTGCGTCTTCAACCCCAAATGGTAGGAGCAGAAGCTGAGGAGTATGAACGCCGCCACCGCCAGCGTCAGAACTCCCGCCACTTCGTTCAAATGTTGCGATGCATCGTGGTCATCGACTTGCTTTGCCGCAGCTCCGTTGCGTGCCATCCTCACATCTCCATCACAAACGGCACGATCACCGGGCGCCGTTCCAACGTCTTCGCAAAGAAGCGTTTCAATGCTTTGCGCACCTCTTCCTTCACTTCCATCGTATCGGCGCGCGACTCCGGGCTGATTTGCTGCAGCGTCTCGATCACCACACCCTTGGCGCGGTCGAGGTACTCCTGCGAGGCGCCTTCGAGAACGAAGCCACGCGAGATCAGATCCGGACCCGAAATCAGCTCGCCGCTCTGCTGATCGATGGCCAACACCGCCAGCACCAGGCCGTCGGACGAAAGATGGCGGCGATCACGCAGCACCACCGCCTCGACGTCGCCGATGCCTTTGCCGTCGACGAAGACGCGTCCGGCCTGAGCCGTCTCTTCACGATGTGCGCCGTCCTCGTCGATTTCGAGAACCTGTCCGTTCTCGAGCAGAAAGGTTGAATCGGGCGACATGCCGACGTCGTGGGCCAGCGATCGATGCTTCGCCAGGTGGCGATACTCGCCGTGCACGGGCACGAAGTACTTCGGACGCACCAGGCGCAGCACGATCTTCAGCTCTTCCTGACTGGCGTGTCCGGAGACGTGCACGTCGGAGTTGTGCGTATGATACGTCGTCGCACCACGCCGAGTGATGTGATTGATCATGTTGCTGATCGATTTTTCGTTGCCTGGGATGATGCGTGACGACAGGATGACAGCGTCGTCCGGAACCATTTCCAGCTGGCCGTGGCCGCCTTCGGCGATGCGGATCAACGCCGACAGCGGCTCGCCCTGGCTGCCGGTGATCAACAGGGTGACCTTGTTCGGGTCGAGCTGGTTGACCTCGCCGATATCGGCGAAGATGGACGGCGGATATTCGAGATAGCCGAGCTGCGTACCGATCTTGATGCTGTTGGTCATGCTGCGACCGACGACGGCAATGCGGCGGCCGTAGAGCTGCGACAGCTCGATCACCTGCGTCAAGCGATGCACATGCGAAGAGAAGGTCGAGAAAAAAATCTTGCCTGAAGTGTTGCGGAAGACGCGGTCGAGGTCGCCGCGCACGGCACGTTCGGACGGCGTGTACCCCTCGCGCTCGGCGTTGGTCGAATCGGAGAGCAGCAGGATCTGCGTCATGTGCACGGGCTCGATGCTGAACGGACCGATCTGCCACGGTTTCCGCGGCCGGATGACGTGCAAGGGCGTGTCGGAAAGATTGTGCTCGCGTAGCTTCTCGGTGAGCAGCCCGGCGGCCATCGGTGTCGCGTACACCGGTACACGCAGGTCACGCAGCACGTAGGGTAGCGCTCCCAGATGATCTTCGTGGCCGTGGGTGATCACGAAGCCGAGGAAGCGCTCGCCGAGGCGCTGCAAGTACGTCAGGTCGGGAATGACGAGGTCGACCCCGAGCATGTACATCTCGGGAAACATCAAGCCGCAGTCGACGGCGATGGCGTAGTCGCCGTACTCCAAGACCATGCAGTTGAGGCCGATCTCCCCCAAACCTCCGAGCGGGACCACCCTCAGCTTGCCGCTTCCATTGGTATCAGACACGCAACCACCTCACGGATCGGGGTTGCGCCACGGCGCCAAAAGCATCTGATGAGTTGATCGAGAGCAAGCTGCTTACCTCAGCCCAACGCCACATCCACAGGCGGCGCATGATAGCCGCACCGGCAGCGCGGAGCAAACGTCCTGAACCACGCAGGACCAAGCTCTACCGTTTGTCAGCCGCCGGGGCGTTGTACGCAAGATTTTCAGCTGATGCGTGACTTCTGATTGACAATTCCGGGTCCGCGAACCTACGGTGCGGCTTT
>JACQEN010000188.1 GCA_016200585.1 Deltaproteobacteria bacterium
CGGACGATTGGTTCAACGCCGACTACCTGGTCATCTGGATTGCCAATCCGGTTTACACGCGCATTCCCGATGCCCACTTCTTCTGGGAAGCACGCTACCGCGGCGCGACCATTGTATCGATCGCTCCCGATTACAACGCCAGCTCGGTCCACGCCGACCTGTGGGTGAACCCGCGCATCGGCAGCGATGCGGCGCTCGGGCTGTCGATGGCGCAGGTCATCATCAGCGAGAACCTGTTCAAGCCCGAGTACGTGCAGGAGCAAACCGATCTGCCGTTTCTGATCCGCGACGATACCAAGCGCTACCTGCGCCAGAGCGACATGCAAGCGAAGGGCAAAGACGACGTCTTCTACTTCTGGGACGAAGCCTCGAAGCAAGCGGTCGAGACGCCGGGCAGCGAAGGCAGTCGGACGCAGGACCTGCATCTCGGCTCCATCAAGCCGGCGTTGCACGGAACCTTCACCGTGAAGTTGGCCGACGGCAAGCAAGTCGCCGTGCGGCCCTTGCTCGACGTCCTTGCCGATCATCTGCAGCAGTACACACCGGAGCGTGCGGCGAAGATCACCACCGTCGACGCGGCGACGATCCGCCGTATGGCGCGCGATATGGCGAAGGCGAAAACGGCGATGATCTTCGCGTCGTGGGGCTCGTGCAAACACTACCACTCGGATCTGATGCAACGCAGCATGTGTCTGCTGATGGCGCTCACCGGCAACCAGGGCAAACGCGGCGGCGGCATCCGTCCGGGGGCGTGGTACAGCATCGATGCGTTGAGCGAGATCTCCAGCGAGGTCGAGGTGCCGTTCTACCAGAAGTTGCTGTTGAAGGTGATGTCGCCGAAGACGCGCGACTTCGAAAACTTCATGACCAAACACAGCTGGGAACGGCCGTTCACGCCGACTCTGCCGTTTCTCTACGTACACGCCGGCATGAACGAGGTGTGCGACCGCAAGGACTTCAACGACCCGGCGTTGCCGCGCGGCGTCGCCGAGTACGTGAAGGAAGCGATGGAGAAGAAGTGGCTGCGCGTTTCGCCGCCGCCCGAGCGTCCCCCGAAGGTGTACTTCTACACCGGAGCCAATCCGTTGCGCCGCTGGCCGGTGCCGCAGTTGGCGCGCAAGCATCTGTGGCCCAAGCTCGACATGATCGTCAACGTCAACTTCCGCATGTCATCGACCGGACTCGAGTCGGACGTGTTGCTGCCGGCCGCCGCCTACTACGAGAAGATCGGTCTGAAGTATCCGCAGAGTCTGGTGCCGTACGTCATCTTTGCCGACCAGGCGGTCAAGCCGATGGAAGACGCCAAAGCCGAGTTCGCCATCTTTGCTCTGCTGGCGCAAAAACTTCAGGAGCGGGCGCGGGCGCGCGACATCAAACCGTTCACGGACCACTACGGCATCGAACGCGACTACGCCAACTTCTTCGAGAAATACCGCATGGACGGGTTGATGGAGGTCGGCAACGAAGAAAAGGCGATGGACTTCATGATCCAGAATTCGGCGGTGACCAAGGGTTTCACCTGGAACGACGCCAAAGCCAAAGGTGCGTTGCCGGTGCAGGCCATCGGCCGTTACGGGCCGCACAACGCGATCTGCAGCGACTTCGAACCTGGCGACACCGTCTATCCGCAGCGTTGGTTCGTCGAGAAGAAGGAGCCGTGGCCGACGCTTACGGGACGGCAGCAATTCCTTCTCGATCATCCATGGTATGTCGAAACCGGCGAGGCTCTACCGGTGCACAAGGACGCGCCGATGGCCGGCGGCAACTATCCGTTGCGTCTCACCGGCGGGCACACGCGCTGGTCGATCCACGGCATCTGGCGTGATCAGCGGCACCTCCTGCGTCTGCAACGCGGCGAGCCGGTGATGTACATGAACGTCGACGACGCCGAGCACCGCGGCTTGAAGGATCACGACATGGCGCGGGTGTTCAACGACGTCGGAGCGTTTCACATTCACGTCAAACCCTCGCGTCAGCTGCAGCCCGGCCAAGTGGTCGTGTACCACGCCTGGGAGAACCACCAGTTCAAGAACTGGATACAGAGCCAGGAAGCGGTGCCGTCGCCGTGGAAGCCGCAGCACGTCGCCGGCGGCTACGGACACATCCACTACCGCATGTTCTCGTACGCGCCGAGCCACGGACCGCGCGGTACGACCGTGGATGTGGAGCGGGCGTAGAGCGGCTTGCGTAGGGCGTCAGGAACCTGCCGGGTGTGACGCGCTCGGGCTGTGAAAATGAAACTGCAGCGGGTCGTAGCGAACGCCGTCGATCACTCAGGCCGCGGCAACGCGCCGTGCCGGGGCCTCGCGCCTATCGGCGCTCGACGTCTGTACGGCGAGATGGCGTGCCAGGCGTTTGCCTAGCGCTACCAGCGTAAGCACCGGTGGCAGTCCCCAAGCCTCGGGGATCACCGAGCAGTCGCAGACGTACAGATTTCGGTAGGCCGTTTGCAGGTTGGCATCGACCAACTGGCCGATCTTTACCGTGCCACCCGGATGCGCCGCCATGTAGCCGGTCTTGTAGATGTCTGTAGCGCCGGCCTGCCGCAGAATGCGTTTGGCGTTTTCGAAACCGTGTTGCAGCTTCGCGTGGTCGTCTGCACTCAGCTTCTTGCGCACTCCGCCGTGGTCGGTAAGACGGCCGCCGAGGGTATCCTTCACCTTCACCATGATGCGTGCGGTGCTGCGGAAGTTGAAAAGCTTTGTCAGGCGTCCAACCTGTGCGCTGAAAGCGAAGTGGGTCGCCGGCGGGATCGCCATGTCGGTCATGATGTATCCCTCATCCTGCAAGTGGATGCCGGCGGACATCGGGATCTCGTTGTGACGTAACCTTACATCCTTCATCGTCCCGCAGACCGTGATCAGCGGGTCGAAAAAGAATTCGTTTCCAGCCTCACGGATGCCACTGTGGCGCAGGATAACCGGCGAGCCGATCCCGCCGGCGGCCACTACGATGGTCGGCGCACCGATCTTTCGATGTTCCCCGTTCTGAATGAGCTCCACGCCGGTTGCCGTGTTGTTCTCGACGATCACGCGCGTGACCTTTGCGCCGTTCAGCAACGTCGCTCCTTGAGCCAGTGCCTCCTGCACGTACATCCGCGCGCTCCACTTCACGCCGTGTGGGTCGCCGTAGTACCCGAACCGGAATTCCGGCTTCCACCGGGCCTGGTCCATGAACTTGTCCAGTCGCCGCCAGTGGAAGCCGAGCTGTTGCGCGCTCTCCATCAGGCGGTTCGCCATCGGGGTCATCATCTCGTCCTTGAGTGGCCCGATGGGCAGTTCCTTCCAAACCTGTGCGACATCGTCCGCAAGGTCCACTCCGTAGGATCGCAACATTTCAAGCGGCACGGGAAAGCACGTGGCATAGTAGAAGAGCGAGCTGCCGCCGGTGGTGATGCCGCGCACCATGCCCAACATATCAGTTGTCAGCAGCAGGCTCCTTCCGGGAGCCAACAGCTCGCGGCCGTATTGGCCGAGCGTTCCGCGGACCGGCCCTCCGGCGCCCCACTCCAGGATCAGCACCTTCTTGCCGCGGCTGGACAGTTCCTTTGCGACCGTCGCCCCGCCAGGGCCCGATCCAACTACAATGACGTCGACCGCTGCTGTACCAGCGCCGTTTATTGAGTGTACCTCCAGGCGAGAAATACACCCAAGGGAGCCTTCGCGCAGCCCCCCCAATGAAGGCAACCCGATTCGGGCGGGGATTGCATCGACGTTGAATCGCCAGGTTGAAATCAGGCGCCCGTGTACGAGACGGTCCCGTGATCCCGAGATCACAGTTCCAGGGCGAGGTGTGCCGGAAGGTTGTCGAGCATGGTGCCGTGCGACGTGGCGAGCCGCCAGCCGCGATGGACGGCGTGCGCCGCAATCAGGCGGTCGAATGGATCGCGTGTCCATGTCAGCTCCAATGCGTGGCCAACTAACGAGGACAGTGTCAGGTCATCAACGGTCCAGCGTGGATCTCCCGCAACCGCGTCGACCGGGTGTGCCGTCGTAAACGTCCCCCGACCAACTTCTTGGAGAAACTGCAACTCCAATAGGGCGACTGGAGTGAACCGAAGCTTGCCAGCGTACGGACGGAGTGGGCGCGCGCGCCGGTGGCCGGCGAGCAGAAACAATACGGCGCTGGTATCGAGCAGGATCATCGGGCGCGCTTAGCGCCCCGTGACGTCCGCAAGCGCATGGGCCGGCCTGGCGCGGTCCACTCCCAGGTCCAACCGGACTCGAGCAACTGCGGGTCCGTGACCTGGAAGAATGCTTTGACGCGCGCTCTTGGGCTGCGGGGCGTATCCGCCACAAGGCGAAAGCGCCGACCGCGGCGAGCAATCACAACCGGCTCTCCGCGCTCCGCATGATCAAGGGCACCCGCCAGATGCTCGCGCAACTCGGAGACCGTGTACTGTTTCATGCGTGTACAAATGTACAAGAATCAAAAAGCAAAGGCAACGGGATCGGCAGCTCGCGCTCAACGCCTACGTGATTCTACCCCACGACGCAGGACAGATTTCCATTGACAAGCGCGGTCGTGGTGTGCTATGCGCGGATGGGGCCAAGGGGGGGATCTTACGCGGGTGTTTCATCAAACCCGGTCCGCCTGACCTCTATACGAATGCGCCGGGGTGAACTGCACAACGCTACCAAGATGAGATGGTGATCAAGACGAGTCTGTAGCCGCCCGCAGATCCTCGATCGGTGGGACTGCGGAAGCGGCATGAGCCCTAGCCGTCTACGGACCACGGAAATTCCGAACGGTGCTACCGAACCCATTGGAGCGCGAAGCGCGCACGGGCAAGAGTTTCAAAGGGGGGGCAAGATGGACCAGCGGGGAACTGCGCTACGACCTTCTTCGGGGATCTCGTCGACTCACGTGCGCAGTTGCGTCTGCGCAACCATCGGACTGCTAGCGACGCTATTCGCGGCGGCGGCCGCGCCGGCGCAATTGGCTATCGACGGTGGTCCGGTATACGCCGGCAGTGGTGGTGTGAGCGGCAGTTGTACAATTTCTGGCTCACCCTGCCTGACAGGCGGGGCGACGATGACCTGCAGTGGGCTCAATCCGGCGTCGTTCCAGAAGCTATATTTTGGCATCAAGAATAGTTCATTCGTGAACGGTGACAACGAAACGGGTAGCAGTGGCCCTGCCGCCGGGATTAATCAATTCCATTTTGCCAGCACCTCGAGCAACACGATCGTCTACACGGGCTCGACGACCGTGTTTGATGTTCCGACGGGAACCACGAAGGCGGTCAATACCAGATTGGTTCTCGCCGTCAGCGCCGGAACCGCATCGGTGGTGGCGACCAATGGTAGTCCGGCCGGCAACAGCAACGGCGACATAACGGACGTCTTCCAAGTATCGAGCACCAACCTGACCGTGACGGTGAACTTACAGGCGGCGCTGGCTCCGACCACAGCGAGCGCCAACTCGTGTCCCACAGTGTTCAACCCGGCGGCGACGCGTGATGGTACCGACAAGGATGTCAGCCACGTGGACCTGGCCTTCTACTTCCAGAACCTCCCGACGCCGACACCAACGCGAACGCCAACGTTGACTCCAACCCGGACTCCGACTCTTACCGCAACCCGGACGCCGACCAACACGCCGACCTCGACGCCGAGCAGCACACCGACGAACACGCCGACCCGTACACCCACGAGCACGCCGTCCAGCACACCAACCAACACACCGAGCAACTCACCGACGCAGACACCAAGCGATACGCCAACCGAAACCCCGACCGCCTCGCCGACGGACACACCAACAAGCACGCCGACCGAGACGGAGACCGAAACCCCGACCGAAACCCCGACAGAGACCCCAACTGACTCTCCGACCGTGACATCGACAAGTCTACCCACCGGCACACCGACAGGTACGCCAACCGCCACGTCCACCCCTACTGTGACACGAACGCCGACACGGACGCCGCTCAATTTCACCCCCAACACCGCTACAGCGACGTCTGCGCCAACCGGAACGCCGACCGAGACGCCTACGGAAACGGTGACCCCGACGCCCAGTGAAACGTTGGCCCCTGGTGTCCCGACCTACACTCCGACGCAGACGCCGACCCAAACTGCGACGCCCGTATCGACACAAACGGCCACAGATACTCCGACCCCGCTGGGTCAGTGTGCTCTGGCTCCGGTCGCCGGGTGCAAGCTGCCGACGCCGGCGAAGGGCATCTTGTCGCTCAATAGGACCGCCCTGAATCCCGCCAAACACACAATGTCTTGGAGCTGGTTGAAGGGCGCGGATACGCAGCTCACGGAGCTCGGCGATCCCACCACGGCAACCAACTACAGGTTGTGTCTCTACGACGGGTCGAACACGTTGATCATGGACGTCTCGGTGCCCGCCGGCGGGCTTTGCGGAACCAACCCGAAGCCGTGCTGGAAATCGACGCGCACCGGATTCAAGTACTCGAACCGGCTGGGCACCCCGAACGGAGTCACCAGCGTGCGTTTGCAGTATGGCCCGATCGGTAAGGCGAAGCTCACGATCAAGGGGAAGGGACTGAATCTCAATCTGCCGGCATTGCCGTTGGCACAATCTCCCAATCCGGTGCGTGTCCAGCTGGTCAACAGCTCGACGACCGCTTGTTGGGAGGCGAGCTACAGTTCGCCTGCGACCAGCGCGGCTGGTAGCACCTTGAAGTGGAAGGATCGCAATGACTGAGTGGCAGGAGAAGCTGCGGCCGGGTCGCGCGGCTTTGCCGTCGCCGGCCGGCAACCGGGGCCAAAAGGGGAGAGGTCGAAGGCGCGTCGCATTTGACCTAACACGGTAACGATCAAGGCGTCGCGGTGGTTTCGCGTTTCGGCTTGGTATAGCCTCGGCGCGCCGAAACGATGCATCTGTAGACCATGATACGTCTTCTGCTGATCGAAGATGACGACAGCGACGCGCTCCTCATCACCAACGAGCTGCGACGCTGCGGCTATGAGGTGATGTGGGAGCGAGTAGACAGCGCCGCAGCCCTTGAGGCAGCCCTCGCCGGCCAGCGCTGGGATGCGATTACCTGCGATTGGGTCATACCGAGCTTCAGCGCTTCCGCGGCGCTCGAGATTCTGTGCCGATGCGGTGTTGATGTGCCGATCATTGTCGTGACGGGCGAGGTCGGAGAAGAAGTCGCCGTTTCTGCCATGCGGGCCGGAGCGCACGACGTCGTCAGCAAACGCCACCTGGCGCGCCTCGTTCCCGCGATCGAGCGCGAGCTGCGCGAAACGGAAGTGCGCCGGGCACGCAAACGTGCCGAGGATGCTCTCAAGGAAAGCGAGCGGCGATTCCGCTCACTCATCGAGAAGGCACTGGATTTGGTGGGGATCGTCGAAGCGGACGGTACGATCCGCTATGCCAGCCCGTCGCACGAAGAGGCAACGGGCTACAAGCCCGAAGAGTTGGTGGGGAAGAACGCCTTCGACTTCGTGCATCCCGACGATCGTGCGCGGGTGCTCCGCGGCTACGCCTCAGGGCTGAGGTTCCAGGAGCAGCGAGGCTCTACCGAATATCGTTTTCGTCGCAAGGACGGTTCGTGGTGCGTGATCGAAGGGGTTGCCAGAGACCTGACCAATGATCCTCTGGTGCGAGGAGTCCTGGTCAACTCGCGCGACATCAGCAAACGCAAACAAGCCGAACACATTCTGCGCGAGCGCACCCGCTTGGTCGATGCGGTGTTCGAGCACAGCGTCAGCTGCCTGGTTCTGCTCGATCGGCACTTCAATTTCGTGCGCGTCAACCCCGCCTATGCTCGTGCTTGTCGGCGCGAGGTCGACGATTTCGTCGGCCGCAATCACTTTGATCTCTACCCTTCCGATGCACGGGCGATCTTCGAGCAAGTCGTCGAGACCAAACAGCCGTTCTGCACGATCGCCAGGCCGTTCTCGTTTCCCGACCAACCCGAGCGCGGGGTGACGTATTGGGATTGGACGCTGGTGCCGTTGCTCGACGAACACGGCGAGGTGGAGTTCTTGCTCTTCTCCTTGCACGACGTTACCGAACACGTTCGGGCGCTCGACGTCGTGCGCGCCAACGAGGAACGACTGCAGGTTGCGCTGCAGGTTGCCGACATTGCCGCGTTCAACCAGGACCGCGACTTGCGCTACACGTGGATGGACAATCCGCAGCTGGGATACTCTCTCGAACAGGTCCTCGGCCGGACCGACGCTGATTTGCTTCCATCCGGCGTCGCCGAGCGCATCATGGAAATCAAACGCGGCGTGATCGAAACGAACGTCGGCGCTCGCGAGGAGGTCCGCGTCGACAGTGACGATGGCCGAACCCGGTACTATGATCTTGCCGTCAAGCCTTTGTGTGACGCGGCCGGGAAGGTTGTCGGCTTGACGGGCGCGTCTTTCGACATCACCGAACGCAAGCGAGCAGAAGAAGCTCTGAGGGCGGACGCCGTCCGTCTCGAGACGTTGCAGGAGATCTATCGCGCTATCCTCGAAGCTCGTTCCATTCCCGCGCTTGCCGCGGCGGCGCTACGGCGTATCCGTCAGTTGATTCCCTGCGATCTGGCGATTCTGCTCTTGTTCGATGTCGAGACGCAGGTCGCGCGCGTCGTTGCGGTCGAGGCGATCGATCCGGAACGGGTTCGTGACATAGTGGAGTTTCCCTTGGGTGATTTTTCCGCTCTTTCTGCGCTTGCCGAGCATCCCGAGATATCCTTGGACGACATTGCCGGGTTGGTCATACGTTCCCCGATGATCGAACGCCTGGCCAGCCCGGGCCTCCACTCGGTGCTGATCGAAGCGCTGATCGTCGAGGGGAAGATTCTCGGCACTCTGAATCTCGCCGCGGTTCGTCGCGCGGCGTTTACAGCTGATCATTGCAAGATTGCGCGCGAAGTCGCGGATCAACTGTCCATCGCCATCCACCAGACGCACCTGCACGAGCAACTGCAACGGCATGCCGCGGAACTGGAGCAGAGGGTGCGTGAACGTACGGCACAGCACGAAGCCGCCAATCGTGAGCTGGCGGCGTTCAGCTATTCCGTCTCCCACGATTTGCGCGTGCCGCTTCGTTTGATCGGCAGCTTCGGTGAAATCCTCCAGGAAGAATACGCCACGACATTGCCGGCCCAAGGCCGAGAGTACATCGAGCGCATCGTCGCTGCAGCGACGCGCATGGGGCAGCTCATCCAAGACCTCCTCACTCTGTCGCACGTCGTCCAACGAGAGATGACCTCGGTGCCGGTCAACCTCAGCGAGCTGGCGCAGCTCATCGTGGAGGATCTGCGCCGAGCCGCACCGCAGCGGCGCGTTGAATTCGTTACCGCGCCCGACCTTGTCGCAACCGGAGATCCTGGTCTGTTGCGCATTGTCCTCGAAAATCTCCTCGGCAACGCCTGGAAGTACACCAGCAAGCATTCGAGTGCACGGATCGAGTTCGGCAGATTCGAACGAGACGGCGTTGCGACATACTTCGTTCGCGACGATGGCGCCGGCTTCGATATGAAGTCCGGGGAGAAGCTTTTCGGCGCCTTCCAGCGTCTCCACAGTGCATCGGAATTCGAGGGGACGGGCATCGGCCTGGCGACGGTGCAACGCATCATTCAGCGCCATGGCGGCCGCGTTTGGGCCGAAAGCGCCGTTGGCGAGGGAGCGACCTTCTATTTCACGCTAGGTTCCTGAAGACGCATCTGCGACGTCGATTACAAGCATGATATGCCGGTGTGCCATACAGCTCTCAAGCGATGCCAGGGTCTCACGACGCGTATTCCCGTCACGGCACCTTCTCCTCCCGTTTGTACTGTCGGCTCTTTTCTTTGCCGGGTGCGGCTCCGAAGCGCCGGTCGAATCTTCGACGTCTCGGTCGCCCGGCTATCACACCGACGGCCACATTTTGCGCGACGGACAAGGGCGCGCGATCATCTTGCGCGGCGTCAACCTGCCCAATGATTACGATCAGCGCGGACCCGACAAGCAAGTGCGGCCGCCGGCCGAGGTCTTTCACCACATCGCCGACTCGGGCTTCAACGCCGTGCGCTTGGTCATCGAATGGTATCAGATCGAAGCGCAGCAGGGAGTCTACAACCAGGCCTACCTGGAGCTGGTGCGACAGCATGTCCAGTGGGCACAGGAAGCTGGGCTGTTTGTCTTCGTCGACATGCACCAGGACCTCTTCGGCCGTGGCTTTGGCGGCGACGGTGCGCCGTATTGGGCTTGCGATCAATCGTACTACGACAGCTACAAACCCGGCCCGGTGTTCATTCTTAACTACCTGTCGAGCCAGGTGCGGGCGTGCTTCCAAAAATTCTGGAGTACTCCGGCGCTGCGCCACAGTCACCAGTCGGCGGCGCGCGCTGCCGCCGAGCTCATCGCCGGCTACGATCATGTACTCGGCTTCGATACGTTCAACGAACCCTCTCTCGGTACGGCCGCAATTCCTGTCTTCGAGCCGTCGTTGCTGTTGCCGTTTGACGAAGAGTTTGCCGCCTTCGTCGGCGAAGCGATTCCCGGACGCGCCTACTTCTTCGAGCCGACGTTCAGCTTCACCGTGTCGCGGCAGTGCTTCTTTGAAGGTCCGGTGACCGCCTTCACCGGCGTGTTTGCGCCGCACTACTACAACCCCAGCGTCGAGGGCATGCAGCTGTGGGACGGCGACGCAAGCGCCGTGCACGACGTCGTCGCCCTCGCGGCGGACACGGCGCAGCGGCTGCAGGTGCCGTGGATTCTGGGTGAAATGGGCGGCTCGAAATTTACTCCGAACCTCTCGGAGTATCTGTTCACGTTGTATGGGGAGCTGGACCGGCAGATGGCCGGCGCTTTTCTGTGGCTGTACGAGAAGGGCGACAACGGCTTTCACTTGATCGACCAGGCGACCAACGACTGGACCCCGCACGCGCGCGCCTTCCTGCGACCCGTGCCGTCCTTGGTCGCCGGCACACCAACCGCCTTCACGTGGGACTACGCCGGCGGCGTTTTCCGATTTTCATGGGATGCCGATCCGACTGCCGGGCAGACCGAAATCATTCTGCCTGCGTGGATCGTCCACGTCGGTTTCGAGGTCAGCGTGAACGGTGCGCCTGTCACTCCTCAGCTCAACGCACGCGGCAACCGCTTGATCCTCCCCGCCGGCCGGCGCGGCTCGACGACGCTCGAGATGCACGTCGACGGTCCGTACCCGGGCTAAGTCCTTTCGCTTTGCGTTCTCGGAGCCGTGCCTCGCATCACCAAAACATCTGACCTGCGTCATACAGATCATCCGACCGGTCGGTAGGATGGCGGCTGCGATGGCTCGCGGATTCACACGGCGTGACTTCCTACGCGCAACTGGTGCAGCAACCGTAGCGCTCGGACTGACGCGTCTGCAGTTCGTCGGCATGGCGCAAGGACAAGTTGCCGGACAGGCGGTGCCGGGTGCGCTTCCAGAATATCGCGCTTGGGAAGATCTGTACCGCCAGCGCTGGGTCTGGGATCGTGTCGCTCGCGGCACGCACACGATGACCAATTGCGTTTCCGGCTGCGCCTGGGATCTCTACGTCAAGGACGACATGGTGTGGCGCGAGGAACAGAAGTCGCCGTACACCGCTTCGTCTCCCGGCTTGCCCGACTTCAACCCGCGCGGCTGCCAGAAGGGTGCGTGCGGTTCAAGCTTGATGTACTCGCCGTCACGCGTGCGCTATCCGCTGCGGCGCGTCGGCGAACGCGGCGAGGGACGCTGGCAGCGCATATCGTGGGACGAGGCGTTGGCGGCGGTAGCGAAAGACATGGTCGATGCGATCGACAAGGAAGGTCCGGCCTCGGTGCTCTGCGAGCTCGGACCGAACATTGGTGCCGGACCGAACAGCGCCGCACCGATTCGCTTCTTCCGCATGCTCGGCTCGCCGGCGACCGATTCGATGGCGCAGATCGGCGACCTTTCCGTCGGCGCGACCATTACGCTCGGCAACGGGCACCCGTGCGGCTCTTCCGACGACTGGTGGCGCTCGTCGTATCTCGTGCTGTGGGCCTTCAATCCGTCGGCAACGCGCATTCCCGACGCGCACTTTCTCTACGAAGCACGCTACCGCGGCGCTAAGCTGGTGACGATTTGTCCCGATCTCAACAACAGCAGCATCCACGCCGATCTGTGGCTCAACCCGCGTCCGGGAACCGATGCGGCGCTCGCACTCGGCGCCGCACAGGTGATTGTTTCGGAGAACCTCTACAACACCGCGTACGTCGCCGAGCAAACGGATCTGCCGCTGTTGGTGCGCAGTGACAACAACCGCTTCGTGCGTGAGTCCGACCTGAAGAAGGGCGGTTCCGACAGCGCCTTCTACGTGTGGGACGCGGCGCGGAAGCAGGTCGTGCCGGCTCCGGGCAGCGGCAATCTCCAAAGCTTGGACAGCACCGGCATCAAGCCCGACGTGACCTTCAACGGAACGATGAGCATCGGCGGCAAGTCGGTCGCCGTGCGCACCGTGTTCTCATTGTTGCGCGAGCGCCTCGACCGCGACTACCGGCCGCAGCAGGTGGCCGAGATCACCGGCGTGTCGGCGGCGGCGGTACAGCAGTTCGCGCGCGAGTTTGCCCACGCTCCGGCCGCCCTCATCCTGTCGCAGTGGGGTCAGTGCAAGTTCCTCCATGGGGATCTGGCGCAGCGCGCGCAGATTCTTCTGGCGTCGCTGACCGGAAATCTCGGCCGTGCCGGCGGCGGCTGGCGTGCCGGCGGTTTTTTTGCACCGGAAGGTTTTGCGTTGCTGGGCATGCAGGAGCAGCTCGGCTTGATGAACCTGGCGACGTTCGCGGCGAAGAACTATCTCGATCCGGCCAAGAGCGAGCAGTCGTTTTCGAGTTACTTCGTGCCCGGTTCGGTGTGGCACCAGGTGCACGGCGGCCTGGAGGATATCTCCGGCGACGCGCGCCACGGCGACCGAAGCTCGCCCCGTTCGCCAAAGGAATATCTGCACGAAGCGATCGACAAGAAGTGGTTTCCGGTGTTTCCAGCACCGGGCAAAGCGCCGCACGTCATCCTTTCGATCTTCGGCAATGTCCTGCGCCACTCGCGCAACAACACCAAGCTGCTCGAGACGTTGTGGCCGAAGGTGAAGCTGGTCGTCGATGTGAACTTCCGCCTGAGCGAGACCAGCCGCTGGTCGGACATCGTGCTGCCCGCTGCCTTTTGGTACGAGAAGGCCGACCTAAAATACCTGGCGTCGTTCATTCCCTACGTGCACCTCGGCGACCGCGCCGTTGCGCCGCTCGGCGAAGCCAAGCCGGAGTGGGAGATCTTCGCGTTGCTGGCCGAGGCCGTCGCCAAGGAAGCGCGCCAGCGCGATCTCAAACCGTACACCGACATCGCCGAGGCGCAGCGCGATGCACGGCGGCTCGACGAGGCGTTCACCGACAGCGGCCGGTTCGGTCCTAAAGACGAAGACAAAGCGCTCGAATTCGTGCTGACGTATTCGAGCCCGACCAAGAAAGTCTCGCTCGAGGATATGCGTACGGCCGGAGCCGTGCGCTTCCGCAGCACCGGTGCGCCGGGCGGCGCTGCCGGGTTCTACAGCGACTACTCGATGGACGAGCCGCTGGTGCCGCAGCGCTGGTTCGTCGAGAAGAAGCAACGCTGGCCGACACTTACCGGGCGGCAGCAGTTCTACGTCGACCATCCGTGGTTCCTGGAATGCGGCGAAGCACTGCCGGTCTACAAACCGCCGCCGCCGGCGGGCGGCGACTATCCGTTGACGCTCAGCGGCGGCCACACGCGCTGGAGCATTCACTCACAGTGGCGCGATCACCGTCCGTTGTTGCGCCTGCAGCGCGGCGAGCCGGTGGTCTACATCAGCGAACGCGATGCCGCGGCACGCAACATCAACGACAACGATCTGGTGCGTGTGCGCAACGACCTCGGTGCCTTTGTGCTGCGCGCCAAGATTGCGCGCTACGCCCAACCCGGCCAGGTGCTCGTCTACCACGCCTGGGAGCCGTACCAGTTCCGCGACGGACGCAGCGACCATGCGATCATCCCCAGCCCTTTCAAGCCGACGGCGTTGGTAGGCGACTACGGCCACCTGCACTGGGGGTACGCCCACTGGGAACCGAACCAGGTCGACCGCGACACAAAGGTCGAGATCGAACGGGTTTGAGATCGCATTCTCAGCTGCTGCGGTTGGGGGGCTGGCGACCGCGACGATTGCTCACGGCAAGCAAACCAAGTCGATCAAATCGCCATCGTAGTGACCGGCGCTTGGGTAGAACCGCATGCGCAAACGCTGGCGCGTCTTCACCAGGTGCCCGCGACTCTTCCTCAACGGCACTTGGATCAAGGCTGGCTGCGAGCAAGTCGTGGTGGTGAGGGCTGGCGAGAACGGGAACTCCTTGATGGGACAATAGCCGTCGCCACTGCCGATTGTGGTGTCGCAATCGCTCGACAGGGAGCACAATTGCCCGCCGTTCGCGCCGATGCACGTCCCTTGGGAGGCGGCCCCAACGCTCAGGAGGGAGCTCACGAGTGCATCGCGGTTCCTCTTGTTGAGCTTTTTGTCTTGGGTCGACGGGCCTACGATCATCGCCTTCACGACGTTGTTCTGTGAAGCGCAGGCAAAGCGCGTCTCGTGCACGTTGAAGCACATCGACAGCTGGAAGGTGCACGTGTTGTCACCAAGAGAATGGTCGCAAGACGGGTCGTTGTTCTTGCACTCCAGGCGTTTGCCAGGCAGCCCTTTCGAATTCAGCGCCGCCGGCGCTTGGGTACACCACTCTTGCAGGCAATCGTTGACCTCGGAGTTGCAATAGCCGGGATTGAGATCCGGCGAGTTGCCGGAGCAAAGCGTCGGCGTAGGACTTTGCGCCGGTGTATCTGTGGGTGTCGGCGTTGGCGTTGGCGAGGTGGAAGCGGTCGGCGACGGTGGACTGGTCGCTGTGTCCGTCGGTGTCGGTGTGCCCGTCGGTGTTGGTGTGTCACTTGCAAGAGGGGTGTTACTCGGCGTCGGCGTTTCGGTCTGCGTCGGCGAAGACGTATCGGTCGGCGTGACCGTAGGTGTGAACGTTGGCGTTGCCGTCGGTGTGTCGGTCGGCGTGTTGGTCGGTGTTGGGGGCAGGTACTCGTAGGTGACGCAGATCGTCGCGTTGGCCTGCGTCGAGGCCTGTGTGACGATATTCCCCGCACCTGTGGCCGAGAAGCTTGCGGTTGCCGTCACCGGGAGCGTGATGACTCCGGGGCCGACGAAATCGCTGACCGGCAGATACGGTGAGCGGACCGCGGTGTTCGACGCCGTCACTCCGAGCTGCGTGGCTCCCGAAGTTCCTCCGAAATCGAGGTTGCCGTCGTAGGCGGAGAAATTGAAGTTGAGGTTGTTCGCCGGTAGGGCCACGACCAGGGGTAAGGTGGGCGGCGTCAGCGAGATCGTCCCTTGGCCGATTGCCGTGACGTTGGCCGGCGACGCATCGAGACTCTCGAGCTTGACGTCCTGAACGATGGTTGCCGAAACGGAGAGGTCGACGTGGTTCAGCGTGCCCAGCGACGGGTCGAACAAATTCAGATGAACGATATTACTCCAGTTGGTCGTGGTCAGCGAGATGCTGTCACACGACACCTGCGTCGTGAACGGCGTGTTGGTTACCGTCGCCGTCTGCGTCGGTGTACCGCTTTGCGTCGGGGTCGAGGTGAAGGTGTTGGTCGCCGTGCGCGACGGTGTGGCGGTGCGCGTCGGGGTCTGCGTTGCCGTTTGGGTGATGGTCGGTGTGTTCGTCGGCGTATTCGTTAGCGTCGGCGTGTTGGTAATCGTCGGCGTGTTGGTGATGGTCGGTGTGTTGGTAATCGTCGGTGTGTTGGTGATCGTCGGCGTTTCGGTGATCGTCGGCGTAATCGTCGGCGTGTTGGTGTTCAATGGCGTATTGGTTGGCGTGCGTGTCCGCGTCGGCGTGCGCGTCGGCGTCTGCGTGCGCGTCGGGGTCTGTGTCGACGTATCGGTGGGCGTACCTGTTTGAGTCGGGGTGCCGGTAATCGTTGGCGTGTTGGTGATCGTCGGCGTGTTGGTGATGGTCGGTGTCAGGGTGACGGTCGGCGTATCGGTAACCGAGGGTGTATTGGTCGGCGTGTTGGTGATCGTCGGTGTGTTGGTAATGGTCGGCGTATTGGTCGGCGTACGCGTCGGCGTTTGTGTCGGCACCAGCGTGATCGTCGGGGTATTCGTCGGCGTTCTGGTCGGCGTCTGCGTGCTGGTGACGGTCGGTGTATTGGTGATGGTCGGCGTGGAGCTCGGAGTGCGGGTTGGCGTTTGCGTCGGCGTGTTGCTCGGCGTGAAGGTCGGTGTCGCCGGCTGATAGGTGTAGTTGACACAAACGGTAACCCCGGCCTTCGTCGACGCCTGGCTGACGACGTTGCCGGCGCCACTGGTGCTGAAGCTGGCGACCGACGTGACCGGCATCGTAACGTTGCCCACGCCGCTGAAGTCGCTCATCGGGAGATACGGGGAGCGTGCTGCACTGCTGCTCGTGCTCACACCCAAGTCGGTGCTTCCCGACGTGCCGCCGAAATCCAGTGTGCCGTCGTAGGCACTGAAGTTATGGGTGACGATATTCGTGGGCGACGTCGCCAGGGTCGGTACCGTCGGCGGCGTCAACGTGATCGTCGCAACTCCGGTGCCGGTGACCGTTGCCGGCTGGGAGTCGAGGCTTTCCATTTTTACGTCCTGCACCATGGTCGCGTTCATGGTGAGGTCGACGTTGGTCAGGGTACCCAAGGACGGGTCGAATTTGGCGACCGTGACCGACAGCGACCAGTTCGTCGTGGTGGAAGGAATGGTGTCGCAACTGGACTGCGTTGCCGCTTCGGCGGAACCGGCGAGCACGAGCGATCCGGCTACGAGCATGAGCACGGAAACGATGCTCCCGACTGCTCGCCGCTTGAGCTCACAGTCGACCGGTTTGTTTGCAAGGCGACGCACTGCTTCGTTGTCAACGCACCGTCGCGCTGCGTCGTCGGAGATACAAATCGTTTTCGCTTTTGCGCCCATGGCTCTACCCCCGATCGCCGTTTCGGCTCCCCCCTCCCACGGCAACTACACTGCCCGGGCGAGTATCAACGGTGGTGACACAGCGTGTTTCATGCCACCTGCAAGATTTCTGATTTTTCGGATGAAGCGGTGCTCAGCGACGATTCTTGGCCGCTTCAACACGTTCGGCGCGTACGTCTCTGAACACCGGGGCAATGCTTCCGTCGTCAGAGGCGCTCGCTGACATCCGTCACATGCTTCTCTGCCCTGCCGCATTCCGGAATCTACCGACCGAACGGTAGGAAGGCGGGTAGTATCGCGCTCTCGATGGCGCGCTGCTGGAGGTGTGAGCATGAATGTCACGCGTCGCAACTTCATCTGCTCGGCCGGAGCCGCAACGCTACTGTTGTCGCTTGATCAACTGACGTTCCAACGCTGCGGCGCAGGCGGAGCGGCGTTGGCCGAGTCGCCGCCGTTGCCGGACTATCGCGGCTGGGAGGACGTTTACCGCCAGAAGTGGGCGTGGGACAAAGTCGTGCGCAGCTCGCACTTCGTCAACTGCTGGTACCAGGCGCACTGCGCGTGGGACGTCTACGTGAAAGACGGCCTGGTGTGGCGCGAAGAGCAAGCCGCCGATTACCCCAAGGTCCGCAGTGACACGCCGGATTTCAACCCACGCGGCTGTCAGAAGGGTGCTTGCTACAGCGCCCGCATGTACGACCCGACGCGTGTGAAGTATCCACTCAAGCGCGTCGGCGAACGCGGTTCGGGCCAGTGGCAGCGTTTGTCGTGGGAGCAGGCGCTTAACGAGATCGCCGACCTGATGATCGACACCGTTACCCAGGAGGGAACCGATCGCATCATTTGGTCGCTCGGGCCGCTGTACACGTTCGGCACACAGGCGGCAGGGCACAGCCGGCTGTCAATGCTGATGGACAGCTCGACGCTCGACATGAACACGGAGATCGGCGACGGCCATCCCGGCGCGGCCGTCACCTTCGGCAAAATCGTCGCCGAGCGCTCGCTCGATGACTACTTCTTTTCCGACGTGATTCTGATCTGGGGCTGCAACCCGTTGTACACGCAGATACCCAACGCGCACTTCTGGACCGAAGCGCGCTACAAGGGCGCCTATATCGTTACCATCGCGCCCGACTTCAACGCTTCAGCCATTCACGCCGACCAGTGGGTGCCGTTGAACGTCGGTACCGACGCGGCCTTTGCGCTGTCGCTGGCACAGGTCATCGTCAGCGAGAAGTTGCACAACGAGGCGTTCCTGCGCGAGCAGACCGACATGCCGTTCCTGGTGCGCAACGACAACGGTCGATTCCTGCGCCAGAGCGATATGGTGAAGGGCGGTTCGAAAGACATCCTCTACGTCTTCGACGAGAAGACGAAGCAGGTGGTCGAGGCGCCACGCGACACCCTCAATCTCGGGGCGTTGACGCCTGCACTCGAGGGCAGCTTCGATGCGAAGACGTTGAACGGTACGGTCAAAGTGCGTCCGGTGTTCGCCTTGCTGCGCGAACGGCTCGACCGCGACTACAAGCCGGAGCAGACCGCAGCGACGACGGGAGTCGGCGCCGCCGTCGTGCGCGACCTGGCACGCCGCATCGGCAAGGCCAAGGCGGTGTCCAACGTCACCTCCAGCAACATCGCCAAGTTCTATCACGGCAACCTGATGGAGCGCTCGCAGATCCTGGTATTCGCGCTGTGCGGCCACATGGGCAAGAAGGGCAGCGGCTTCAGCGCCTTTCCGTTCCTGACGCAGGACGGCGTTGAGATGTTCGCCATGCTCAAAAGCCCGGGCTGGATGGGCAAGCTCGGTTTGCTGGCGCGGATGTATCCGGTGATCAGTGAGCTCAAGAAGCCCGGCATGACCGACGAAATGGTTCGCTACGAAGCCGGTAACTGGCAGTTCCGCGAGGGCGGCTTCGTGTCCGGCGTGATGTTCTGGAACATTCACGGCGGACTGATGGAGCTGAGCGGACGCTCGAAGGAGTGGGATCCCTATCTGAAGCGGCCGGTGTCGGAGTACATGCACGAGGCACTCGACAAGGGCTACCAGTACGTTTCACCCAAACCAGGTACACCGCCGCGCATCATCTTCGAGCTCGGCAGCAACATCGTGCGGCGCTTGCGTGGCTATCCCGCTTTGTTCAAGACACTGTTCCCGAAGCTCAAGGCCTACGTTACCATCGACTGGCGCATGAGCTCTACCGCGATGGCTTCGGATTACGTGCTACCTGCTGCCGGCTGGTACGAGAAGGCCGAGCACAAGTGGGGCACGCCGCTGATGCCCTACATTCATGCCGGCACGAAAATCGCCACCTTTCAGGAAGCAAAGCCCGATTGGGAGGTGTGTGCGCTGGTGGCGAAGGCAGTGCAGGAGCGCGCCAAGGCGCGCGGCATCACGACGTTCAAAGACCGGCACGGCAACGAACGACCGTTGGACAGTTTGTACGACGACTTCACCATGGGCGGCACGTACACCGAGAACGACGACGAGAAGGTCGCCGCGGTGTTGGTGAAGGAGGCGAGCAACCTCACCGGCGTCGACTGGGAAGAGCTCAAGAAGAAAGGCTACGCGCGCTTCACCGGCGTGGGAAAAAGCGGTGTGTCGGTGGGCAATCAGTGCGACATCAAACCTGACGACACCGTCAGCCCCTTTCAGTATCACGTCGAGCAGAAGGCGCCGTACCCGACGCTGACGCGCCGCATCCAGTTCTACATCGACCATCCGTTCTACCTCGAGCTCGGTGAGACGCTGCCGACGCACAAGGATCCGCCCAAGTCGGGCGGCGACTATCCGCTGACGTTGACCGGCGGGCACACCCGCTGGTCGATTCACGCCGCCTGGCGCGACGATGCGCGTATGCTGCGCCTGCAGCGCGGCGAGCCGTTGATGTACGTCAGCGTCGTCGACGCCCAGGCCCGTAACATTGCCGACGGTGATTTGGTCGAGGTGCGCAACGACATCGACAGCTTCCACATCCGTGCCAAGACCTCGCCGTCGGTGCGCCCGGGGCAGGTGATCATCTACCACGCCTGGGAGAACTATCAGTTCCGCGACGGCAAGGGTTTCCAAAACCTCATCCCCAGCCCGATCAACCCCGTCGAGCTCGCCGGAGGCGAGGGACACTTGCGGCCGATTCAGATCTGTCTGCAGCCGAGCCAGAACGATCGCGACACCAGAGTCGAGATACGTCGTGTAGCGGCTTGAGGGTCGCCGCCAGACTGTCCGACCTGTGGCGCGAGTCGAAACTGGCTCAACCGCTGAACGGATGCAATCGCCTCAACTAGGCGCGGAATATTCCGCCGCCCGCGTCGCCGCGGCGTTGTGCTTGTTTTCTGGATGAGCGGCGCTCGAGCTCAGCAGGCGCGGTGCAAGGATGAGCGCAGCACCGAAAATACCTAATGAAGCGAAGAGGATCGATGGCTCGCCCGACGGCAGATCTTGTGCGACGAGCTTGGCGGCGCCGAGGAGAAGGAACGGTACGACCAGCCAACGGGCTTGCTTAAAGCGTGGATGACGGCTGAGCAGCGCCAGGAGAACGGCGCTCGATGAGATGACGGTGCTGCGTAGGACCGACGATCGTGCCAGCTCCGTCTCGCCCACTTCAGAACCGATTCCCAACGCCAGTGCGACGACGAGCGCGCCTGCACCGAGCACGGTCAGCGCCAGCACCGGAAGTCGTGCGTAAGCCATCCGCTGCTGCGACTGGGGAGATGCCGTCGGTGTGAGACAGATCAACAGCGAAACGAGCAAGACGATCCAGGGTGCCGGCCCCTGCAGTAGCTCGGGTAGCCGCCCGCTGCCCCACAGCGCGCGCAGGCTGGAGCCGAGGAGGCCCGAAACCAATGCGCCTGCCAGAATGTACACCGCGGAGTGGATCGATAGGCTCAGCGAGTCGCGCCGGCGAGCGCTTACGGCGCAGAGCAATGCGCCCAGTGCCAGCGCCATCGCCAGCGACGGGCTTGCGAAACCCAGCCTGGTGGCGACGAGCGCCGTTGCCAGCGCGATCGTCGAATAGACGCCGAAGGTTCGACCGCTGTGTTTTGAATCGTCGATCCAGTAGTACGCTGCCACGTAACTGGACGCGGCCAACGCGAACGCCGTCATGCACAGAAACGGTTGCGCCGCCGGAAGTCTCAACGCTGTTCCAACGAAACCCCCGAGGGCAATGAGGAGGACGACGGCCACCTGTGCGATCTCCGCCAGTGCCAGGTTGCGTTTGCCTGGAAAGACCCGCAGCGAGAACGTGCCGAGATAGACTCCGCCGAGGGCCACCTGCGCCAGCGACAAACCGACGGCTCCAAGCGACGCAACGGCGCCGTCGTGCGGACGGTACAGCCACACCGTCGTCGCGAGCGCGATGGCAAAGTCGGCAACGATCGCTACGAATGCCCCGAGGACGTACCACTCGCGGCCGTAGGCTAATGCGAGCGAGACCTGGGCCAATACGAGCAGCGCGCCGAGAAAGGGCGGCAAAGTACTGGTGGCAAAACCGAGCGCCAACATGGTGATCGCTGCTGGCGCCGCAATCACCACGGCAAAGCTGCGCATCTCGCGACGCCAGGCGACTGCCAGCGGCAGGGCGGTGAAGACGGTCACCGCGGCAGCGCTCTGCAGCGGCGTGAGATACTTGAACGTGAGCGTCGTCTCCCACAGCAGTGGGAAGCCGATCGCCGCTGCCGATACGCCGTGAAAGGTGGCACTCTCGTAGGCGTTGCGGCGCGCCGCACGATCGGCAAACGCGACCCAGACAAGCGCGTACGCAATCCCCGCCAACGTGCCCGCCATCTGCGGCAGCAGCGTCGACTCGGTCATGAAGCGGATCAGAAACGCTCCGCCGAGAACCATGAGCGTGCGCCCGACCTGGCCGGCGATGGAAACCAGAGAGCTCGTGCCGATCAACGAGTCGCGGGTATCGATCTCGGTGGCGGAATGCGCCGCTGACAACCCCGGCACACCCGCCGCCAGCAGCCGTTCGAGCGTTTCGAGCCTGCGCTCGAGCGCGTGCAATCGCTCTTCCAGGGGCTGCTGGTCGATCATACGGGAATTCCCCTGGGTATGTCCCTAGCACTTCGGTCAGATTACCGAAAGCAAAGGTCAGGTGATTTAATGATCTAGATCATGTGGAAACGTCAAACCCCAGAACGGACGACAGACGGATCTTCAAACGTGGCGAAGGTACCCTTCTGCAGTCCGTAGTCTGTCGTCTTCAGCGGACTGGAACGGCCGTCATCCCAGGTTGTGAAACACCTTCTGCACGTCGTCGTCTTGCTCGACGGAATCGACGAGCTTCAGAGCTTCTTTGGCTCGCTCTTCGGGAAGCTCGACCGGCGTCAGTGGGATGTACTCCGACTCGGCGGAGATCGGCTTGATCCCACGATCTTCGAGTGCCTTTTGCAGCCGACCAAAGTCGGCGAAGGCACAACGGATCAACACCTGCGGTTCGCCCTTTTCGCCGCTGGTCTCGCCCAATTCTTCGAGGCCGTGATCGATCAGGTCGAGCTCCAGCTCTTCTTGGTTGAGCCCGGTCGCATCGAGCCGGAACGTGCCCATGCGTTTGAACAGGAAGCTGACGCTGCCGCTGCTGCCGAGGTTGCCGCCACCTTTGCTGAAGATGGAGCGCAGGTTGGAAACGGTACGGGTCGGATTGTCGGTTGCGGTTTCGACCAGCACCGCGACGCCGTGTGCCGCATATCCTTCGTAGAGAATTTCGTCGTAGCTGGAAGTGTCCTTGCCGGCGGCGCGTTTGATCGCTGCCTCGACCTTGTCCTTCGGCATGTTGACGGCGCGGGCGTTCTGAATGACGCGCCGCAACTGCGGGTTGTGTTCCGGATCGGGCCCGGCGGCTTTCACCGCGATGACGATTTCCTTGCCGATGCGCGTGAACTGCTTGGCCATGCGGTCCCAGCGCGCGAACATCGTGTGCTTGCGGGTCTCAAAAATGCGTCCCATCGGAAGCTCGTTTCTATCGAAGTTTTTCTGCAGCCGGCGGGCGAAGCCGACGGGCGGGTATAGCCGGAGCGGCTGGGTGGGTAAAGGACGGGGCGGGCGGGCGATCGGCGATCGGAGCGCAGATTGACGATTGGATTGATGACGACTCCCGGCTCTCAATCGTCGATGATCCAATCGCCGATCATCAGTTCTGCAGTGCCCCCAAAAATCGCTGCGCCTCATCGGCAGCTCGCAGGCCGCTCGTGTACGCGGCCTGTACGGTGTCGGCGATGGTTGATGTCGCAGTTGCCGACCCAGCCCAGAGCAAGGCCCCGGTGTCGGCGGCGGCCAACTGCGTACGGGCGCCGCAACCGCCGGGTCGCAGAAATGTGTAACCGCCGTGCGCCAAGGGATCGTTGCCCCAGTCGATACGTCGTGCCCGGATCAATGCCTGGCGCGGGTTGGATTTCGGAAACAAGCGCTGCAGGTCGGCGAGCACGACGTCGACTGCTTCGCCTTCGCTCAATTTCGACAAGCGTAGCGCACGAGGTCCGGTGCAGTACGCCGTGAGCGCGGCCGGCTGGTCTTCGGCGCCGTAGAACACCGGCCAGTAGAGCGTCGCGGGACCGGTTCCGCACCCCAGGTTGGAAAGCCAGCGCGGCCAGAACGGCTCGGCAAATTGCAGCAGCACCTTGGAGACCGGACCGGCTTCGATGCGTGTGAAGGCGGCGCGCTTCGATTCCGGCAGCTCGGGCGTGAACTGTACGCGGCCGGCCTTGAGCACGCCGAACGGCAAGGTCGAAATGGCGGCGCGTGCGGAGAGCCCGCGTCCGTCGTTGGCGCTCACATGCACCCCGTCCGCCGCCCAACGGATGGTTTCAACCGTGAAGCCGAAGCGGATGTCGAGTCCACGACTCATGTGCGCGATCAGCGTGTCGTAGCCGCTCGCGAGGCGATGATAGGAGCCGGTTTCGAGGTTGAGGACGCGATCTTCGATCAAGCCGCGGACGCCGACCTCATCGATGCTGCCGGGGAGATGGGCGGTGAGGGTCATTTCGGCCATCACGCGTGCACGGCCGCGGAAGCCGTGACGCTCGATGAACGTCCGTGCCGACATGTCGTCCGGTCCGACTCGACGGATCTGCCGGAGAATCGCGAACGACGGCCACACTGCCGGGTGCAGGAGAATCCACGGCAACCACAAAGTGCGGCCGCCGAGGTTGAACATGCTGTTGCGGGTCAGCGGGCAGGCACGCACTGCCAAGTGCGCGTCACGAATCTCCGGCCAGATCTCGGCATCGTTGGTATGAACGAACTCGGCGCCGCCTTCGACGGGCGCGCCGCAGAAGTCGCGTACGGAGTAGACACGCCCGCCGACCCGGTCGCGCCCCTCGACGATCGCCACGCTGAGCCCGCTGCGGCTCAGCGCACGTGCCGCTGCAACCCCAGCCATACCGGCGCCTATGACAAGCGCGTCAAGCACGCCTCTTCGTACGCCGTTTCGGTATGGCAGTCGACAATGGCCCGTCGAACCGGCTGCCGATGCTTCTCTGGTAGCCTGTCAGCGCACGGCGCGTGTCAAGAACAGGCGGGTGGCTTCATTGCCCGGGTCGACGACGAGTGCACGCTGCAAGAGGCGAGCCCCTTCATCGGAGTCGCCACCGAGAATTCCAGGCAGCTCGAGCAGCAGCTCTCCTTTGGCCGTCAGCGCGTCCGGGTCCTCCGGTGCCAGCTCGAGGGTGCGGTCGATTTCGTTGCGCAGCTGACGGATGTGCCGCAGGCTCGACCAACTGAGGCCGGAGAAACGGACCTGCTTCCCGAGGTTACAGAAGATGGCGAAGTGAGCAGCTGCGTCGCGTTCGTCGAGCACCAGCACACGTTCGGCGAGTTGCAGGCCACTGGCGAGGAGTTGGGTGCGCTCGCTGCCGATGGCTGCGTCGGCTTGGTGGCAGAACGCGAGTGCCTTGTACGCGTCGGCCGAGCCACGCGGCATTGCCGTCGCCGCCGACGGCCAATAATTCACCGCAATAAAAACGATGCCGATCGTAATCAAGCGGTTCATTCAAAGCCCCCGCATAGTCAAACGACATTACGAGGGGCGTTGTCAAACGGATTCTTCGATCGGAGATTTTGGCGCAGCCGTTGTGGCCAGCCACTTGGAACCGGTCCACCAAGCTTCTTGACGCAAGCATGCGCCCGGTCCACTCTACGACTCGGCGGCGGTTGTTGCCGTGGGTACGAGCCCGCGGGGGTCGCCGCCGACATCAAAAAAACGGGAGGCTGCAATGAAGGAATGCCTGAAGTTCTACATCAATGGCGAATGGGTCGCGCCGGTCACTGCGAAGACGATGGACGTCATCAACCCGGCAACCGAGGAAGTCGTGGGCCGCATCAGTCTCGGTAGCGCCGCCGATGTCGATAAAGCCGTTGCTGCCGCACGTGCGGCGTTCGAGACGTTCAGTCAGACCTCGCGCGAAGAACGCGTCGCATTGATGGAGCGCATCATCGCTGCCTATGGGGCGCGGATGGGCGACATTGCCGCAACCATCTCGCAGGAGATGGGCGCGCCGATGTGGTTGGCCAACGCGGCGCAGGCGCCTTCTGGTTTCGCCCACTTCATGCAGACCATGGAAGTGTTGAAGTCGTACGAGTTCGTGAAGAACAAAGGTGGCACGCGTATCATTAAAGAGCCGGTCGGGGTGTGCGGTTTCATCACGCCGTGGAACTGGCCGATCAACCAGATCGCTTGCAAGGTCGCACCGGCTCTGGCGGCCGGGTGCACGATGGTGCTGAAGCCGTCCGAGATCGCGCCGCTCAATGCAATCATTTTTGCAGAAATCCTGCACGAGGCCGGAGTGCCGAAGGGCGTGTTCAACCTGGTGAACGGCGACGGCCCGACCGTCGGTGCGGCGTTGTCGTCGCATCCCGGAATCGACATGATGTCGTTCACCGGGTCGACTCGCGCCGGAGTTCAGGTGGCGAAAGCCGCGGCCGATACCGTCAAGCGCGTGGCACAAGAGCTTGGCGGCAAATCAGCCAACATCATTCTCGACGACGCCGATCTCAAGGCTGCCGTCGAAGGCGGAGTCCGCGCGTGCTTCACCAACAGCGGCCAGTCGTGCAACGCACCGACGCGCATGTTGGTGCCACGGGCTCGTCTGAAGGAAGCAGCGGCAATTGCCAAAGCGGCGGCGGAGACGGTGAAGGTCGGCGATCCGAATACCGAGGGAACGACCATCGGTCCGGTCGTCAGCAAGACCCAGTTCGACAAGATCCAAGGGCTCATCAAGAAGGGCATCGACGAAGGCGCCGAGGTCGTAACCGGCGGTCCCGGCCTGCCGTCCGGTCTGTCGAAGGGCTACTACATAAAGCCGACGGTGTTCTCCAACGTGCGCAACGAAATGACAATCGCTCGCGAAGAGATCTTCGGGCCGGTTCTTTCGATCCTGCCGTACGACAGCGAGGCGGAAGCGGTGAAGATCGCCAACGACACGGTGTACGGTCTGTCGGGGTATGTGTCTTCCGGCAGCCCCGACCACGCCATGAAAGTCGCCGCCCGGCTGCGCACCGGCAACGTGCATTTGAACGGTGCCGGCCCCGACTTCGCGGCACCGTTCGGAGGCTACAAGCAATCCGGCAACGGCCGCGAATGGGGCGAGTTCGGTTTTGAGGAGTTCCTCGAGACCAAGGCCGTCATGGGTTGTCCAGACTAAACCGGGTCAAGAAAAGGCCAACACCGGAAGGCTTCTTTGAATACGGGCTGCGGCTGGTTGTAGGGCAGCCGCAACCCGTGTCTCACGGGATCAATCGCGATCGGCGATTCCCTCCCTCGCGAAAGAAACTAGGACATTCCTGCTTCGAGGAATGCCGTCGGCGTAGCGCGTACCTGCTAATGCGTCGAATACGCCGGCACGTGCGTTGCTGATCTTTGTCGTGGGCAGGGGAGACCCTCCTGCGATCGAGGATCAGGAGCGAATGAATAGCGACTTAGTTGTTGGGATGGCGGGATCTGGTGGTGACGGGATCGTGTCTGCCGGCGAGGCTTTGACCGCGTCGGCGGCCAGCGAAGGCTACCACGTCATCATGACGAAGAGTTTCGGTTCGCAGATTCGTGGCGGCGAATCATCGTGCCGGGTGCGGCTGGCGACCGGTCCGATCTTCAATTCCGGCGGCACGCTCGACGTGGCCGTGGCGTTGAATTGGGACGACTTCATGAAGTTCGGCGGTGAGCTGCCGGTCGGTGGCAAGACGGTCGTCATCTACGACGCTGCCACCGGGGTGGAACCGAATGCGCTGCCGCTCGTCGGGGTAGCGCCGAATGAAGTCTTCAGCGTACCGATCGGCGACATGGCGAAGCGTGCCTCGGGCAGCGATCGCGGCAAGAATACCGTCGTTCTTGGCTTGCTTGCCGGTTGGTTCGGTATCGCGCAGGAGGCGCTGCTCAAGGGGATTCGCAAACGCTTCGCGAAAAAGGCGGCGGCCGTTCTCGCCGGTGCCGAGCAATCGTTCAACGCCGGGATGGCGTATGCTGCCGAGCATCCGTTGCGCCATTCGCGCGCGATCGGCAGACCCGACGGTGGCGTCGCGTCGCGTCGCATTACCGACGGCAACGAGATCTGTGCCGCCGCCGCCATCTACTCCGGCTGCGAGTTCTTCGGCGGCTATCCGATCACGCCGTCGACTGAGATCATGCAGTTCCTCAGTCGCGAGATTTGGAAGTACGGTGGTACGCTGCTGCAGGCCGAAGACGAAATCGCCGGCATCGGTGCGGCCGTGGGAGCCTCGTTCGCCGGCAAAAAGTCGATGACCGCGACGTCGGGTCCGGGGATGTCATTGAAGACGGAGATCATCGGCCTTGCCAGCATCGCCGAGTTGCCGTTGGTGATCGTCAACGTCCAGCGTGGCGGACCATCCACCGGTATGCCGACCAAAACCGAACAATCCGATCTGTATCAAGCGGTGTTTTCCGCGCATGGCGACGTCGTGCGGCCGGTGCTGGCGCCGACCAACGTTGCCGACACGTTTGCGGTGACCGTCCACGCTTTCAATATCGCCGAGCGCTTTCAAACTCCGGTTGTTGTTTTGTCGGATCAGGAAATCGCCCAACGCAAGGAGTCGTTCGACCCGATCGATACGTCGCGCCTGCCGTGTGTTCAGCGCCGCATACCGACGGCGGCGGAGTTACAGGAATACCAACGCTTCCGGCTCACCGACGACGGCATCAGCCCGATTAGCTGCCCGGGCATGGCTGGAGGCGGGTACCAAGGGGCCGGCATCGAGCACAATGAGGCCGGGTCACCGACGGCCAGCGGTACGATGCATTTGCGTATGACCGAGAAGCGGTTCCACAAGTTCGACGCGCTGCGCGAATACACCGACCTCTTTCAGGTCGAGGGGGATCCGCTTGCCGACCTGGCGTTGATCAGCTGGGGCAGCACCGCGGGTATCTGCCGCGAGGCGCTGCACATGGCGCGTGAGGAAGGTTTGCGCGTCAAGCTGCTCGTCCCCTACCTGCTCTATCCGGTGATGGAAGAGACCTACCGTGAATTCCTGGTCAACGTGCGCGCCGGCTTCGTCGTCGAGCAGTCGTATCAGGGGCAACTATACCGCATCCTTCGCATGTACGTGGACCTGCCTGCCGAAGTCCAATCGTGTGCCCGCGCCGGCGCCAATCCATTCCAGCCGATCGAGGTGGTCGAGCGCTTGCGCGACGCCTCGTTGCGCCTGCAGCGCCTCTACGGCGAGACGTTGCAGCCGCGTGAGTGAGCCGTGGCCCGGGGCCAAGTCGAGATCGCACGAAGATTGAAGAGTGAGGAAACGTCGATGCACGCGAGCGGGGCTTTGGAAGCAAAGGACTACAAGAGCGATTTGAAACCGATCTGGTGTCCGGGTTGCGGCGACTTCGGTGTGCTCAGCGCCTTGTATCGGGCGCTCGCAAACATCGGGCGGTCACCGCACGAGATCGCTTTTGTTTCGGGGATCGGCTGTTCGAGCCGGATTCCCGGCTACACGACGGCGTACGGTTTCAACAGCGTGCATGGCCGCGCCCTGCCGATTGCCCAGGGGATCAAGCTGGCCAATCCCGACCTGCTGGTGCTGGTTGCCGGCGGCGACGGCGACGGCTTTTCGATCGGCGGCGGACATGTGCCGCACGCCATCCGCCGCAACATCGATATTACCTACATCGTCATGGACAACCAGATCTACGGCCTCACCAAAGGCCAGCTGTCGCCGACCTCACCACGCGGCACTCATACGGTGACGTCGCCCGAGGGCAGCCTCGAAGATCCGGTGAACCCGCTGCTGTACGTCCTCGGGTATGGAGCTCACTTCGTTGCCCAATCGACGCCGGCAGATCAGATCGGTCTGACGGCCGTCATCGAGGAGGCAATTCGCTTTCCTGGCTTTGCTTTCGTCAACGTGCAGTCGCCGTGTGTCACCTTCGGCGATCCGAACCAGCAGCTGAAAGCGCACAAGGAAGGGCTGAAGTCGCTGGCCAAGATCAACTACGATCCGAGCCATCGCGTCAAAGCGATGGCCCTGGCGCAGACCTACGGCAAGGATCTCTACACCGGAGTCTTCTACCGCAACCCGAATCCGCCACCGACCTTCGACAGCCTGGTGCGCGAACGGCAGCGACACATGGCGCCGCAGGCCATGCCGCGGGAAAAGATCCTCGACACCTTCCTGCCGCACTGAGCCGAGCGGTTGCAAGGACGCGACCCGTGAGCACTGAGCGCGGGCTCGGAGCCGCAGCCAGCACTTCACGAACCGAGTCGAAGAATCGATTCCTTGGTCGGTAGCGGAGGTGCAAAGGGCCAGAACGCGGTCACCAGGCGCAGCGTTCCGGCCCACGTCTTTTCGGTTTCGTTGCTCACTCCCTCGTGATTCTCTCCGTAGGTGAGCTCGGCGACGAGCTTCAGATCCTGGAGGAGCGAAAGCTGCATGCCGCCGGTGATCTCCCACAGCCGTCGTCGTTGACGCGTGTCGCCGCCGGCTTGCCGATCGTCGAACTGCGGCATCCAAGCCATATCGCAGCGCAGCAACGTCAGGAGGGCCGTGGTGAGTCGGAAGTCTCCTTCGACAAAACCGCCGTAGTAGAGCAACGACTGGTGATATCCGGTTGGATTGGAGTCGTATCCGGCAAGGAACTGCCCGAGCAGCCGAAAGCGCCGACTGTAGAAGTCGATGTCGGGGCCAATCCGCAGCGCCCGATCATTTGTCCCCGCGCCGATGATGTCGGGGCTGTAGAAGACGAAAAGTCCGACGTGCTCGCTCCCGAACGCACGACTGACATGAGCATAGAAATCCTTGCTGGCGGTATTGTCGAGCCGGTTGTTGCTGCCGTTGGTGAAACCGGTGGCGATGTTCAGTCCGGTTTTCGGATGAACCGCGTTGAGCTCGAGGCCGATTTGGGATTCGGAGAGCGCCGAAACGTATTCGCACTCGCCGTGCGGAGGATCCTTGCTCAACAGGCCGCAGGAATTGAGGCCGTAGATCAAGTACGGGCGCGCCGAGAGTCGATGGATCGCCGGCGACACTCCCAGCGGCAGCTCGTACCAGCCGGCTCTGATGTTACCGAGCCAGCCGCCGCCCTCAACATGGCCTACGACGTAGGCTTGATACGGCACCGTGTAGGTTTCGGTCTTTCCGGAATCGGCTTCCATCTCGATCGGCCGGTAGTCGACGAGGAAGGACAGGTGCTGCCCGATCTCGCCGCCGGCCAGAACGCTGAGAGAATTGAGATTGAAATGCGTGCGGATCGGACTGTGCCCGGCGGCAACTTCTCGAGAGAGGTCTTCACCCGTCGTGAAATACAGCGCGATCGGCAGCGTCCCGGGCAAATCGACCGCCGAGCCGGCGTTGATCGGTTTGATTGCCGGCTGCAGTCCGTGAAAACCGTGGGTGCGAAAGTTTTCGCCTTCGGGGTTGAGCTGCGGAAAGGTCGAGTGGCAGGCTCCGCATGGTTTGTCGTAGATGCGGGCAAAAACGGGAATCGCTGCCGCCCGCGATGCAACCAGCCCGCATGCGAGTCCGACGCTGACCACCACAACCCTGACGAGACCGCTCCTCATCGCGCCCACCGACCTCAACCCTATAGTACGACTCGGCAGCCGCCGAAATCGTGATTTGCGACGTCGCCCATTTTTTCCGTTTCGGCGCCGACCGAGCTTCGGGCTTGCGCTCGGTTTTCGGTGTTCGGAGAAAGATTGTCCCCTACGGTGGCGCCCCCACCTATGGCAGCGGTTCGCGGCCTGTTAACCTAGCGGAGCGGCCCGCTGTTTCCTCGTCGTCGCCGGGTGCGCGGAGGATAAGATGAAGCTCGAGCATCTGTCGATCCATGGTCATAGAGTCGCGTGCCAGATCGGTGGCGAAGGACCGGTGCTTCTCCTGGTCCACGGTATGGCCGGAAGCTCGGCAACCTGGAACCACGTCGTCGATGGCCTGGCGCAGCACTTCACGGTTCTGGCTCCCGATCTGCTCGGGCACGGCGAATCCGGCAAGCCACGGCGCGGCGAATACTCGCTGAGCGCGCACGCCAACATGTTGCGCGATCTGCTGCATGTCCTCGGTCATGAACGTGTGACGCTCGTCGGCCAGTCTCTCGGCGGCGGCGTGGTCATGCAGCTCGCCTACCAGTTCCCCGAGCGCTGCGAGCGTCTGGTGCTGGTGAACAGCGGTGGTCTGGGTCGCGAGGTTAACCTGCTGCTCCGGGCGTTGACCTTTCCCGGGGCGGAGTTCGTCTTCCCGCTCGTTTGCGCGCCGCTCCTGCGCGACGCGGGCAACCGGCTGGCGGGGTGGTTGCACAGCGCCGGTGTACGTGCCGTTCCCGCAGTCGAGGAGATCTGGCGCAGCTACAGCTCGCTGGCCGACGCGGATACGCGGCGCGCCTTCTTCCGCACCCTGCACAGTGTCATCGATCTCGGCGGGCAAGCGGTGAGCGCCGCCAATCGCCTGTATCTGACCGCGCAGGTGCCGACGTTGATCGTTTGGGGTGCGCAGGACCAGATTATCCCCGTGAGTCACGCCGAGACGGCCGCCGAGCTCATGCCGGGCAGCCGTCTGGTCATCTTCGACGGCGTCGGCCATTTCCCGCATTGCGAGAACCCGGAACGCTTCGTCGAGGTCCTGTGCGATTTCATGGCCTCGACTCAGCCGGCGTGTCTCTCCGAAGCGCGCTGGCGTGAGCTTATGCGCTCCGGCGAACCGACACGCATCCACGTCGCACCGACGGAAGAGGCACGCGCTGCCGGCTAGGCCGCATCTGCCACCCGCAGTAGTGTGCGCACGTCGACGCGGGCTCGCATCCGGGCGCACAGCAGGAACATGCCGGCGAGCTTGCGGTGCAGGAACACGGTAGCGGGTGGCGGTGGTCGCAGCAGTCCCTTCGCTGCGAGCTGTAGGCCCAGCTCTCTGGCGCGTGCCGGTATATCCGAAGCGCCGAAGTCGTATGCACCACGATGACGGAACGGTTCGCAACCGATCAAGAACAGCTCTGCCAACGCGTCGGCCCGTTCGGAGTCTCCCTGCGTGCGAGCGAAGCCGATGTCGCACAGCGCCTGACGCACGGTGGTGCGATCATTCGCCGCGGCTGCGCCGAGCAGCCGGCGATACTGAGCCGAAAGCTCGATCGGGACGTCACGACTGCCGCCGAAGTCGAGCAGGCCGAGCTGCTCGGTGGCGGGCAGATAGACGTAGTTGGCGAAGTTGGGGTCGCTCTGCAGAAAATGGAACTCGAACAGCTCGCGCAACATGAGCCGGTAGAGAAGCAACCCGAGGTGATCGCGTAGCGTCTGCGCTGCGCCGTCCTCGCACAGCTCCTCGAGCGGTGTGCCGTCGAGGAAATCCATTGCCAAAATGCGCGTGGTTGTGAGCTCGTCGTGCACCGCCGGAACCAGCAGCTGCGGGTCGCCAGCCACCAGAACGGCGTAGCGGTTTTGCAAACCCGCTTCGATCTTGTAGTCGGTCTCACGGCGTAGTTGGCGTTTGACCTCGGCGAGCAGAGCGGCAGGATCGAAGTCGCCGGGCAGCAGTCGAGCGAGCCGCAGGACCGCGGCGACGTTTTCGACATCGGCATCGATGCTGCGGGCGATCCCGGGATACTGGACCTTTAGTGCGACATCGCGGCCGTCGGCGGTCAGAGCGCGGTGCACTTGACCGATCGAGGCGGCAGCAACCGGCGTTTCGTCGAACCGACGGAAGAGCGCCTCCCAGCCGCTGCCGTAGGCGCGCTTCAAGGCGCGGTGCAATTGCGCCGGAGGCATGGTGTTGGCGTCGGCGCGAAGAATGGCGAGGGCGCGAGTCAGCTCCGCCGGCAGGATGTCTTCGCCCTGCAGCGACAGCATCTGCCCGATCTTCATCGCCGCGCCACGTAAGCTCGCCAACCGCTTGGCGAGCCGTTCGGCATTTGCTTCACTGAACACCAGACCGCCATGCACCGTGGCGCCGACCATGCGGCGCATCCCCTCGGTGAGTGCGCCCAGGGCGAGCTCACCCGACATCCAGCCAAAGCGCGCCAGCCGTTCGATTCGACCGGCAGGTACGCGCGACTGTCGCAGCGGCTTCGAAGAGCGGGGCATGGTGACATCCGTTGCCGTCGTCGCCAGCCAAGCGGCGCAAAGGCAATTCCAAGCACAATAGAGCAACAACGCTGCCGACAAAAGGCGGGAGCACTCGCGACTGTCTACAGGCCGCAAAGGACGAGCTGCGCCGGCTGTACGGCCAACCGCGCAGTCGCCAAGGTTGAGGCGATTTTCCTTCCTCTGCTTCCACGTGCCGAAATCTTGCTTGACATATGCATCAATGTGCATATATGCCTGTGAGTGATGAAAGCTTGCGGTGCAATGTCGCCACCGACTCGACGCAGTCGCGAACGTGCCGCCCACGAGCTGGCGACGATTGTCGACTCGGAGCTGTTCCGCGCCTTGTGCGAGCCGGCGCGCATCGAGATCGTAAAGCTGCTGACGGCCCGCGGCCGGTCGGACGTGCAGACGATCACCGCGCAAGTGCCGCAAGATCAATCGGTGATCTCGCGCCATCTTGCGGTCTTGCATCGCGCCGGTGTGGTGCGACGCGAGAAGATCGGGCGGCAGGTGTTCTTCGAGCTCGATGGGACGAACGTCGTGACCCGCATGCAGCGCATGATCGAGCAGTTTCGGTCGATCATCCCCCTATGCTGCCCGCCGGCAGCGCAAGCCAAACAGCGAAAATAGGCGAGAGGAAGGGAGAACCGTATGACCACGACGCAGGGAAATAAGCCAGAACAGGTTCGCGAGCTGGTGCGACAGCGTTACGCCGAAATCGCCCGCGACGGCAGCGTCAATCCCGCCGGATGCTGCGGTCCGCAGCCGGCGCAAATCGCCGAGCGCCTTGGCTACTCGTCACAGGAGACCACGGCCGTTCCGGAAGGGGCGAATCTGGGTCTCGGATGCGGAGCACCCCTGGCTGCTGCCGCGTTGCGCGAGGGCGAGACCGTACTCGACCTCGGATCGGGTGCCGGCTTCGACGCCTTCCTGGCGGCTCGTGTCGTCGGTTCTACGGGAAAGGTCATCGGCGTCGACATGACCGATGAAATGCTCGCCAAGGCGCGTGCGAACGCCCAGCAGGCCGGCTTCGGCAATGTCGAGTTTCGCAAGGGTTACATCGAAGCCTTGCCGGTGGACGACGCGAGCGTCGACGTCGTGCTGTCCAACTGCGTGATCAACCTGGTTCCTGACAAAGCGGCGGTGTATCGCGAAATCGTTCGCGTGCTGCGCCCCGGCGGCCGCATGGTGATCAGTGACGTCGTGCTCAATCAGAAATTGCCCGAAGTGGTCGCCGCGAATGTGGCGGCGTTGACCGGTTGCGTTGCCGGCGCCGCGCTGCGCGAGCACTATCTGGCGACGATCACCGCGGCTGGTCTCGGCGAGATCGAAATCGTCAGCGACAAGGGTTTCGGAGCGATGGCTCTCACCATGGTGCCGCCGGAGATGTTGCGCCAGGCGGAAGCCGCCGGGATCAACGTCGAGCAGGTCGCCGATACGGTCCGCTCGCTGACGATTCGGGCGCACAAGCCGCAGCGCTCCTGATCGCGTCGCGACCAACTCGGCGCATGACCCAGCCACGCGACGTGCCGCAACTCTTCACGCAACGAGTCGCAAGCTACGTACGCTTCGTTCGCTTCGTCTTCTATCCGCAGGCGCTGCGTGCCTACTTCTTGGAGTCCCCACTCCTACGTTCCGGCTTGCGGGTTCTTGATGCGGGTTGTGGAACCGGCGTCGTGACTCTGGCGCTGCGCCAGGCGCTGCTGCGCCGGGGGTTCTCTCCGGCAACGTTGCATGGGTTCGATCTGACTCCGGCGATGCTGGAGCACTTCCGCGCAACGTTACAGCGGCGCGCGATCGAAGGCGTCGAGCTGGCAACGGCCGATGTCCTGCAGCTCGACACGCTTCAGGCGACGTGGGGAGGTTACGATCTGATCGTCTCGGCCTCCATGATGGAGTACCTGCCGCGCGAACGGTTGGCTGACGCACTTGCCGGCCTGCGCAGGTTGTTGAACGGCAACGGCAGCCTGCTGCTGTTCATCACGCGTCGCAATTGGCTGATGCGACCGTTGATCGGCCGGTGGTGGGAGTCCAACCTCTACACCGCCCCAGAGTTGCAGGAAGCCTTTGCTCGCGCCGGCTTCTCGAACATCAAGTTTGGGGCGTTTCCACGGCGCTATCGCTACTTCACGCTCTGGGGCCATATCGTCGAAGCGACATAGGTCCCGCACCGGTTCTACGGTTCGCGCGATCGGATTGCAGTAACTGCCCTTGCGGGGTAGCAAGCGCGTAGTTCCATTGCGCTTCGATTCGAGCAAGGAGTTTCGATGTCAGAGGAAGCCGTAGACGTTCTGATCATCGGCGCCGGTGCGTCGGGTGCGGCGTTGGCGTGGAGTCTCGCCGACACGCGCATGAACATCCTCTGCATGGAGCAGGGTGACTGGATGGACCCGGCGAAGTACCCGGGCATGTCGAACGACTGGGAGGCGCGCCAACTCGGCGACTTCGGGCTCAGTCCGAATACCCGCGGGCGGCGCGAAGACTATCCGGTGAACGACAGCGGCTCGCCGATTGCCGTGTCGATGTTCAACGCCGTCGGCGGCAGCACGATCCTCTACGCCGCACACTTTCCGCGTTTTCATCCCGGCGACTTCAAAGTGAAGACACTCGACGGTGTCGCCGACGATTGGCCGATCGACTACGACCTGCTGGCGCCGTACTACAATGCCAACGCTCGCATGATGGGTGTATCGGGATTGGCCGGTGATCCGGCCTACCCCGCGAAGGAAGTGCCGCTGCCGCCGGTGACGCTCGGCAAGGTCGGCGAGACGTTGGCCCGTGGCTTCAATCGACTGGGCTGGCACTGGTGGCCGTCGGACAGCGCCATCACCACGCAGGAGTACGAAGGCCGCGCCCCGTGCATCAATGCCGGCACGTGTCTGCTCGGTTGCGGGCAAGGAGCAAAGGCCAGTACCGATATCACCTACTGGCCGGAGGCTGTACGCCGCGGCGTCCGCGTCAAGACGCGTTGCCGTGTACGTGAGATCACCGTTCGCGAGAACGGCATGGCCGACGGCGTCATCTACTACGACGCCGATGGCGTCGAGCGGAAGCAGAAGGCCGAAGTGGTGGTCCTTGCTTGTAACGGCATCGGCACGCCGCGCTTGTTGCTGAACTCGCGTTCAAAACAATTTCCCGACGGGCTCGCCAATCGCAGCGGCCTGGTCGGGAAGAATCTGATGTTTCATCCGTACGCGATGGTCACCGGCGTCTTCGACGAGCCGCTCGACAGTTACAAGGGTCCGACCGGTTGCTGCATCATGAGCCAGGAGTTCTACGAAACCGATCGCTCGCGCGGCTTCGTGCGCGGCTACTCGTTCGAGATTCTACGCGGCTTTGGCCCGGTGTCGACGGCGCTGTGGGGCATGCAGCAAGGCCGCATGCCGTGGGGTGCCGATCATCACCGGGCGCACTCCGAGTTGTTCAATCACACCGCCGGCATGGTGGTGATTTGCGAAGATCTTCCCGAGCCCGGCAACAGCGTGACTCTCGATCCGGAGCTGGTCGACTCCGACGGCATTCCGGCGCCGAAAATCAACTACCGGCTGAGCGACAACAGCAGCAAGATGCTCGAGCACAGCGTCGCCCGCGCCAGAGAGGTGCTGGTCGCGTCGGGGGCCAACGACACCATCGCCGAGGCGCCGCTGCCGTTTGCCGGCTGGCATTTGATGGGGACGGCGCGCATGGGGGCCGATCCCAACACGTCGGTAGTGAACGAGTGGGGCCGCTGTCACGACGTGAAGAATCTCTTCGTCATCGATGGCAGCGTCTTCGTAACCTCCGCGGCGGTCAATCCGACCAATACCATTCAAGCCCTGGCTCTCTATGTCGGTGACCGGATGAAAAAGAATCTGGCCAACTTGTTCGATTGATGGAGCGGCCCGCACGATGAGCGAAGAGAACTTTGAGCGTCCGTTTTCGGCGGATGAGCTACGTACATTGACCAGCGTCCTCGACGAAATCATTCCGCCAAGCGTCGAGCGCAACCTTCCGGGAGCCGGCGAGGCCGGCGTCGCCGCGTACGTCGACGCGGCATTGCGCAAGGCGGTCGAGTTGCGGCCGGTGATCGTACAGGGGTTGGCGGATCTCGAGGCTCAGGCGCGCAGCCGCTTCGGCCAGAGCTTTGCGGCGCTTTCCAAAACCGAAAAAGGTGCTTTGCTCAACGAACAGGGATTCATCTTCCCGCTCATGCTGCACGCCTACATCGGCTACTACCAGAATGAGCGCGTCGTCTCGGCTCTCGGCCTGCCGCTGCGCCCGCCTCATCCGCAAGGCTACGAGATGGAGCGCAGCGATTTGTCGCTGCTCGACGTTGTCCGCCGGCGGCCGAAGATGTTCCGCACGCTGCCGGAATAGCTAGCGAGCCCTGTGCTGGCGGCGCCCTCATGTGTCCGCGGCGCGACGATGCAGTCCCTGAGCACCACGTCGAGCGCTCACCCAACCTCCTCCTGCGGCCAATCCATCGTCGCAGCGCCGCGCCAACGTCACCGCCCGGCGTAGCAAGTAGGGCGCGGTGTGCGGATCGTGAGCAGTGGAGCTGACTTCGTTTCCAACAGCGGCGTCAGATGCGGTCTGCACCAAACACTTATCGAGGCTCATGAGAGCGCCGGCCACCGCCACTCCTTGCGATATGGCGCGATAGCGCGCAGGAAGTGCTGGGGGTTGGCGTTGCCGTTTTGGTGGTGGACGCTGAATAAGCCCACGTCAACCTTTCACGCAGGTTGGATCTCGCCATAAATCGGAATTGGGTGCAGCATGGAAGCATTATGGTGCCTTCGACTCTCTTGGGTCTATCTCGACGCAGTTGGCGCTCAGTCGTGATCGTTGCTTCGATCCTCGCCGTCACGTCTCGACTGCAAGCACAGGAACCCCCACCCACCCAGGGCCACCAAACGACTCCGCCGCGCTTGAGCTTTACTCAGGGTGAGGTGTCGTTTTGGCGACCCGGCGCGGAGGACTGGACCGCGGCGCAGGTCAATACGCCCTTGGCTTCCGGCGATTCGCTGTACTCAGGCGACGCATCCAATCTCGAAGTCCAAATCGGGCCGCGGGCGTTCTTGCGTAGTGCCGCCAACACGCAGGTGGCGCTGGACAACGAGGAACCCGACTTTCTGCAGTTCCGAGTCACCGGCGGGACCGTGGCGTTGGACCTGCGCAGCCTCAAGGCAGGACAGACGATCGAGTTGGATACACCGCACGCGACCTTCTCGATCGAGGCCACGGGCTACTATCGGGCAGACGTCAGTGGCAGTCAGACGACGTTGATTGCGCGTCGCGGCGGGCACGCGATCGTTACGCCCGCGGGCGGCCAGCCATCCACTGTCGGCCCGAGCGAAGAGGTCGTTCTCGAAGGTGCCGAGCAAGCGACGATCGAGGGTTATGCGGCGCCGGAAGTCGACGCCTGGGACCGCTGGAACTACGACCGCACCGATCATCTGATCGACTCCGTCAGCGCGCGCTACGTTCCACCCGGAGTCTATGGCGTAGATGCGCTCGACCACTACGGGACGTGGAGAGTGACACCGGACTACGGTTCGGTATGGGTACCGACCGGCATCGGCGCCGACTGGGCGCCCTACAGCGACGGCAACTGGGTTTGGGACCCCTACTATGGTTGGACGTGGGTGGATCGTGCGCCGTGGGGTTGGGCGCCGTTTCATTACGGCCGCTGGGTTCACTTCAGCGAGCATTGGTGCTGGGCCCCGGGACCCCTGCTTGCGACGCCGATCTACGCGCCGGCCCTGGTTGCTTTCTTCGGTGGCGCTCATTTTGGGGTCAGCGTCGGAATCGGCGGTGCGGCGCTTGGATGGGTCAGTCTCGGGTGGGGCGAGCCGATCGTACCGTGGTGGGGCCCTGCCGGCTTCATCGGCATTCCGTCGTGGCACGGCTGGGGCGGCCCGCGCGTCGTCAACAACACGGTGATCGAACGCAACACCGTCATCAACGTGACCAACATCAACATCTATCAGAACGCTCGTGTGCGCGATGCGGTGATTGCGGTTCGCGAAGATCGATTTGGACGCGGAGCTGCGGATCATGTGCGCGTCCGACAGGTCGATCCACAGCAGCTCGAACCATTGCACGGCAAGATCCCGATTCAGCCGGTTGCCGCCAGCTTGAGTCCGAGGACCGAGCCGGCCCGACGACCACCGGCAGCCCTCGAAAGACGGGGGGTCGTGGCGACACGCAACCCGCACGACGTGTCGGCGCCGCTGCGAGCCGAAGGGCTCAAAGTGCCCGACCAGCCAGTGGCTGCGCCGCGGATCGTCGCTAGCCCGCGCGCACCGCGCTCGGCGCTGTCGGTGCCACGAGCTCCGTATGGAGAAAAGGGAACAGCGGAGCGCACTCTTCCTGCGCCGCCGCCGCAGTTCGGCTCGGATCGAGGATCGCCGCGCCAGCCGGTCGAGCGGATTCCACGACAACCTCGGCCCGTACCGAATCAGCCGGACCTATCAACTCAGCCGGCGCCGCAGCGTGAAGCCGCGCCGCCACCCGTCCTGGATCACCAGCAGCGGCTTTCGCCGCACGCAGCGCCACCCCCGGCGCCGGCCCCGCGACTGGAACGGCGCCAGCAAGAGCCGCCGCCGCGCCTTGCACCGCATGAGGAGAATGTTCCCGTCCGTCCGGCTCCCAACCCCCAACCCATGCGTGAGCAAGAACGCGCGCCCGCGCCGCTTGCTCCGGCCGAGCCGGCAGAACGGCGCGAACGCATTCAGCCTCATCCTGAAATGCGCGGCCTGCCCGGAGAGCCGGCCAATCGCCTGTATCGGGAAGCACCGGCTGCCCCGATGAGGGTTCCGCACGATATGCCCGCAGCGCGGCCCGCCCCGGACGATCGACGTGATTCGCGCAAGCGCCAGCAGTGAACCCGCCATCGCCGACGGATACCGGTGCGAGTGGCAGGTGAAAAAAGTGATTCGCGCTAGCTCCAATGCCCGTGATAGATTGCGGCTTGGTGCGGTATGGATGCTGCCGACGCTCTGAAGCGGTTCAGAGCACTTGGGGCACCGCAAGGAGAGAGTCATGGTGCGTAAAAGGATGATCACGGCGATCGCGATGGCGTCAGTGCTCGCCACGGTGGGCGTCGAAAGCGCTGCCTTGGGCGCCTCGAGCACGTCTCTCTTGCTGCCCCAGTCGACAGCCTTCTCCGTTCTCGGACACTCATGCGGCGGCATCCAGGAGCAGGCGTTGGCGACGGGATTCGATGCGGCGAGCGGTTATCCCACTGGGAACGTGTACCTGCAGACCCGTTGTGGCGGAAGTGGGAGAGGAGGGGGATACCACAGCAACACCTACTCCGCATGGGTCGATGTAACGTGGGACTACACTGGAACGGTGGTCTCTTACATTCCTGCCGGTGCACCGACAAGTATCGACCCGACCTTCTCTGCTTTCGACTCCTTCGGCAACGAGATCCATAACCAGCTGAACGCCGTCAACGTGCTTCCGGCCAACTGCACGGTCGGCGATACCACTTATTGCTCGTATCGTGCCTATCTCAGCCTGTCGTCCACCTTCGTTCCCCCGCCGCGGGTAACGAGCGTGTCCGTGACGTTTGGGCCGGCTGCGGGTGGTACGGGTGTGACTGTCACCGGGACAGGATTTACCGGCGCCACGGCGGTCACCTTCGGCGCTACCGCCGCGCCGAGCTTCACGGTGAACGGGGACACGTCGATTACGGCTGTCTCACCAGCGGCGAGTGCGGGCACGGTCGACGTCACGGTCACTACGCCGGGCGGTACGAGCTCCGCGAGCGCAACGGATCAATTCACATTCGTCGCTGCCCCCGCAGTATCGGGCCTGAGCCCGGACGGTGGTACGGTCGACGGCGGGACCCTGGTGGCGATCAGCGGCAGGAGCTTCATCGAGGTCAGCGCCGTCAACTTCGGAGACACCCCGGCCGGATTCACGGTGAACGACGATTCGTCGATTACGGCTGTGTCACCCGCGGCAGAGGCGGTCGACACGGTCCACGTTACCGTTGTTACGGTGGGTGGAATGAGCGCCACGACCGCCGCGGACGAATTCACCTACACGCCATCGACCGCGACGTCGGCCTGCGGTGACGGGAAGCTCGATCCGGGCGAGCAGTGCGATGACGGCGCGGCCAACGGCACGCCGGGCGATTGCTGCACAGTTACTTGTACGTTTCAGCCGGCGGGGACGGCTTGTACGGATGATGGCAGCCTGTGCACCTCGGATGTGTGCGACGCGGCGGGCATGTGCACCCATCCGATTTCCCCGTGGCCTGCGTGCACACCGCCGGATGTGGCTGCGGGGGCGTCGTTGATCATGCGAACGCGGACATCTGGAGGAAACGAGGCGCAGTTCCAGTGGGGCGAGGGGCCGGTGGTGTCACTGGCGGACTTCGGCAACCCCAGCGGGAGCGACCTTCTTCAGCTTTGCGTCTATGACCAGACCGGGCCAGACACGTATGTGCTTGCCCTGACCGGCTCGCCGTCGTTGAGCGGTGGTGGAGCATGGACCGCAGGACCGGCGGGGTGGAGATTCAGGAGTAAGACTGGGGCACCCGACGGCATCACTGGCGTGACGCTGAAGGCCGCGACGATGCCGCTCAAGGCCAAGGTGCGGGTGAAGGCGATGAACAGCCCGGGATTTGCACTGCTCCCGTTGCAGTCGGCTCCGAGTGTCGTAGCGCAGGTCAAGACCTCGCTCGGCACCTGCTGGGGCGCAACCTTCTCGACGCCTACGGTGAACACCGCGAAGGAGTTCAAGGCGAAGTCGGACTAGCGTACTCCGGCGAATGCTGCGGTGAGACGGGTGAGACGTAGTTGCTCACACGCCTGCTGAACTTCTGCTCTCAGCTTGGTGGGACGAGCAGGTGTGCCGGGCCGGTATCGGTCCGTTTGTACGGCATGATCACCCAGAGAACGGCATAGACGATCACTCCCCAACCGAAACCGAGCAGGGTCAACACTACGACAGCCAGACGCAAGGCGGTGACGGAAATTCCAAAGCGCTCGGCGAGGCCGGCGCAGACGCCGGCAATCATCTTGCCGCGCCGCAAGCGATACCACGGCGTCGACAGCGCCGAGCCGCCGAGCATGCTGCCGCAGTAGCGGCACTTCACCGCTTCGTCGCGAATCTCCTCGGCACAATACGGGCACAGTTTCATTGCAATCTCACTCGCCGGAGGCTGCTGCCGCGGTTGCGCGACGTGCGACAAGCAGCGGAATCGCGGCATAGGTGCCGCCGAACAGTAAACCCAGGAACGCCACGTAGGTCGCGACCAGGTACGTAGCAATTGCGGCCGGCAAGAGCAGCCGGGCGATCTGGTAGAACGCGTCGAGCAGGTAGGCGTCGTAAATCAGGACCAACGGCAACGGTAGCAGTGCCAGCAGTGTTGCCGTCAGCACGCGGCGCACCAGAAGACTGCGGGCGCGCCGTGAAAGTTCCGGCCGCAGCAGGGTCATGGTGTGCTGTGACAAAGCCGCAACATCGACGCGTACGACGCTGCTCTGCAGCAGCCGACCGATCCGATCGAGCGCCGCGGCGTCGTTGCGACATTCGGCGCATTCGCCGGCGTGCGCTTCGAGGACGCTGTGTCGGTCGGTGGCTTCGGTCATGGCTTGTCTTCTTTCGTCAAAGCGAGCAGTCGCGCAAGTGCGTTGTGCAGCCGGCTCTTCACCGTTCCCTTCGGGCAGTCGAGCAGCTCCGCAACCTGGTCTTCGCTGAGGTCGTGATAGTAACGCAAGATTACCACCTCGCGTTGCGGCTCGGGCAAACGGGCGAGCAGAGCATCGGCGTCGAGTCTCGCTTCGGCGCGATCGATCGGGCGAGAGGCGTCGGCGGACTCTTTCGGATCGGCGCTCGCTTCTTCCGGGGCGCGACGATGCCAATCGCGGCAGAGGTTGATGGCGATCTGGAAAAGCCAGGTCGAGAATCGCTTGTTGCGATCGAAGCGCTTGGCTTGTCGTACGACGCGCAGCCACGTCTCTTGAAAGATGTCCTCGACGTCGCGGCCGGCGGTGTGGCGATAGATGAAGTTGGACAGCGGCCGCTCGTACCGTCGTAACAGCTCGCACAACGCCGGCTCATTGCCGGTTGCGAGCTCGACGACGAGGGCCTCGTCCGTTGCCATAGTGTGGGCATAGCACGTTCATCCTGGGCCTTTGCCTGTGAGTCGATCGGCGACAGTCGACGGCTGAGAGCTCATGGGTTCGACCATTTCCGACCGACGATCGGCAGCACTACAGCTTATCCGGAACAACCGGTGGTTGTGGTGGACCGTCATGATGCCGCCCGCTCAAGCCGGCGACGAGATCCAATACCTTTTGCATCAGGATCTCGAGTTGCGATTCTCCACCTGGCTGCCGCGGGATGACCGCCCACAGGGCCACGTACATGATCGCTCCGAGAAGATGGAAAAAGGTCAGCACGATGAACCCCAATCGTACTGCCGCTACGGGCAGCGCCAACATCTGCGCCACCGCCGTGCACACGCCGCCGAGGCGCGCCCCGGGGTAGCTGCGATGCCAGCGCTCGGCATCAAATGAGATCAAACGCGTCCGACAGTAGCGGCAACGCACCGCCTCATCCTGGATCTCCTCAGCGCAATACGGACATCGTTTCATGTTCACGAGCCTCCTTGTGCTCGCCCCGTAATACGCCGGAGAGACGAAAAAGGTTCATTTCATAGTTCATCCGGCTGCAGCAGCCGGATGTCGCCGCACACGCGGAAGCGATTCCAAATGACGCAGGATGCCGCTTTGGCGAAGATCAGGTCGATAGGCAGCGGCTCGCTGGGCAATTCTCACGCCCGGCGGATTGCACGTCGGCCAGCCAGCAGCAGGAGACCGGACAGGACGGCAAAGAATCCCGCACCTGAGCGATGCAAGGGTGAGAGCGCCGGCGCCAACCTGCAGATCTCCAAGACAGGGTTTCCACTGGTCGGAGCTTCGCTGACGGTTCCGTTGCATGCATCGATGAAGGTGCCGGAATTAGCAAACCTGAACTCGGGGCCCAGGATATTGACCATCCCGTGGTTCGTGAAGTTGTCTGAATTGTAAAATCCACCTGACGACCCGGGAGCGCCGATTCCGACGCTCACAGTGCCGAAGTTGGAGAAAGGGCCATCATTGAAGAATCCGCCAGAGCTGGAGGCTCCAGCGGTGACGCTGAGCATCCCACGGTTCAATACCGTGCCGGAATTGAAGAAACCGCCCGAGGAAGCGGCACCCATGGTGATCGTGAAGGTCCCGTCGTTTTCAAAGGTGCTTCCCGAGTTGCTGAAGAATCCGCCTGCGGCGGTAGAGATGTTCACCGTACCGAAGTTGGAGAACGAGCCTTGATTGGAAATGTTACTTCCGACGGTGGACAGCGTCAGGGTACAACCAATGGCGCAAGTGAGGTGGTCGCCGACACCAATGGAAACGGCGCCGGTCAGTGATTGAGGCGTGCTGATGGTGATCACAAAACTGTCGTCAGGGATGGTGGCATCGTGGTTCGGTACACAGTTGCCCGACCAGTTGCTTGCGGTTTCCCATTTCTTGTCGCCGGCATTGCCGGTCCACGTGCCATTGCAAACTGCGTACGCCTTCGAGGCGGAAACCACCGCACCCAATGGCAACAATGCCGCGAGCAAAGCGGCGAGTCGGATCATTCGAATCGCGGCCGAATCCCAGGTGTTCAACACTGCCTCCCCCCGAAAATCATCTTCGGCATCAACGGCCCTTTTCTCCACAACGCCAGCGCTGTTTACCTGACATTTTCACGCTCCGCAAATGGAGCTTCCAATCCCCGCCCAGCTTTGCGATCAATCAATGCTGATAGTAGATCGATTCATCGATTAGCATAGCTGGCACTAGCCATGATCCTCGGGCACCATAGGGAAAGAGGTGTTCGAATGGCATTGAAGCATCTTCCCGAAAACGCCCGCCAAGAAGCGCGGGCCTGGAACCTCCAGCTCGGCGTCGCTGGTTTCAAGTACGCCGATCTCAATCGCGTCCGTCGTTTGGAGGCTTTGGACCGGGCGTTTCTGTCCGACCTGCGCGAGTGCGACAGCAGTCTCGCAGACAACCTTGTGCGCTATCGGCGCGACGTGGGCGAAGGCTGGTCGCGCTTGCAGGCTGCCGAGTTGCTCATCCGCGTCGCCCCACACCTGGGTGCGTTCGTTGCCCGTCTGTTCCGCATCGACGAAGAATACGCGGCCCTGTGTGAACGGGTTCGCGGCGATACGGTGGTATTCCAGTGGAAACGCCAATTCATCGAACGCAACATCCTGAAGACGCCGCCATCGCAGGACGAGGTGGTGCGCATGGATCCGGTTGAGCTCGAGTTCAGCTACCGCGAAGTTGTCGCGGCGTTGTTGCCCGACGCCGAACTGACGGCGGACCCCGAACGCGAGCTGGCATCGGTGACTACGACACTGCAGGAGCTGGTGAAGACAAGCCAAGACGCCGCGTCGCTGGCGGCCGCCAAGAGCCGCTTGGCGACCGTCGAGTCGTGGGCCCGCGCCCTGGCCTTCCACCCTGCCCTGGCGCAACGCCGCAAGCAGTTCACCTGCTTTCATGTGCCGCAGAAAGTCGACCACGACAACCTCGTGCCGCGTGTCTGGCCGCGCCACGATCTATCCGAGTTCTTCATGGGCCCCGCCGACCAGCGCCGGCATCGCGACGGTTTCGATCTCACCGACCAGCGCTTCAGCTGCCGCGAAAATCTGCGTGAAGCGCACTATTGCATGACCTGTCACGAACGCGACAAAGACTCCTGCGCCATCGGGCTACGCACGAAGACCGGCGAAGTGCAGTGCAATCCTCTCGGCATCGAGCTCGCGGGTTGTCCGCTTGAGGAGCGCATTTCGGAAATGATCCAACTGTTCCGCGACGGGCATGCGATCGGCGCGCTGGCGGTGATCATGATCGACAACCCGATGTTGGCGGGGACCGGTCATCGCATCTGCAACGACTGTATGAAGGCGTGTATCTTTCAAAAGCAGGATCCGGTGAACATTCCGCAGATCGAGACCGGGGTGCTTACGGAAGTCTTGCGACTACCGTACGGCTTCGAAATCGCCTCCCTGCTGACGCGCTGGAATCCGATCAACGCGCGCCGGCCGTACCCGTTGGGCTACAACGGCAAGAATGTGCTCGTGGTCGGAATGGGTCCCGCCGGCTACACGCTGGCGCATCACCTGCTCAACGAAGGTTTTGGCGTGGTCGGGATCGAAGGACTCAAAGTGGAACCTTTGGCCCAACAGCTGCGCGGTGCCAAACGGCGCGTGCCACGGCCGATTCGCGACCTTGATGAGGTTGTCGGTCCGTTATCGGAGCGCCCGACGTTGGGTTTCGGCGGCGTCGCCGAGTACGGCATCACCGTGCGCTGGGACAAGAACTTCCTCGACATCAACTACATCATTCTGATGCGTAGAAAGAAGTTCCGCTTGCTCGACGGCGTCCGCTTCGGCGGCACGCTCACCATCGAGGATGCGTGGAATCTCGGCTTCGATCACCTCGCCATCGCCGCCGGCGCCGGCAGCCCGACGATCGTCGCGATGGAAAACAATCTTGCCCGCGGCGTACGCATGGCATCGGATTTCTTGATGGGACTGCAAGGGCAGGGGGCATGCCGCAAGAACTCGCTGACCAATCTGCAGATCGAGTTACCGGCGGTGGTGATCGGTGGTGGGCTGACGGCCATCGACACGGCCACGGAGCTGCAAGCCTACTACGTCACCGAAGTCGAAAAGACGCTGGAGCGCTTCGAACGACTCAAGCGACGCATCGGCGAGCCGGCGATTTGGACGCGGCTCGACAGCGAGGAAGCAAAGACGGTCCGCACCTGGCTCGAGCACGGACGCATGGTCCAGGCAGAACGCGCCGCCGCACAAGCCGCCGGGCGCTTGCCGGATTTTGCGCGGCTCGTTCGCTCGTGGGGCGGCGTGACGATTGCCTACCGCAAACGCCTGCAGGATTCGCCGGCGTATCGGCTGAATCACGAGGAAGTGATCAAGTCGCTGGAGGAGGGGATCGGTTTTGCCGAGTGCATGAACCCGAAGGCCTGCGTGCTCGACGGCTCGGGTCACGTCGACGCCTTGCAGTGTACGCGCATGGTGTTCGAGGATGGCAAGTGGCGCGATAGCGGCGAGGTCGTTTCATTTCCCGCCCGTGCCGTGATGGTCGCGGCCGGCACGAGCCCCAACATCGTCTACGAAAAGGAGCACCCGGGAGCCTTCCGCATCGACGAACGCAAGGCCTGCTTCGCGATGCATACGTTGGAGACGACAGCCGACGGCCAGCGTCGTCTGCAGCCTGTGTCCGGCGCCGGCATCGGCTTTTTCACTTCGTACGAGAATGACGGCCGCTACATCACCTACTACGGCGATGCCCATCCGGCGTTCGCCGGCAACGTCGTCAAGGCGATGGCCTCGGCGCGGCATGGCTACCGCCACATTGCGCAACTGTTCGAAGCGGAGGTCGCGACGCAGGATCTCGCCGAACAAGCGGAACGTGAGAACGCCTGGGTACGCTTCGCCGAAATCCTCGACGACGGTCTGCGCGCCGTGGTCGTCGACGCCATCCGCCTCGCCGACCGTATCGTCGAAGTGATCGTGCGCGCGCCGATGGCGGCGCGGAATTTTCGCCCGGGTCAGTTCTATCGTGTGCAAAACTACGAAGGCTCGGCCGACGTCGTCGAGGGCATCCGTTTGACGATGGAAGGTTTGGCGTTGACCGGCGCGTGGACCGATCCGGCCCGCGGCTTGATCTCGCTCATCGTGTTGGAAATGGGTGGATCGTCACGCCTGTGCGCCATGCTCGAACCGGGTGAAGAAATCGTTCTCATGGGTCCGACCGGTACGCCCACGGAGATTCCCGAAGGCGAAACCGTGCTGCTCGTCGGCGGCGGACTCGGCAACGCCGTGCTGTTCTCCATCGCCGCTGCCATGAAGGCGAGCAACAACCGCGTCGTCTACTTCGCCGGTTACAAACGTGCCGGCGACCTGGTGAAACGCCGCGCCATCGAGGGCAGTTGCGATATCGTCGTCTGGAGCGTCGACGAGGGCGCGCCGATCGAAGTCCATCGCCCTCAGGATCGTTCCGTCGTCGGCAACATTGTGCAGGCCATGGAAGCCTATGGCCGCCGCAAGCTCGGCGAGCCGGCCGTGCCGCTCTCCGACGTGCAACGCATGATTTGCATCGGCTCCGACCGGATGATGGACGCCGTGCGCCAGGCGCGCCACACCACCCTGCGCGAGTTTCTGCGTGCCGACCATCTGGCGATCGGCTCGATCAACTCGCCCATGCAATGCATGCTCAAACGCGTTTGCTCGCAATGTCTACAACGCCAGACCGATCCGCAGAGCGGGCGCGAAAAGTTGGTGTTCAGCTGCGAGAACCAAGATCAGTCGCTGGACTGCGTCGACTTCCACTTCTTGCATCAACGCCTGAGCCAGAACTCGGCTTCCGAAAAGCTGACATCGCTGTGGCTCGATCATCTTTTCGAGCAGCGCGAGGTGCAGGTGGTGTGATCGGTCCGGCGTCAGGTTCAGGGGAAGCCGCCGCGACCTGGACGCTGATGGTCAAGGTCTGGTACGCCAACCGCGTGCGCTCAGGAACAGAGATCAGTTTCCCTGCGGACTCCGCTGCCGAACGCGGCTACGTCCGCTGGGGTTATCCCGTTGTACTGACCGTGCTGTGGGTGGCGATGGTCGTCGCCGTCAACCCGATCGGTGATTTCCCGCTGAACGACGATTGGGCGTGGGGATCGTCGGTCAAGAAGCTCTGCGAAGAGCATGTGCTGACGATTCACGGCTGGGCCGACGCCGCGGTCGTGGCGCAAATCCTGTGGGGCGCGCTCTTTTGCTTGCCTTTCGGATTCTCGTTCACCGTGCTGCGGTTCTCGACCGAAGTTCTCGGCCTGGCCACGGTTCTGGCGACTTACGGCTTGGGGCGCGAAGTCGCTGCCAGTCGCTGGCTCGCCTTCCTCTGTGCCTTGGCGGTTGCCACCAACCCCCTGATCTTCGAGTCGTCGAACACGTTCATGACCGACGTTCCATTCTTGGCGTTCCTCTTGTTGGCGGTGCTCTGCTTCGTACACTCGGTTCGAACGCGCTCCTGGGTGACGAGTGTGCTTACCATTCCGTTGGTTTTGATGGCGACGATGACGCGTCAGCTCGGGCTGGTCATCCCGCTGCTCTTCGCGGTTGGCTGCATCCTCAGCCGCACGCTCGGCATCCGCAGTGCGTTGGTCATTCTTGCCGCCGGCGGGCTGGCGTACTTCACCTCGCAGCGTTTTGAGGCCTGGCTGGCAGCCACGGGGCAGCTCAGTCCCAACTACGGCCGCTTGATGAAGTTAGTGTTGATGCGCTTGCGCGATCCGAGCGCCTATCAATCCGCCCTCACCGTGGCCGACGGCCTGCACATCGTCATGATCTACATCGGCTTCTTCTGCCTGCCCTTGCTGATCGCGCTTCTGCCGCTGCGTTTGCGGACGAACCTGTTCTTCACCTTGCTTGGCCTACTAGCGGCTGCGGCGATGGCATGGATCGCGTGGGGGGCGACGCACGGCGGACAAAACATGCCCTTCGCTCCGGGGTTCAATCTGACCGACCTGGGTCTCGGGCCGATGACGCTGCCCGATCTGCAGTTCCGCCACCTCGACAATTGGCCGCGCGCTCCGTTTGGCATTTGGGACCAGGTGACGCGTGCGGGAATGGCCGGTGGCGTACTGGTTGTCCTGATTGCTGTGATGAGCGCGTTTGAGCTGTTGCTGCGCAAGACCGTACCGACGGCCAAGCTGACCGCCGCGGTGGCGCTTGGATTCGTCGCCGGTTACGGCGTCGTGCTGCTCATCATGCCGTTCGATCGCTACTTCGTTCCGATGTTTCCAATGATTTTGCTCTACTCGGCGTGGGGTGCACAAGCACCGAAGATGGCGTTGTTCAGGTGGGCCTGGCGACTGCTGTCACTGGTTGCGTTGCTTGGCATCGTCGCGCAAGGCGTCTTCGCCGTGGTTGCAACGCACGACTATCTGGCGTGGAATCGTGCTCGCTGGGTGGCGTTGCGCGAGCTAACCGATGTCGATGGGATCAGCCCCGACAAAATCGACGGCGGCTTCGAGTTCAATGCCTCGCACCACTACGGCACGCTCGGTCATCCCGACAAGAACCCTTGGGTCGAGGACGACGAGTACATGATCACCCTCGGTTCGGTACGAGGTTACCGCACACTGCGAACCTATCCGTTTCAGCGCTGGCTCGCGCCGCCGAGCGGTCAGATCCACGTCCTGGTGCGCGAGTAGCTTCACACTCCTGCAAGCGACTGCGGCAGACGAACCGTGAACGTCGTCCCTTCGGCTGGCGTCGACGAGAAGGTTACCTTGCCGCCGAGATAGTGCTCGACCAGCAATTTGACGCTGTACGTTCCGATTCCTCGTCCTCTGCCGCCTTTGGTGCTGAACGATCGCTGAAACATCTGTTCCTGGATCTCATCGGGCATTACCGATTGATTGTGTACGGTGAACGTAGGCCCGTTGTTGTCGCGGAAGCAGACGGTCACCGTTTGCCCGGGCGCTGATGCCTCGAGGGCGTTGACGATCAAGTTGCTGAGCACACGAATGAGCAGCGTCTTGTCCGATCGGACCGTGTCCTGTGTCGCCTCCGAAGAGACGATGATCTGCTTGCCCTCGGCGATTGAATGGCAGGAATAGATCATCCGCAGCCGGGTGATGATATCAGCGGCGCGGATCGTTTCGGGATGCACGAGCAGGTCGCCGCGTTCGGCTGCCGCCAGGTCGCGCTGCGACTGGATGGCTTCCCCGAGATCCTGCGCGTACTCGCGCGCCATTCGGCCGAGCTCGGGCGACTCGTCGCTGTCAGGCGCCGGTTGCATTTCCAGAATTGCGCTGAGCCCGGCCACGGCATTGAGAGCGTCGTGAAAGAAGAGGCGTTCGAGCACTTGCCGGCGCTTTTCGTCGGTCGTGTCATGAATGGCGAAAACCATTAGCGGCTCGCCATCGACGGCCACCGGCGTCGTCCACACGCGTAGATCCAAGGCGGTTGTTTCATCGTCGACGCGGCGCTGAATTCGACACTCCTGCACATCCGGCTGGGTCGTCTGTTGGCTGTTGAGGATCGATCTCGCGGCACCGCAGTGACGGCAGAATCGTGTGGTGCCGCAACCGCCGGGACGCTTTCGCGCGTGAATGCATTCGAACGCTTCGCCGTGCCGAAGGCCGATCAAGGCCTCCTGACGCTTTCCCAACAGACCGGCAAGCTTGTCGTTGGCGAAGATGATTTGGCGCTGCTGGTTGAGGATGACCGCCGGCTCGGGGAAGCTGTCGAGCAACGCTCCGACGAGTGGATTTGCCGCTAGCTTTTGTCTTCTGGCAAACACCTCGTCCGGCGCTTCGCGTTCAGCTGGCGCGAACTCCGTCGCCAAATGTTCCACATCTTTGTGGTTAGCCGAGCATTCAACCGAGCGTCATGATCGATCCCGGCCAAGCCGCCTGACCTTTGTCACATCGGTCGCGTTTTCGTTTCCTGCAAGCCTCTGCGCTGGATGCTTTGGAGCGTGAAGAGACTTGCGTGGCCAGGTGCGGATGCCTGTGCCGGCGCAGCAAATGGCCGACACTCGACGTTGGCCGAGTGTTGGCGCGAATCCTGCGTTGCCACCTTTTGTCGGCGCCAAGGTGTTTCGCGACGCTCCGGCGAAGAAATCGAGGAGGACGTAATGAAGAAAAGTATGATCGGCATGATTGCGGCGACATTCGCGCTCGTCGCTTGTCGTGCCTCAGCAGGTACAATGTTCGGTGCGTTGAGCAACTTCGACGCCGTCAATGATACCGGTACTCCGTGCAATGGGTTCGAGATCGAGCTCGACGATATCCAGTCGCGCGACGTCACCTACACCTTCCAGTACCAGCGCTACGGCGCTCCGAAGATTACCGAGGATTCCTTTGTTGTCGGAGGCGTGTCGCATCCACGAACCTTTGTGCGCTGGATGAGCTCGTACGACCAGACCAATCACGTGTTTACGCAGACGACGCCGGTTGCACCACTCGGCTTCAAAGATACCGGCGGTCATCTCTGCTTCAAGAACATGACCGTCAACGGCCAGCCGTACGATACCAGCGGCTGCGAGCACTTCGGTGTCGGCACTCTGAAGAATCCGTCGAACACGGTGTACCGGTGGATGAAGGAAGATCCGGCTACCCCCGGCAGTCTGATCGCGCAAGGAAATCCGGTGACCATTCCGGCGCCGGTGTGGAGTGTGAATCCGGCTCCGAATCCTGCCGTCAATCCTGCTCCGGTGGTTGCGGCGGTGATTCCGGTTCCGCCGCCGCCAGCCGTCGTTCCGGTTCTCTATCTGCCCAACGCCGAGTTCGGTGTGGCCGTGTGGGCCAAGGTTTTCGAAACCGAATCACCGAACAAGGCCGAGCTGCACCGCCTGGTGTCCGACGACGAGGCCGTTCCAGGCAACCTTGGTCCGGTCCCAAATGCGAACGCGGTGACCGAGATCGCCTGGCAGATCCTGCAGACGGATACGATGAACCCCACCGCCAACGAGCTTACCTCTTCGAAGCAGATGGGCAACGGCAACGAATCGGTGACCCGACGTTACGAGTTCTACAAGTACGTCGGTCCGTACGACGTGAACTCCTCCAATGGTCCCAACACCGGCACCAACGAAGCGATTTGCGCCAGTGTCGCGGCGGACGGCCTACACGGGGTCGGCTTCAACGCCGGGTTCAACGTCGATTGCAGCTCGCTGGTCGTCGTCGGCGAGTACATCGGCGCGCAAATGGCCGCCGCCGATGTCGCCACGCCGCTCTCCGCGAACGATGCGAACCTCGTCGACGGCGAGGTTGGTGTTCCGTATCCGGACCGTCCGCTGATCTTCGGCGGCAGCGGCGGACCATACGCCATCGCCTTCTCCGGCGCAGGGACGCTACCGGCGACCGACCTCGGCAATGAGTTTACCCTCGATTCGCTTACCGGCGTGCTCAAAGGTGGCATCCCGAAAGGCACAGGCACGTCGACCTTCACCGTTCACGCCACCGACCTGGTCGAGCCGGCGCAGCCGGCCGTCGACGCAACATTCAATCTTACCGTCGTCGATGCCGTCGCCGTCGACAACATCGCGATTCCGGATGGCGTCAAAAACGTCGCGACGTTGGCCAACCTCACTGCATCGGGTGGTGCGACGCCTTTTCGTTGGAGCGCCGTGTCCGCCAGCGTTGGACTCAACGCGTCGCTCGTCGGCAATACGCTGTCGCTGACTGCCAACAGCGCTGGGACGTTCAACGTGCAAGTAACGGTAGACGACAGCCTCCGTGGCACGAGCACGAAGACCCTCACCTACAACGTTCCGGTCGTTGGTGCGGCGACCGCTACGCCGACCAACTCGCCGTTGCCGACCAGTACGCCAACCAACTCGCCGCAGCCAACCAACACCCCGACGTCCACTCCAGTGCCGACGGATACGCCGACGAATACGCCGCCGCCGACCAACACGCCAACCGATACGCCGCTCCCGACGAGTACACCCACCAACTCGCCGCCGCCGACAAATTCGCTGACGAACACCCCCTTGCCGACCGACACGCCGACCAACATTCCAGTGTCGACGAGTACGCCGACGAATACCGTGGTGCCTACCAACACTCCAAGCGCTGGAAGCTTGACTCTTTCCCTGGTTGGGATTCGTCCGGCTGCTTCTGCCAGCGCGAGCAACGGTACCGTTGCGCTTGCCGGTAGCCTGGCGAATGCCGCTGCCATCGACACATCGGGCGGCCTGGTTATCCGCGTTCAAGCCGGCGGCCTCGATCAAATTCGGATGTTTACGGCGCAGGATTGCAGGGCGCTCGGCCCGATCATTGAATGTGTCAGTGCCGGCCGAACGGCGACTGCACGATTCGGCCCCACACGAACGAACCGCAGCCGGGCGTTCACGGCTTCGCTCGACAAGCTGTCGATTACCGGACCGTTCTCCGGGCCGGTCACGATGACGTTGACGGAGCTTCAATCGGGCATGTCTCGCAGCGGTGCGATTGCGACCTGTCACACCATGGGTCGCGGCCTCGTGTGCAGGTAACCGCGCTCAACAACGAGTGTTCAAGAGAAGTCTCAAGACAACAGGAGAAAAAATAATGAAGAAGATTGCCAGTGCCATCACCTTGCTGCTCGCCGCCGTGAGCAGCGCTTACGCAACCCAGGAGACCTTCACGACAGCCGGTGCCCTGGACTGTACATCCGTCGCGTTCTGCGTGCAGAAGACCAGCGATAACTTGTTCACGCTGCAGTTTATCCCGACCTACCCGACCTCGGCGCCGTCGGCGACGGGGTTCAACGTCAACGAGCCGGCGATTGAAGTCTACAACGCCAACGGCGGTCTGCTCGATCTCAACAGCATGCAGATCGCGCTGACCGGCTCGGATTTCTACAACGGCATGAACTTCCTGGGCGCCGTGCAGCTCGAGGTGCAGGATGGCGCCGGCAACTGGTCGTACCTGACGCAGTGGAGCACGTACATCGGATCCGCAAAGGGGATCTACGTCACGTTCAACGGTCGCAATTTGGCGTCGCCGTTGGTGCGCAACGTCAAGGGCGTGCGCTTCACGGGCATCAACGGCGCGACGGCGTTCAGGCTGGGAATGGTCAACCTGACGGCCCACTGAAGCGGCGCGACGGCTGGAAGCGCAAGCGTGTGGTTCAAAAGCGGTGGATGAAGCTTGCCATGACCAAGAAGTCTGCGAACGTGCCGTCGCCGCCGGGGTATCCCGCGGCCTCTTCGGCGGCGCTGCGTTCGCGGTTGCGATAGACCGCGACCGGGGCTGTGATCGAAATGGCGTTACGCTCGTGCGACCAGGTCGACCCCGGTTCGAGAGAAACGACGTAGCCGGGGCGGCGGAAACCAAGGCTGCCGCCGATAGCGTCGTGCACCGGAATGCCCTCGTCGCGCACGCCCAGTGACAAAGCCAATCCTTGCTCCGGCCAGACGCTGTAGTTCACGCCGGCCCTGCCCAGGTACTGATCGGCAATCGAGTTGTGCTTTAGAGCGCTGGGAACCTCGAACTGGTCGGCATAGGGTACTTCGACGCCGTTTTGCTCCTGAGGCGTCATCAAGTACGAACCCGACACGTACCCCGACAAACCGCGGTAGATTTTCTGATACGCCTGCACCTCGAGAATGACTCCCCAGCCGCCGTCGCCCGGCTGAATTGCCAGATCCACCGGACGAACGACCGGGCCGGTGTCGCGGTGCGCAACATCGGACGCCTTGTCATCCCCGGTGGGTGCTTTGAGCCCAATGCCCAGGGCAATGTTGCCGTCCATGAATTCGTGGGGATTCAGCAGCCAGAAGTCGGTCACCAGACGGACATCCGCCAAGCCGCCGGCGTGCATCGTGTGCTGGTGAATTCCGTCGTGTTCGTATTTCGTAGTTCGGTCGCCGGAAACAAACGGCAGAGAGAATGTAGCGCTCCAACGATCGGTGATTCCGTACGCGACGGACAGGTCGATGGAGTGGATTTCGTTGCTCACCGGATCTTCGGCTTCGACCCGATGCTGTTCCTGATCGCCTCGGAAATCGGAGTCGGAGTGCAACCAGCGGTACGACACCGATGCCAACCACTCATTGGCCATGAGCGTACAGTTCGCACAGCCCTCCAACAGCGGCGAGGTGGGATTGTAGCGGGCCGCGACACATCCCTGCGCCAGAACCCGAGACGGTAGTGCGCTGAACAGCAACAGCGCTGCGGTTGCGCACCATCTCAATACCGACTTCATCGTCCGAGCCCCCGGATCATAAGGACGCCACGACATACTCTTCGTCGGATTGCGGCTCAAGGGACGGCATCGGACGATGCGCACGTCGAGCCTGACGCAGATCGACCGCGATGTGCCTGCACCTAAACTCTGCGCTCGACGCCCAGGGCGGCGAACAGGCGCTTCCGGAGAAGGCGCAGCTCGCTGCCGTCCGGATCGCGCGGATGCGGCAGCGGATTAACGACGACGTCGACAAAGGTCGCCGGGCAGCGGGTCATCACCGCGATGCGGTCGGCGAGCTCGCAGGCTTCTTCGACGTCGTGCGTCACCAGCACGCAGGTCTTTCGCGTCTGTTGCCAGATCTTCACGATCTCGCGGCGCATCTCGAGTCGCGTCAACGCATCGAGCGCGCCAAACGGCTCGTCGAGATAGAGTACGTCGGGCTCCACCGCCAAGGCGCGGGCGTATTCGACGCGTTGTTTCATGCCGCCAGAGAGCTGATTCGGATAGACGTGCTCGAAGCCTCGGAGGCCGACGAGGTCGACGTAGCGCTGCACCGTGCGGCGGATCTGCTCGGGCGGCGTCGCGCTCGAAACGCCGAACGCAATGTTCTCGGCGACGTTGAGCCACGGGAAGATCGCGGATTCCTGGAATACCAGGACGCGACGTGGCGACGGACTGCGGACCGGTTCGCCGTCCACTTCGATCGTTCCACCATCGATGCGCTCGAATCCGGCAAGGCAGTTGAGCAGCGTCGTCTTGCCGCAACCCGAGGGGCCGACAATGGCGACGAACTCGCCATCGCGGACTTCGAGATCGATGCCGTCCAGAACACGCACTTCACCCTTGCGGTCGCGGAAACTCTTGCGTACCCCGCGGGCGCAAATGCGAATGGCGCGCTCATCCATGGCCGGCCAGCCCCCGGCGCTCGAGCTCGATGCGCTCGACGTAGCGCACCGCGGCGTCGATCAGAAAGCCGATGGCGCCGATGGTCATCATCGCGGCGACGACGCGGTCGTAACGCAGTTGGTTACGAGCGTCGAGCACGAGGTAACCAAGACCCGACTCGACTCCCAGCATTTCGGCGGCAACCACGACAACCCAGGCGATTCCGACCGAGATCCGCACCGCCGTGAGGATGCTGGGCAGCGCCGCCGGCAGGATCACGCGGCGCGCCAGGTCGATTCCACGCACGCCGAAGTTGATGGCCGTGCGGCGATACTTGAGATCGACGCTGGTGACCGCGGCGGCCGTCGAGACCGTAACCGGGAAGAACGCCGCAAGAAAGATCAAGAACACCGCCGCGAGATCGCCGCCGCCAAAGGCCAGTGTGGCAACCGGCAACCAGGCGATCGGCGAAATCGGTCGCAGCACTTGAATCACGGCGTTGGCCGGTGCGCTCAGCCACGCGAAGCTCCCGAAGGCCAGCCCGAATGGGATTCCGAGCGCCAGCGCCAAGCCGACGCCGGCGGCGACGCGAAACACCGACGCGACGATGTGGCGCAACAGTTCGCCGTTCGCGGCCATCTCGATGAGCGCGCGGCTGGCCTCCCATGGGTCCGGTAGCCAGGCGGCACGGATGGCCCTGGCGCTCTGCGTCATGGCGGCCCGCCGCCGCGCTTCGGCGCAAGAGTCGGTGCCGGATGGCAGCGACACTTCAACCGGTTCGAGGCCGCCGCCGAACTCCTGGCGCACGGTCTGCAGCATCGATTTCAGGGTGTCACCACCGGGCGCTTCGGGCGGCATGCCGACAACAGTCGGTTGCGACGCCTTGATCCAAGCGCGCAGTCGCAGGCCTTCCGATTCTGCCGCCGGGATTTCCAGCGACAGCGGCTCTTGCAACATCATCTCGCCAACGGTGCCGAGCACGACGACACACACCGAGCCGTCGCGCGGCGTCGAGAAGGCGAGCGCGACTCGTTGCAGCGCAGCCGGGCGCGTCAGCGAGACGATGACCTGCCACAACAACAACAGCAGTGCCCAGCCTGCCAGTGTCAAAAAAGCGCGTGTTCTCGGCTTCACCACATTCTACCTGAAGGCATGCAGCTTCCCACGGTTCAACGCGTTGCGTGGGCGGCGAAGGTCGTGTCGCAGTAGTCGTCGAAGCCGAACGGATCGTCCGTGGACGACGGTCGGAAGTAACCGAGCCGTTCGGCGTAGCGCTGGATCTCTTCGAAATCCCGCCGGGCAGGGACGAGATCCGTATAGCGAACCCGGTCGGGTGGCTTCGACAAGACGAAACGCAGCAGCTCCGGATCCTGGTGGTAGTACTCCTCGCGGGCCGCAATCGCCGCCGCCTGCATACGATGCGAGCTACTCCAGTCCTCGGGCAGAACCGCCACCTTGGAGTCATCGGAACCTTGTGCGCCGGCGCGGTACACGCCGGCCGTCAGATCTTCACCCGGTGCGTCGATCCATTTGCCTGATGCGGCGATTCCGTCGACCAACTCCTGTACCAGGGCACGATCGTCGCGGATGAGGTCTTCGCGTACGACGAGGACACAGGAGATGAAGTTCGGCCACAGGTCCTTGGTGAAGGCCAGCACGCGCCCGAAACCGTCGATCTCCGCTTTCGCGGCCATCGGTTCGCCGACGATGTACGCGTCGACGGCGCGCTTCTGCAGCGCCGACGGCATTTCGGGCGGCGGATAGACGACGAGCTTGAGATCGTCCGGCTGCATGCCGCGCTTCTCCAACTCGCGCGCCAAGAGGATGCGCTGATTCGAATAATTGTGCGGGATGGCAACGGTGCGCCCCTTCAGGTCTTCGAAGCGCCGAATGTCCGAGTCGCGATGGACGACGAGTGTCGTGCCGTCGCGATGACCGAGGTAGACGATCTTGATCGGTGTTCCCTCGCGCCGCAGTGTCATCGCCAGCGGCGCCAGGATGAAGCTTGCCTGCAACTGTCCTTGCCGTAGCTCTTCGGCCATCGTCGCGAACTCGGTGAACTTCTTGGAGCGGAACAACGAACCGCGCTGGCTGTGTGTGCTGACCCAGTTGGTGACGGGGCAGGTCAAGTGACAGGTCACCGGCAGAAACCCGACAACCAACTCATCGCGTCGCGATCCTTGCTGGCCGAAGCGCTTCAAGAAGGCCTGCCAGCCGCCCAGGTTGAGTTGCACGTGCAGCGCGAACAGGGCGACCACAATGGCCACCGTGGCCGACACGAGCTTCGAGAAGCGGGGCATGGACGAACAGCTATCCTTGCGCCGCAGTCTAGAGCAAGCACAACCGCTGTGGGAGCAAAGGCCCAACGCGAGCCAGCGTGCCGCGTTTTTCGAGCAGCCTCATCATTTCTCTGAAAACCGACCGTTGCGGCTGACCTCGATCTTCCGGCCGCAGAATTCTTCTTGGGTCATCGCCACGAGCAGCGCCTTGTCCTCTGTCCGTGCGACCGTGCGCTTTCCTTCCGGCGTGTCGCAGATGGCGATGGCGTGCGACGGGTCGTCGCGGTTGAACATCACGGTGTAGCCGGCGATGGTTGCCGGACCGGCGTACTCGCCGTCGAGCGGTACCGGCAAATCGATTTTGGCAGCGGCCGCTGTAACGTCTTCGTAGCCGTACCCGGCTTCACCGAACTGGTTCGAAAGCACTACGCAGGCTTGCTTGCCGAAGATGCCGCTAAGGTTGGAAACCAGACCGAAGCGCCGCGCCGGTGATTGTTCCGGCTCGTTCTCGCGCAACACTTCGACCATGCGTGCAACACCTTCCAGGCTGAAGTGATTGAAGGGCCCGCCGGCGAACGCCATGGATCCAGTCACCGTCAGCGGGCACACTCCGTCGACCTTCAAGTCCAACGCGAACGATTGAATGGCCGCCGGGAAGCAGCTGTAGAGCTCGACGGCTTTGAGATCTTTGGGGGCGATGCCGGCCAGGGCCAGCGCCCTCTCGCCGCACAACTCCGTGCCCGGATGGCTGTACAGTTGCCGCTGCTGCGCCAACACGACGACATGCTTCGACTCCGCCGCCGATACCGGGTAGATCCAGCCGCTCGGATCCAATCCCAATTGCTGCGCCCGTGCCGCCGAGCAGACGAGAATGGCGACCGCCTGGTTGACGTTCCACTGCGTGCAGTGGCGCTTGGTGTAGGGGAACGCCAGCATCGAGTTTTTCGGCGTGGCGTTACGGATCTCCTCGGCGCGCACCGGTTCACGACGCCAAGCGTGCGGATTGGCTGCGGCGACCTCGCTGAACGAGCTGTAGAGTCGGGCGAGCGTATCGCGGTGCGCGTCGACGCTCAGACCTTGGTGGTGACGCAGCGCCGACTCGATGATGGCGAACAACTCGGCCGGCAGGTGAAGGCCGCGCTGGCCCTCGAGGTCGCTGCAAAACGGATCTTTCGACGTGTGGTGTACGTCGGGCTCCGGCGTGTCTTCGGGTTGTGGCGTGTCGTGCACCGGTTGCTGCGTGATCATGCTGCGCAGCTCGCGGAACTGCGCTTCACCGCCGGTGACCACGCCGATCTGCTGCTCGCCGGCTGCAATGGCGCGACACAAGTCGCTGAGCAGGGTGAGCTGCAAGACGCCGAGGTCGGAGATGATGCTCTTTGCCGACGGACAGCCGATGGCTTCGGCGATCAACTTGCCGGGGTTGCGATACTGCCACATCCCCTGCGGTACGGAGATCGACTCGAGCTGCCGCAGCAGAGCGTTTGACCCGGCGTCGCCGGCGGCGTTGCGCACCGCGCGCACCATCAACTGGTACGGCTCGGCACACTGGGTCGGGTCGTCGATGCGTTCTTGATGAAAACCGATTCCGACGATGATCGGAGTGTTGGGCGCGAGCTTGGGCATCGATCACTCGCCTGTGTAGACCGGCTTGCGCTTCTCGGCGAAGGCCTTCATCCCTTCGCGCGCGTCGCGCGTGCCGAAGATGGGGCTGCCGACTTCGAGCTCCTTGGCCAGGGCGTCGACCTCGCTGTAGCTTTCGTCGACTTCGCGCAGCATCTGCATGAGGGCGCGGATCGACAGCGGGCCGTTCTCGCAAATTTGAGCGGCAATCTTCTTGGCCTCGGCCAGCGCCTGGCCTTTGGGGGCGAGCCGCCCCACCAATCCGAAACGCAGCGCCTCCTGTGCGCTGACGTGCCGGCCGGTGAGCAGGATCTCCGCCGCGAGTGTGTAGGGGATCTGTCGTCGCAATCGCACGCTCGAGCCACCGAGCGGGAAGAGTCCGCGACGTGCCTCGGTGACGCCGAAGACCGCGTCTTCGGCGGCGACACGAATGTCGGTGCCTTGCAGAATCTCGGTGCCGCCCGCCACCGCATAGCCTTCGACCGCGGTGATGATCGGTTTCAACGGTCGGTTGTGCCGCAGCAGCGCTTGCCAGTGGATGTCGGGTACCTCCGACATCAGCTGCATGAACTCGTCGTCGGTCTCGCCGGCACCCATCGACTTGAGGTCGGCGCCGGCACAAAAGACGTCGCCGCGCCCGGTGAGAATGGCGACACGTAACTCCGGGTCGTTGTCGAGCATGCGCCAGGCACGATACATGCCGGCGAGCATTCCGGAGCTCAGCGCATTCTTCGCCTCCGGACGATTCAGGGTCACGATCAGGATGTGGCCCTCGCGTTCGATCAAACAATGGTCACGGTTCATACGGTCTCCTTGGTCGATTGCGGTCGAATCATTTCGTTTCGAAGTCGTCGAGGCGCGGCCGGCTCATTTCTTCGCGGAAACGATCGAAGGTCCACGGCCACGCCGTCGGCAAACCACCGTCGTCGAGGTACCAGCTCTTGCAGCCGCTGTTCCAGATGGTGTTCTTGGCGGCTTCGCGACGCTCGCGATCGAAACGTTCCATCGCCGCGCGCGAGGGGCTGAGCTCTTTGCACTTGCTGCGGACCTGTTCGACGAGCTGCAAGATGTACGAGAACTGCAGCTCGGCGACCTCGATCAGCGAGAAGTTGCCGACCGGCCCGTTCGGTCCGTTGAGCATGAACAGATTCGGAAAGTCGGGAAGGGCGATCGCCATGTAGGCGTACGGGCCGTTTCTCCAAACCTCTTCCAGACGAGTACCGTTGCGGCCGACGACATCCATCGGGCGCATGAATCGATCGACGCGAAACCCGGTGGCCAGAACCAACACGTCGAGTGCGTGCAGCGTGCCGTCGCGCGTGCGCACGCCGGCCTCCTCGATCCGTTCGATGCTCTCGGTGACGAGCCTGGCATTCGGCCGCTGGATCGCGTCGTAGAAGTTCTCCGACATGATCAGGCGTTTGCACCCGGCTCGATAGTTGGGGCGGAGCTTCTCGCGCAGCACCGGGTCCTTCACGTTGTTTTCGAGATTGGCGACGCAGAAAGCATGCAGCGCCTGCAGCTGAATCGAGTTTACGTCGGCGAGGTGGTTGGCGAACCCTTCGACGAACATATGGGAGATTTCGGCGCGTAGCTGCGTGATCGCTTCCGTGTGTTCACGAAAGTTCGCCTTCTCCGTTTCGCTGTAGGCCGGGTTGAGCGCCGGTGCGATCCATTGCGGCGTGCGCTGGAAGAGCGACAGCTCGGCTGCTTGATCGACCAGCGCCCCGACGATCTGGATGGCGCTCGAGCCGGTGCCGATGACGCCGATGCGTTTGCCGGCCAACGGTACGTCGTGGTTCCAGCGGGCGCTGTGAAACATGGCGCCGGCGAAACGGTCGAGCCCGGCGATGTCGGGATAACTGGGGTGATGCAGGACACCGGTGGCGGCAATCACGAAGTCGCCGGCGTCGGTCGATCCATCGGCCATGGTGATTTTCCAACGGCCGTCGTTGCGCTCGCAACGGGTGATTTCCTTGCCGTAGCGAATCAGCGCGTCGACTCCGTAGCGCCGCGCGACATCTTCGAAGTAGGCCTGGATTTCGGAGCCCGCGGAGAAACGGTGGCTCCAGTCGGGATTGAAGGCGAAGGAGTAGCTGTACAGATGCGAAGGAACATCGCAGGCGATTCCCGGGTAGGTGTTTTCGCGCCAGGTTCCGCCGAGGCGATCGGCTTTCTCGTAGATGGCGAAGTTGTGCAGCCCGGCTTCCTGCAGCCGAATGGCACTGAGGATGCCCGACATGCCTGCTCCGATGATGAGGAAGCGTGGGTTGGAGGAAGTTGAACTGGTGGTCATCGAATGATCCTCGGTGGTCATCTCTGCGCTATTGCGACCCGTTTCGCTATCGTCCCTACCTATCTTAGGCGCCGTGCGTCGGTCCATGAGATCCACTGGCTCGATCGATTGCAAGCGTGGTGATGCCATCACTTCCGCCTTGACCGCATCTTCCGGCCTGTCCTAAGAGCACAGGACTCATTCGAAGTTAAAAAGCCCGGGGGGAGTCATCGCCGATGTTGTCTGTCAGAACCGCAAGGATCCGTGCGCGTCGCTTGCTTTTCCTTGTCCTGCCGTTTCTCCTCGTTGCCTGTGGCGACGACGGCGAGGGCAACAGCGCGAATGTCGTGGCCGGGCCGCGTGCCGGGATGGCCGAAGGGTATGCCGACTTTCCGGTCGGTACACCGCTCGGCGGCTACACGGCGCGTTGTCGCTGCTTCGGCAATCACGGCAAGACCGACGGCCGCCGCACGGCGTACAACGACTCGTTCAATCCCTCGGTCGGTGTGCAGACGCAGCCGAAGATCGTCGTCTTGTGGTTGGAGACCGGTGGCCAGGACCTGGTGCTCGTCAAGACCGATGCGATCTACACGTTCGAAGGGATGGTCGATATTCTCGAACAGCGGCTGAGCGCGGCGACGGGCCGCGACCTTGCCGGCAAGGTCATCATCGCTTCCAGCCACAGTCACAGCGCTCCGGCGAACTTCGACCAGGGACTGACGTGGTATCTCGGCGGCGACAAGTTCAACCGCGAGGTGTTCGAGCGCGTCGTGAAGAGCATGACCGGCGTGGCGCTCGACGCGTGGCACAAGCGTGAGGCGGCGGCAATTGGCATCGGGCAACTCAAGAACTGGGACCCCAACGATCGCGTCTACCACGATCGTCGCGGCGAAAACGATCAGACGAA
>JACQEN010000179.1 GCA_016200585.1 Deltaproteobacteria bacterium
CATCGCGATCTCAAGCCGGAAAACATCATGATCAGCAAGACGGGCTTCCGGCGCAACGCGGTGGTGCTCGATTTCGGTCTCGGCGGTTTTGTCCAGGATGTGACCCTCTCCGAGAGTGCGCGATTGACGGCGAGCCACGAAATGCTCGGCACGCCGACGTACGCGGCGCCCGAGCAATTGCGCGGTGAGGATCCGACGCCGCGCGTCGACCTCTACTCTTGGGGCCTGATCTTTCTCGAGTGCGTTACGGGTTCGATTCCGGTGCATGGTTCCACCGCCCATGAAGTCATTGTCGAACAACTGGACAAGAAGCCGGTGCCGATGCCGGCGTGGTTGCGCAATCATCCGCTGCAGCGCGTGTTGTCGGCTGCAACCGCGAAGGAGGTGGAGCAGCGCGCGCCGGACGCCGACCATTTGCTCGAGCTACTGATGGCGATCCCGATTGCCGAGATTCCGGTGCCCGGGGGCGAAACACGTTCGGCGGTCCCTGCCGTACGCGAACGACGCCAGGTTACCATTGTTTGCTGCCGGATCACCGTGTCGTCCATCCATGGTGCCGATCTCGACATCGAGGAGCTCGACCATCTTCAACAAGCGGAACGAGTCAGATTGTCCGAGGCGGCAGCACAAAGTGGCGGTGACGTGATCAATGCCTTTGGCGATCGCGTTTTGATCGCTTTTGGTTATCCGCAAGCGCGCGAGGACGACGTCCGTCGAGCGGCGCGGCTGGCTTTGGATGGCGTCGCCAATCGCAGCCGGAAACCGTCGGAGGTGGCGTCGATCGAGTATCGCTTTGGAATCCATACCGGCATGGTGATCGTTCGCGACGCGCGCCTCAGCAGTGGGTCGCAGTTGCACGACTTGACCGGTCCGACGCCTCAGATCGCCAGCCAACTGGCCGACCAAGCCGCGGCGGGCGAGGTGCTCGTGAGCCGCGACACGCAGAATCTGCTGCGCCAAGGATTTGCGATGGACCCCGCCGGCCAGTGCGTCCTTCCCGGGCTTTCCGAGGCGTTGGCGATCTACCGTCTGGGGTATGCCGTAGCCGGCGAGGCGGCCGGCGAAGTAGGGTGGACGACGGAGTCGCCGTTGGTTGGGCGCGACCTTCCGCTGCGGCAACTTCAGGAAGCGTGGTCCGAGGCCAACGAACGGCAATGTCGGGTGATCGTGGTCACCGGTGAAGCCGGGATCGGTAAGTCGCGCTTGCTGCGCGAGTTGCGAACCAGGCTGCAGGGCGAAGCGTGGATCGAATGTCACTGCGCCCCCGAGAACCAAAGCGCGGCCTTGCGGCCGGCGATCGAGACGCTGTTGTCGGCGCAAGAGCCGCTCGATCAGCTGCTGCAGCGCTATCAGCTCGATCCGCAGGAAGACATGCCGCTGTTGGCAGCGTTGATTAAGGGATCGATCGACGAACGGCACCCGTTGCCGCGCATGTCGCCCGAACGTCAGAAGGAATTGACCTTCCAGGCGCTGGGCCGGCTGCTTTTCCAGATGGCCGGCGATCGGCCGACGATCTTTTCGGTTGAAAATTTGCATTGGGCCGATCCGACGACCATCGAGTTTCTTGGTTTCTTGATTCAAGAGGTGTGTGCAACGCGTTATGCCGCGTCCGAGCCAGGCCCACGGCTGTTGTTGCTCCTCACGACGCGATCGGAGTTCGCGATTCCGTGGTCGAGTGACGACGTGACCCTGATGCAGCTGCCGCGACTCAGTGTTGCCGACGTGCAACGGATGGTGCAGGCCAGTTTGACGGACGAAATACAGGTCAGCGATTCGACGATCGCCCAAGTCATACAGCGGGCGGAGGGCGTGCCGTTGTTCGTCGAGGAGATATCGCGATTGCTTCTGGAATCGCGCCAGGGCGGACCGGCAACGATCAGCCTGCCGGGGCAAGCGGTGGAAATTCCGGCCAGTCTGCGCGACCTGCTGACGGCGCGCCTCGATGGCGTATCCCCGGAGGCACGCGAAACGGCACAGCTCGCCGCGGTCATTGGGCGCGAAGTCAGCTACGAGCTCTTGCGGGCGGTGTCGGAACGCCCCGAGGCGTCGCTGCGGCGCGATTTGAGCGAGCTGGGACGTGCCGGCCTGATTTACCAAAGCCGCGGCGGCGGGCGCGGCGAGAGCTGCATTTTCCGCCACGCGCTCATTCGCGATGCCGCGTACGAGGCGATCCCGCGCGGCATTCGGCAGTCGTCACATTGCCGCATCGCCAAGGCGTTGCACGATCAGTTCCCGGAGATCGAGCAGCGCCGTCCCGAGCTGGTGGCGCAGCACTGTGAGCATGGCGGTGAAATCGAGCGCAGCATCGACTACTGGTACGCTGCCGGTGCCCGTAGCGCCGGACATGCCGCGTATTCCGAAGCGCGCAGCCAAATCGAGCACGCCGCCGAGCTGCTGCGCACGCTCGCGCCTTCCCTGGAGCGCAAACGTCGTGAGGTCGAGCTGTTGGTGACCTTAGGGACGGTGTTGATTACAACGCGCGGTTGGTCGAGCCCGGAGGTGGAAACCACGTTCGGGCGGGCCTGGGAGCTTTGCGGCGAGCTCGGACACGACCTGCCGATGATGGTCCTGTACGGGATTTGGGGCGTGCACGTGACGCGCGGCGACCGGCAGCGAGTCGCCGAGCTGCTACCGCGCATGCAGGAGCTAGCCGAGTCGACGGACGACCCGTTGAAGGTGCATCTCGGACATTCGAGCATCGGTGCCGCGAAATTCTGGGCCGGCGAGATGCGCGCCGCGCACGAGCATCTGGCGCGTGGGCGGCAGAGTTATGGACGGCGCCAGCATTTTGCTTACGACGGTCGGTTGCACAGTTACGCCTTCGACTTCTGGGCGTTGTGGGCGCTCGGTGATTGGGATGGTGCGTTGGCGTTGCGCGACGAGGCGATGCCTATTGCGCAGCGCACCGGCGATCCGTATTCGATTTCGATTGTGCTCGGTTGGGGCTCGATGCTGGCGCACGACCTCGGCGACCGCGCCATGGCCACACAATGGGGCGAGGAGCTCATGACGCTCGCCGAACGCCAGCGCTTGTACTTCTGGTGGGCCCCGGGGGCGCTGGCCTGCGGCCTCAGCTTGGTTCAGCAGGGGCAGCAAGACGAGGGCATGAAGCTCATCCAGGAGGGCCTGCAGCGCTACAAGCGAGTCGGCGTGCTGGTAAGCTACAAGTACTATCTCACCTACCTGGCGATGGCGCAGTTGTGCGGTGGAGACAGCGCTGCGACCCTCAAGACGATCGACAAGTCGTTGCAGCTCTGTCGCAGCTCTCTAACTCGCTTCCACGAACCCGAGCTGCTGCGCTTGCACGCCGAATGTCTAAGGCGCCAGCAGGATTTGGATGGAGCGGAAGCGGATTTCCGTTCTGCCATCGCCATGGCCGAATGCGATGGCACGCGCTCGTATGCACTGCGCAGTGCCACCGGTCTGGCGCGGCTGCTCAAAACCACAGGCCGAGAGACACAAGCCGCAGCCGTGCTGCAGCCGTATCGCGCCCTACTTTGCCAGTCGACCGCAACCGCCGACCAACGAGCCGCGGTTGCGCTCCTCGACGAGCTGGCGTCAGGCGGCTTTGACGTGAATGTAGACGTTGGCGAGCAGGACGCCGCCGACTTGCACCAGCGCGTGGTAGGTCGCCGCGCCTAGAGTCGTCGGCAGATTCTTCAGCGTGACCGTCAGCTCATAGCGGTCATCCGAAAGCGTGGCCTCGCAATTCGCCGCCGCCAGTGCGCCGCTGGTCGGGGCTGTCCCGATGGCTCCCAACCAGACCAGCTCCGGGTTCCCGGCCGGGATGCTGGGGGCAAATACCGGTGTGCCGCTCGACGGACCGGCCTCATTGTCGCTGGGGACGGCGATGAAAATCGTCGGGACGATGTTGTCGGTACGCTGCGCCGCGGCCCACCAGCCCGATGCCGCACCGAGCCAAAAGCTGGTGACATCGGAGAATAGCTTCTTGGTGTCGTAGGTGCCGTCTTCGATCTGACGGGTAGCGTCGAACCATTTGCTGCTGGCTTGCGACGCCATGTAGCCCCAGTAGCCGATCCAAGACGACACCATATCCTGTGGAACGCGCATATTGACCCCCTTCCAATTCAGTTTGAAATTGTTGTTCGTTGCCCGCAAGGAACCACCAACCGCACCTCGTTGACCCAAAGGCACAGGAAGGCAGGGGCAAGGTAGTTCAACATCTGACCCAAGTCGAACGGCCCGGCGGCGCTCCAATTCGTCAGGCGGCCGTAGCGAATGGTTTTCGTGCACGTCAGGCTTGTCGAGGTGTCGTCGATGGGCGTCGCGGTAAGCTCACCCGAGTTGCGCTGCATGATCCCCGCGACTTCGATGCCCCCAAGCCGGTAGCAAATCGATTCGTAGAGGCGGTAGGTGGCGTGCACGCGTGCGATCGGATTGTTGCTCTGGCGCTGCACCGAAAAGCCGATCCTAAGGACGTTCTCCACGAACTGTCCTGCGGCAACGGCACGCTCGTAGAGTAGACCATCCCAGTTGGAGCCAAGGGCGCTTTGATTCGGCGCTGCCACGTAGTACCCGTTCTGGTCCACGACCTGTTTCGTCTGTTCGAAAAGAAATCCCGACTGCTCCCAGCCGCGTGGGTCGAGCTGGCGTGATGAGCGCCGAATCGTGGCTGAAGTCCGGTTCGGCTCGGGCGATCGCATCGACGCACACCTGCGGCGCTGCGGCCGCAGCGTGCATTTCCGCCATTTGGGCGCGCACGCCAGGTTGCTTCGCGGCGCGATGCATCTCATGCAGCGTGTGGACGAACAGCTTGCTGCCCGTCGCTCCACCACCGCGCTGGCTCAGGCTCTCGGCAAGCGTGTGCCGGGCCTGTTCATCGCCCAACGTGGCGCCCAGCGAAGGGCCGGCTCCGTCTTTGTCGGCGGGCGCGAGCTGCTTGGTCGCTCCCATCAAGCGAGCCAAGCCGAGGCTTTCCTTGTGTTCGGTGGCGATCTTCAAGGCGTGATGGAGCGGCATCGGCTGCAGGGGGCCCGGGAGAAACGGTTGCGCGCGCAGATTTGCGCCGTGCGCGTGCAGGCTCCAGTAGGCGTGCTGGCGGAGGTCATGTGAGCGCTGCTCTGCCGCGCTCGCTGCTGTTCGAACGACTCTGATGCGATCGACTTTGCTCAAGTCTTTCTCCTCAAGTCACACCGCGAGCTTGTACCAGACTCCCGGCGTGCAGCCAAATGCTTGGAGCCGGGTGCGAACGGCGCTCAGGATCGAGCCAGAACCCAGGGGATCAAGGCGCCGACGAAGCGCTTATCGCGCGAATCGGGAAGGCTGTCGTACAGCGTCGAGAATTCGTGCTGGGCCGCGCCGGCCAGACCGTGTGCAACCTGTGCCGCATAATCCAGGCAACCGTGCTAATCCATGCCGCGGCGCACCCGCTCGACGTCGGCCGTGGCTCGCGCCTGGCGCGGCTGCCGAAGGAACTCCGCCAACCAAGAGCGCTCGGCATCGGAACAGACGCGTAGCAGGTGGATGAGAATCAATGTCCGCTTGCCTTCCCAGATGTCGCCGTTGATCTCCTTGCCGTAACGCTGCGGGTTGCCGCGCAGGTTGAGAAGATCGTCCTGAATTTGAAACGCCGCTCCGAGAAAGAATCCAAAGCGCACGAAGCGGGCGCTATCGATCGCGCTTCCCGTGCCGATCAGCGCGCCGGTGCGGCTCGGGTAGATGGTCGTGTACCAGCACGTTTTCTTCAGCACCATCTGCAGGTAGTCCGCTTCCGACAGGTGCAAGGCGTTGTCACGACGCCAACCGAGCTCGATGGCTTGACCTTCGATCGACTCGCGCGCCATGCGCTCGGTTTCTTCGAGAAGCTGCATGCTGAGCCAGGGCCCGAGACGGTTGCGATTGTCGAGCAGGGCTCTCAGACCCATCAACGTGAGCGCATCCCCGACGTTCACCGCCACCGGAGCCCCGTGCAGCGCATTCAACGTCGGCCGGCCACGGCGCTCGTCGCTTTCGTCCTCGACGTCGTCATGAACCAGAAACGCATTGTGCAGGAGCTCCAGCGCGACGGCCGTGCGCAACGCGTCGTCGAGCGATCCGCCAAAGGCACGCGCCGTCGCAATGCACAGGCTGGGGCGCAGCATGCGGCCGCCGCGCTGCGGATACTCGGCAACCAGGTTGTATAGGTGGCGCCGCGGTTCCTGCGGTTGCAGGTAGTCGCACAGGGCGACACGTGTCAGCTCGCCGTACTCATCGAGCATGGCAGCGATGAAATCGCCGGTCGCAGCCGCCTGCATGGCCAACCCGAACTATGCGTGGTCGGCCACGGTCACACTGACGGTGCCGGCGGGACGATTGGTTTTAGCGTCGACGATCACCGCACTGTACGTTCCGGCAGGATGCTCCGGAGCAACGCGGATCGTCAGCACCGCAGGCTGATCGTTGGCCGCCGGCGTGAAGCCGACGTCGGAAATGCGCGGCAGGTTGGGATCCACGGCGCGCAGGCTGTGCACGACAAGGGTCGTTGCGGTGCATTCGGGACGCAGATCGAGGGTCACCTCCGTCGGGCGCGCAGAGCTCACCTGCAAGCGTACGCGCGCCGATGCGGCCGGGCCGGATCGCAGCGGGCTGGCCTCCGGCGGCGCAGTTGGCGTGGTGAACGGTGCGCTGAATGCCCGTGCGGCGGGACCTGCACCCGGCATCCCAGCGCTGCCAGCGGCGCGTTGTGCGAGCTCGAGCCACAAACCCATCCATTCGCCGCTCAGCTGGGCCATGCGCGTTGCCGCGTCCTGCCAGGTTGCCGTGAGGGCGCCGCCGTTCATGCCGCCTTCGCTGAAACGACGGGCCGCGTTCTGGCCTTGGCGAATGTACTCGTCGATGACCCGATACCCCAGCTCGACGGCGCGCGACACCGGATCGGGTCCGCCGGCGGGTGTCGGATTGCTGTGCGGAGCGCGCGCTGTTTCACCGTTCGCTCCAAGGATCGTCGACCAGTTGCGAATCGGTTGCGTGCGCTCCGGTGTGGGGCGTTTCCAGCGTTCGTCCTCTTCCACCCTGTTCTCCTTCATGGATGATCGTAGCCCACGATCTCGTTCAGCGGCGGCGACTCGGCAATCGCATGTGCCGCCAAGCGTCCCGACATCACCGCTGCCTCGACACAGCCGGCGTTGAAGCTGCAAGCCGTCCAGTCACCCGCTACCGTGAGGTTGTCGTAGCCGGTGTCGAGCGGCGAGATACGATACTTGGTGCTTCCGGGCAACGACAGAATGTAGCGATCGGAGGGATTTACATTTGCCGTCCAGTATTGCGTCGCGAAACGATCTTCGCCGTCGGCGAGATCGTTGCCTTGCGCGGCGTCGGCCAGGATGTTCCAGCGGAAGCGGCCGGCGCCATCGGTTGCCGCGGGCCACAGCTGGCCGATGTCGCGGTTGAGAAAGCGCACGGCGTTTTGGCGTACCTGTTGGCGCTGACGTTGGGGATAGTCGGCGTTGTCGAAGCCGGCGAGATCGGGGAGGACGCTGCAGAAGTACGCCAGCGCCCTGGGAGCTTGCGACCACGCCTCGGCGCCGATGAGATGCTGCATGTCGGCCCAGGTATCAAACGGCTCGACGAAGCCCGAGACGTTGATCGGCAGATCGCGCCAGCCCAATGCGGCCATGTCCTCGGTCATCCAGATCTGGAAAGCCTGCGTCGCAACCGTCTGCACGTGGTCGACCATGGCACGCCAGCGCGCATCGCGCGCCACCAGCTCGCGGCAGACGTGCGGAACGGCGCCCAAACCGATGCCCAGAACCACGGCATCGAAGTCGGTGCCGACCGCGAGCAGGCGCTGCGCACCGCCGCTATCCCAATGTGATTCGAAATGGCGCTGGCGCATGATGTCGGAATCTTCCAGTTGTTCGTAGAGCGGCAGCGACGGCCAACACGGCACGCCGTTGATGTCGACCAGAGGCTGATATTCGCCGCCGCCGCGTACGCGTGCTTGGACCTCGAGCTCCAGGCCGGCGACGTAACGGCCGTTGGCGCCTGCCGTGGTTGTGCCCAGGGTGACATTGCGCAAACGATGGAAAAACTCGAAACGCACACCGCGCCGTTTGAGGACCTCGTAGAGGGGGGCGAACACGATGTCGCCCATGCCGGCCTGCATGCGCCAGAAAAACGAGCCGCGATAGGTGAAGAAGGCCCGCAGCATGCTGCGCAAGGCCTGGCCGGCAGCGATGCGCGGGCGCCGCAGGTCGCCGTTCTCGTAGGAAAACCCAAGGTCGTACAGGGCGCGCACCCAGCCGGAGTCGACGGCGGAAGGCGAAGCGCCGCACAAAAGCAGCCATTCACGGCAGTCGTAGTCGTCGATGGCGTCGAAGCCGCGTGGGTCGGCAGCGATTCCAAAGCGCACCATGCCGCGTAAGGTCGCCAGTGTCAGATCGATGACCTGCCAGACACGCCGCAAGGGAACATTTTGCGCCAGACGCGATTCGAGCACGGCGCGGGCGTTGCGCGTCAACGCGTCGAGAAAACGCAGCACGAAGTTGTCGGGATACTGCGCCAGCGAGCCGATGACCATTTCCAATAGCGCCAGCCCTTGAGTGAGCCCAGCCAGAGTCGCCAGCTCACCCATCTCCAGCACACGTTGTACTTGTTCCGTCAGGCTGCTCGGGTTCGATTCGCTAGGGGAGGCCTGTGCGGCGGCGGGCTCACTCTGGCGAATGGTCTCGAGAAGATTGCGCACCAAGCCGACGGTCCGCAGCATGTAGTCGGCAATCGTCCAACTGTGCCCCGCCGGAAGCTTGTCGCCCGGCAAGCCGTCGCTCGGTGGCATCATGCCTTTCCAGATCTGCCATTCGCCGCTGGGCAGCTGGTCGGTCACACCGATCAGCGGTGCCGCTTGAAAGGCGTCGCGCCAGTCGGCGATGGGGCAGGTGCGCGGATCGCGCGCCAGCTCGCCGTAGCATTCACGCATCAGGCGAAAGGCGTTCTCATAGAAACCCATCCACAAATGCAAGCCGTGCTCTTCGATGCGCGCCGATGGGCCGCGACCGGACGCACCCTTACCGCCCAAGCGCCATCCGGGCTGGTAGACCGTGATCTGGTAACGGCCTTTGAGGTGTGGTTGCGTCAGCTCGAACGCTGCCGTCATGGCTGCACAGCCACCACCGATAACTGCGACTCGTACTGGCTTTTGCTCCGTCGTGTCTGCCTCGTTCACAAGCAGGCGCTCGTACCAGATCATGAGGGGCAAGGGAACAGGCTGAGTCGCTTGCCGGGCACAGTCTGTTACTTACGAGTCAGGCAGTGAGATGAGGTCCTTCGCCGATATCTTGTCGTGTCACCGCGTCGAAGCCGAGGATGAAATCCGGGCCATAGACGCGTGATGGAGTCTGGAACCCCACCTCGAGGTCGCCGCCAACGACGCGCTGGGTGATGGTCGCGGCGACAATACCCGTGAATTGATACGCTTCGGGGGTTTGCAGTCGAGCTGCAAAGCGGCGCTGGCCGTCGCTCGCTTCGGCCACCAGGCGCATGTCGGGAGCCACTGGTTGCAGAGCCAGCGGTTTGTCGGGGAAGAATTCGGTGTAGGTCTTGAGCCACGTCTGCCAAACCGGCAAGCGCAGCAGCCAGCCGAAGTTGCGCGAAGTTGCCATCAAAACTTCACGCATCAACGTCGCATCGAAGTACACCTCGATGTTGGGAATGCCGGTGCTGAAGAAGGCGGCGGTGACATCTCCCCAGGGAACGCAAACGCAGCGCTCGGGGCCGTCGCCGAAATCGAACTGGCGTGCCACGCTGCCCGGCGGCACGCGGATCAGCTCGCCGTTTCGACGCATCGTCAGATCGAGCCCGGCATGTTGGATCAAGGTCTTGCTCGAACCGCGCGTCGCCGTCGCCAGGCCGCGGATCGCCAGCCGCAAGCGGTCGGCGCCCGGCAAGCGACGAGCGACGTGCGCCGCCAGGCAATCCGACGGGACGACGTCGAACCCCACTCCCGGCATGACCATGATGCCGCAACGCCGCGCCTCCGCGTCGCGCCGCGACAGTTGCTCGAAGACCGGCAACTCACCGGTGATGTCGAGGTAGTGAACCCGATTGCGCAGACAAGCCTCGATCATCGGTGCGGACGTCTCAGCAAACGGACCGGCGGCATGGAGCGCGACGCGCACGTCGCTGAGGATCTGATCCAGCCCGCCGCTGTCGTCGAGCCGCGCGACCCGATACTCCAACCGGTGCGGCGCCGCGATGGCGGCCAGTGCCGGCGGATTGCGGCCAGCCACGATCGGCCGAACACCACGGTGCAGAAGTTGGCGCAGAATCAAACCGCCGGTGTAACCGTTGGCGCCGTACAGCAGGATTGGGTCGGACATGGTGTATCGATTCCCTGCCGTTGTATACGAAAGATGTCCGATGACACAAAAGCCGAGAGCTCAGACGATTTGTCCGGATGCCCCGAAACGACCGGGCGCGGTTGTCGAGTCCTATTTCACAGGCTGCATTGCGGCGACGGCTTGGCGACGGACGGATGCCGCCGCATTGCTGCCGGCGCAGGTCGAGCTGTGCGAGGAGGATTCGGAGTCCACGACGGTGATCTTCCTCCTG
>JACQEN010000190.1 GCA_016200585.1 Deltaproteobacteria bacterium
GCGAACGATGCGGGCGTAATAGGGCACGTTGGCCGCGGTCGGTACCTTTTCGGAAAGGTCGGCCAGGAAGGTTGCACCGCCGACGTCGGCGAGCTCGCCGCGGGCGCGCAACGATTCGGCGAGCGTCACCAGATCAATCGGTTCACCACGCTGGTTGAGATCGATCATGGCGCGCATGATCTTGCGGTGCGCCTCGCGGTAGAAGTCGTCGGCGGTGATGAACTCGAGCGCCCGATCCATGGCGTTGTTGTCGATCAACACGCCGCCGAGCACGGACTCCTCCGCTTCGATGCTTTGCGGTGGCAAGCGCTTCAGATTTTCTTCGATGCGATCCATCAGCGGGCGACGAAGTTAGCACAGATGACAGCGTACTTGCATCAGCCCTCCATCCGTGTGCTGATGCAACCGTTTCGTTCAACCAACCGACGGTCATTTGGAGATCGAGTCCATGGAAACGTACGCACAACCGGGGGGAGCGACGGCCGTTCATCTCGTGGTCGTACCCCACACGCACTGGGATCGTGAGTGGTACCAGCCGTTCCAAGAATATCGCGTTCGCCTGGTGCGCCTGATCGACCGCCTCATCGACATCCTCGAAGGCGATCCGTCCTTCACCCACTTCCACTTCGACGGTCAGACCATCGTGCTGGAAGACTACCTGGAAATCCGTCCCGAACGACGCGCGCGCCTGCAGCGCCTGGGGCGCGCCGGACGCATCGGCTTTGGTCCCTGGTACATCCTCCCCGACGAGTTCCTGGTCAGCGGCGAGTCGCTCATCCGCAACCTGCAGATCGGCCACCGCCTGGCGGCGGAATTCGGAGCGCCGCTGAAGGTCGGCTACTTGCCCGACGAGTTCGGCCACTGTGCTCAAATGCCGCAGATTCTTGCCGGCTTCGGAATCGCTCACGCCGTCGTCTGGCGCGGTGTCGGCGACAACGTGACGCAAACCCTCTTCAACTGGGAAGCCCCCGACGGCTCGAAGGTCCTCACCGTGTACCTGCCGCTGAGCGGCTATTCGAACGGCCGCAACTTGCCGGAAGACGGCGAGGCGCTGCGCCAACAACTGCGCGCCATCATCGCCGAGCAAGCGCCCTTCCGCCGCATTCCCTCATTGTTGGTGATGAACGGCACCGATCACCAGGAGCCGTTGCCCGCCTTACCGGCAGCCCTGGCGACGGCAACGCGTGGGTTCGAAGGCCTGACCTACGAAATCGCCCCGCTGATGCGCTTCATCGAACGGGCCCAACGCGAGCACGCCGGCATCGAAAGCCATCACGGCGAGCTGCGCAGCATACGCCGCACGACGATGACCCCCGGCGTCAGCTCGGTACGGATCCGACTCAAGCAACGCGACTTCGACAACGTCTCCCGCCTCGAGCGTTACGCCGAGCCGCTGGCGACGTGGTGCGACCTGCTTGCCGGCCAGAAGCAGCTCGGATCCTTCCTCGACTGGGCCTGGAAAATGATCGTGCAAAACCATCCGCACGACAGCATCACCGGCTGCTCTGTCGATCAGGTCCATCGCGACATGGAGGCGCGCTCCGATCAGGCTCAACTGGTATTGAACCAGGTGACCAACCAAGCCGTCGCAACGCTCACCCAGCAACTCGACACCCAGCAACTGGGCAGCGATGCCGGGATCGTCGTCTACAACCCGAACGCAACGGGCTCGTGCGTCGTATCGGCGGACCTCTACTTCGACGGGCCGGCCTCGTTCGTGCTCGTCGATGCCGGCGGACGGCAAGTGCCGCTGCACGTCGAAGCCAGCGCCAGCGAGATTCTGCTCGAAGCCGAGCTGCCACCGGCGGAGGTGCGACAGCACGTGCTGGCGATCCAGGAGCGCGAGTTCCTGGGCATGATGATCAACGACATTCGCCTGCAGCGCGATGGTGCCAAGCTCAGCGCCTGGGTGACGCTCGATCGCATGCAACGCGGCCGCCTCGATCTGCCGCGTCTGCGTTCCGAATGGCTCGAGCATCTCGATGACCCGACGCTCGAAAGCGTTGCGGTCCACGCCCAAACCGGAGTGCCGGGCCGCGGGACCTTCTGTTACGACGGTTTGACCGCGCACGGTTGGACGCTCCTGCGTCTACAGCGCGCAGCCGCCCCAGCGCCTTCAGCCTTTACTGCCGGTGAACGTGAATTGGCCAACGACTTCTATCATCTGTCGGTCAACGACGACGGCTCGCTGCGCGTCGTCGACAAGCAGCGTGCCGTCGTGCTGCCGCGCTGCAATCGCTTCATCGACGAAGGCGATCGGGGCGACGAGTACAACTTCGATGCGGTTACAGGACAAGCGGTCAGCGCACCATCGGCGCCGCCGCAGGTCCGTATCGACGCGAGCAATCCGGTGGTGGCATCTCTGACGATCACGCAGACGTACGATCTGCCGCGTCGCCTCGAAAGCGACCGCGAGACACGCTCGGCGGAGCGTGTGGCGACCGAGATCACGACGGTGGTGCGGCTGTATAACCGGGTGAAGCGTATCGATTTCGAAACGACGCTCGACAACGCCGTCGCCGACCACCGCCTGCGCGTCCATTTCGCGACTCCGCGGCGCGTCGATTCGGCGTTCATGGAGCAAGCATTCGCCACCGTCGAACGCCCGCTCGACCTTGAGCCGCCGAGCGAGTTCGAGCACGCCATCGGCACGGTGCCACAGAAGACGTTCACCTGCGTCCAGAACGGTTCCGGCGGCGTGGCGGTGCTCAATCGCGGCCTCCCCGAAGTCGAAGTGCTGCGCAGCGATAGCGGTTCGGAGATTGCCCTGACGTTGCTGCGCTGTGTCGGATGGCTGTCGCGTGGCGACCTGCGCTTGCGGCCGATCCCCGCCGGACCAGGTCTCGAAACTCCGGAGGCTCAGTCACTCGGCAAGCACCGTTTCGAGTATGCACTGACGACATTCGACGGCGACTGGCAAAGCACCGGCATCGTACAGCAGGCACACGCCTTCGCTTTCCCACCCCTGGCCGCGATGACCGACGCTCACCCGGGCTCGTTGACGGCGAATGCGGCGTTGGTGAGTTGCAACAACCCACACGTCGTTCTCAGCGCGGTGACGGCCGGTCAACGGACCGGCAGCTTCATCGCGCGTTGCTACAACAGCGCGGCAACCCCACAGACGGCTGAGCTCTCGGTCGCACAGGCAAGGCAGGTCCGCATCGTCGACTTTCTCGGCAACCCGACCGGGGCCAAGCTGCGCCGCGTCGCGGGTGAAAGCCGCTGGCGCATTCGACTGCGGCCGTTTGAAATCGTGACCGTGCAAGTGAAGCTCGACGAGACTCGGCATGGATGAACTATGAAGATCGACGCTTTCGGTTCGGGGATCGAGTTGCACGCCGCGGCCGAGCGTGCCGCAGACTTTGACCGTGCCGGTTATGACGGGCTGTGGCTCGCCGAGGCGGGACGGACGGCGTATCTGAGCTGCGCGGCGTCGACGCTGGCGGCGCCGGAGCTGGACATCGGCACGGCGGTTGCGACAGCCTTCCCGCGCAGCCCGATGGTGACCGCACAAATCGCCTGGGAGCTGGCGGAGGCGAGCCACGGGCGCTTCATTTTGGGTCTGGGCACGCAAATCAAGGCACATATCGAACGGCGCTTTTCGACCGTCTACGAACATCCGGGGGCGAGGTTGCGCGAGTACGTCCTGGCCTTGCGTGCGATCTTCCGCGCTTTCAGCGGCCAGGAGCGTTTGAGCTTCAAGGGCGACTTCTACTCGTTCAGCTTGTTGGGAATGTGGACTCCCGGGCCCATCGAGCATCCGGACATTCCGATCTATCTGGCGGCCGTGCGCCCGTGGATGCTGCGCGCCTGTGGCGAGGTTGCCGACGGTGTTCACGTTCATCCGTTTCATTCGCGCCGTTACCTGGACGAAGTGATCATCCCCAACGTCGCCGCGGGCGCGCAGCGTGGCGGACGCGACGTGAAGGCGGTGAAGCTGGTCTGCCCGGTGTTCACCATCGTCGGCGACAGCGACGAAGAACGGGCCGAATGGCGCCAGCGGGCGCGCTTTCAAATTGCCTTTTACGGCTCCACGCCGGCGTATGCCGGCGTGTTCGAGCTGCATGGCTGGCACGGCGTGTCGCAACGTCTCACCGAGCTGCAACGTGCCGGCGATATCGCGGGCATGGCCGGCACGATCACCGACGAGATGCTCGATGTTTTCGCCATCACGGCGACGTGGGACGAGATGCCGCAACGGATCGCCGACCGCTATCGCGGGGTTGCCGACAGGATCATCCTCTACTTCGCCAACGAGGCTTGGGAGAAGGGTGGAGACGAAATGGAAAAATGGCGCCAGATGATCTACCGCACGCACGACTTGGTAGGTTGAGCTCGATCCGCTGCCATTCGCTACGTTCGTCAGCGGTGCGATTCTCGGCTTGAGTGTTTTTTGGGGGGAAGCGTCGAATGGACACGGATGGAATTTTCTACCGATCGCTAACCGACGTCGCCGGATTGCTGCGCGCGCGTCGCGTGTCGCCCGTCGAGCTGACGAAGTGCATGCTCGACCGCATCGCCAAGCTCGACCCGACGCTCAATAGCTTTCTGACCTTGTTGCCGGAGCGTGCACTCGAACGGGCGGCTCACGCCGAAGCGGAGATCGTCTCCGGCCAGTATCGCGGCCCGCTGCACGGCGTCCCGCTGGCAGTGAAAGACCTGTGCTCGACGCGTGGCATTCGAACCTCCTGCGCTTCGCGCCTTCTGTGGGATTGGCTGCCGCAGGAAGACGCGACGGTGGTCGAGCGTCTCGAACAAGCCGGGGCTGTCATTCTCGGCAAGCTCAACATGACCGAGTTCGCCATGACCGGATACCACCCGACGTTGCCGATTCCGCGCAACCCGTGGGGCCTCGAGCGCTCTTGCAGCGGCTCGTCGAGCGGCTCCGGAGTCGCGACGGCGGCGGGCCTGTGCTTCGCGTCGCTCGGCAGCGATACGGGAGGTTCCATTCGCGGACCGGCGTCGTGGTGCGGCATTGTTGGCTTGAAGCCGACGTTCGGACGCGTCAGCCGTTACGGGGTCTTTCCGCTCGGCACGTCGCTCGATCACGTTGGCCCGATGGCGCGAACGGTTGGTGATGCTGCCGCCGTGCTGTCGGCGATCGCCGGGCACGACCCGAAAGATCCGACGACGCTGCGTGCGGCCGTGCCCGACTACGGGCACGAATTAAGCGCCGGAATCACAGGACTGCGGGTAGCGCCTCGAGCGTCTTGGCGCCAAGCTCATCCGTACCCGGCTCCCCGACGTCGACGACGTTTGCCGTGCGTGGACACCGATTTGTTCGTCGGAGGCAGCCGCCGTCCACGCTCGCTACTACCCGGCGCGCGCCGACGAGTACGGCCGCAGCCTGCGTTCGTTCCTGGCACTCGGCGTGCGGACGGCGGCGACGGAGTATGCTCAGGCACACGCTCATCGTCTCGAATTTGCCGGGCGCCTGTCCGCGTTGTTCGACGAGGTCGATGTCTTTCTGTGCCCCGGCAACTTCGGAGCTGCGCCAGCGGCCGACGCGATGCCTCCCGACATCGAGTTCTCGCCGGAGTTTTGGCCGTTCATGCGCTACACGGCGCCGTTCAACATGAGCGGCAGTCCGACGCTGTCGTTACCCGCCGGCTTTTCCGCCGAGGGCCTGCCCATGGGCGTCCAGTTGGTCGGCCGGCATCTCGAAGAAGCGACGCTATGCCGTGTCGGTCACGCCTACGAACGGGCCCACGAATGGCACACGCGCCATCCGGTGCTTTGAACTGTGCATGGTTGCGAAGTGCCGGAGTATCCTTCCATGGAGATCTCGCCATGAAGATCTTGAGCTCGGACCCGCTCGACGGGGTCATCGTGCGGCCTCTGGAGTTTGTCGACAGCTCACGCGGTGACTTGCTGGAGATCCAGCGAAGCGACGACGGATGCTATCCCGGCTTCGGCCAGGTTTACGTCACCTGCACCCAGAGCGGCGAGGTCAAAGCGTGGTATCGCCACGCCCACATCGATCAGATGGCCGTCGTCTCCGGATTGATCAAGCTCGTCCTCTACGACACCCGCGAGGGCTCGCCGACACAAGGACAGATCAACGAGATTGCCTTGGGCGACGTCGCGCCGCGGCTGGTACTGATTCCGGCCGGAGTTTGGCAGGGCTTCAAGGTTCTCAGCGCCGATCTGACGTTCGTGCTGCACCTCAGCGCCCGCCCGTTCAAGATCGACTCAGCGGAAGAGGAACGAATTCCGTGCAACGACCGGTCGATTCCGTACAAGTGGTGATCGGGCCGCGAACGTAGCCGTCAACCGGTCGCTGGCGACGACAGATCGCCGACCTCGACTTCGACGTTGTTGCGAGCCGAGTGGTACACCGCAGCCGCCAAACGTTGTGCATCGAGCCCGACGCGCATCGAGGGAGCGGGCGGCGCGCCCGACAACAACGCCTGTACGAAAGCAAGATCCTGGACGAGGTAGGCCACGCCGTAGACGTCGTGCAGGGCGTGGGGCGCATTGCTTTGTGATGCGAGGAAACGGCGCAGCACATCGCTCTCGGAGATGACTTCTTCGGGACCGTCGCCGAACTGCGCGGTGATCGAACCGCTCATGTCGGCTTCGGTGGCGAGGAAAGCGTTGTCGCAGAAAATCTCGAGTCGGCGGTTCGAAGGACGCTGGATCATGTTGTGCCAAACGTTGACCAGCTGAGCGCGTAACCCAGCCGCGAGCTCGAGCTCCACGGCAACGTAGTCTTCCACACCCGGATGGCCGGCCAGGTTGCGCTCCCAAGCACGCAAGCGTTGCACCGGGCCGAACAGCCAGGTGAGAAGGTCGAGGTCGTGCACGCCGTGCTCGATCAACGTACCGCCTGCCGTCTGCGTTCGATCGGCGCGCCAGGCGCTGTCGTGGACGCCGCGAATCGGGAACACCTGATCGTCGCGAAACACCACCGCCATGGGCCGTCCGGCGCGCGGATCACGCAACAGGTCGCGCAGCACCGTGAACACCGCCGAGAAGCGCAGCACCAGGCCGATCTGAGTGGCAACACGCGCTTGTTCCGTGGCCTGCACCATGGCCGCAGCCTGTGCGACGTCCATCGCCAGCGGCTTCTCGCAGAAGATGCTCAAACGGCGCTCTGCCGCGGCGTGTACCACTTCGGCGTGGTAACAGGTCGGCGTGCAAACGAAGACTGCGTTGATGTCGGCATTTGCCAAGAGCTCGGGCGCCGAGGCGAAAGTCTGCTTGTAGCCGTAGACGGATTTGAAGAAGTCGAGATGCGCCGGATTCGGATCGGCGACGGCGACGAGCTCGACCTGCCCGGGCAGGGACCCGGCAATCTGCTGAAGAACCGCCGAATGGGTAGCGCCGATGACGCCGGCGCCGACGACTCCGATGCGTACCTGCTGCATGGCGCGCGAGACTAAAGCAAACGACGCCGGCGAGCCAGCATAGAGTAGGAGGCTGTCGCGGATCTCTACGCCGTCAGGCTTTGCAGGCGTTCGGTTGCCTGCAGATACTCTTCGACCAGTTGGTAGATGACGTCCTTGACACTGCGCACGCTGTTGAGCTGGCCGACGACCTGGCCGATGGGATTGAACATGACGTCCTTTGCCTTGTCGGCGTAGCGATGGCCGCGCGATACGGCGTCGGAGGTGACCATGAACTGCATCGGCATACCGAGGGTGCCGGGAGAGTCGGCGGATTCCCAGGCCTCGGTCCAGGCGTTGCGTAGCATACGACACGGTTTTCCGGTGAACGAACGCGAACGCACGGTGTCGCGGCTCGTCGCCTTCAAGTACGACTCCATCTGCGCCGGCGGCACGTCGGCTTCCTGAACGGTGAGCCACAGCGAGCCGGTCCACACACCCTGCGCTCCCATCGCCAAGGCTGCCGCAACCTGGCGTCCATTGCCGATGCCACCGGCCGCCAGCACGGGAGTTGGGGCAACGGCGTCGATGACTTCGGGCCACAGGACAACGCTGCCGACGTCACCGGTGTGTCCGCCGCCTTCGGATCCTTGTGCGATGATGATGTCGACACCGCCCTGCTTGTGCGACAAGGCGTGCTTGGCCGAACCGCACAGTGCGGCGACCAGCCGACCGCTGGCGTGGATCTTCTCGATGATGTCGGCGGGTGGCGTGCCGAGAGCGTTGGCAATCAAGCGGACCTTCGAGTGCTTCAGCGCCACTTCGACCTGCGGGGTCGCCGTCGCTGCGGTCCACCCGAGGAGCTGGCCGACCGGCCGTTCGCCCTCCGGCAGCTTGGGGACGCCGTGCTCGGCGAGAATTTTGTCGGCAAACTTGCGGTGCTGTTCCGGAATGGCGGCGAGCAGCTGCTGCTCGAGCTTCACCGGGTCGACCTCGCCCATCCCCTCGTACTTTCCCGGGATGACGATATCGACGCCGTACGGTTTGTCGCCGATGTGCTCGTCGATCCAATCAAGCTCGACGGCCAATTGCTCGGGCGGAAAGCCGACGGCACCGAGAACGCCGAATCCGCCGGCTTTGCTCACCGCGGCAACGACGTCGCGACAGTGGCTGAAGGCGAAGATCGGCAGCTCGATCCCGAGCTTGTCACAGAGTGGGGTATGCATGGAGAGGCTCCTTTATTTTGAGAGACAAACGAACGTTTGTTTAAACTGAGCGCGGCAGAGCGTCAAGCGAGAAGCGTGAAAGGAAGAAAAGCGGCCGCTTCAGTCGAAGAAGCGTTCGTCCGCCAGCAACGGCAGCGCCTTTTGAACGATTGGATCTGCCGCAAAGCGTTTCTGCACGACGTGATCGCCGAGATAGTTCGCGAGGGCGAGGAAAAGCATCGACTGGTCGAGGGCGAGGTATTTGTGGGCGACGACGCCGGACGACGGATCGACGCCGTCGTAGAGGCCGAGCTCGCCGTACGCGTCGTAGTTTTCAGCGAGGGCGCGCAGGTTGGCGGTGGCCGCCGGCGGATCGACCAGAAGCGCCAGTGCGGCGGCGTGCGCTGTCACCGCGCCGGCGCGGTATCCGCGCGAACCCAGGAAAGGTACGCCGTATTCGGAGTAGCCGTCGCCCAATGGCGTCGAACAGGGAGAAGCTCCCCAAACGCGGTCGCCGCGTTCCTCGGTGGCGTAGCGCCGCTGAATTTCGACGTGCGCCTTGTCGTTGGCTCCGAGACCGTCTGGCGCGTACTTGAGCTCGTCGACGAACAGCGCCGGCATCAACGCTTCGAACATGCTGCCGCCCCAGGACGGCACGAAGCGCACGCCCTTCCACTCGTAGTAGCCGCCGCGCACCGGAAAGCCGTGGACCATCCGTACGCGGCTGTTCTTCGGCATCAAGCTCTGCCAACTACATGCCGGCGGATAGGTGCGCGCCATGGAAAACCACAGTGCCTCGGGTGCGTCACCTTTGCCGATCGCCAGTAAGCTGCCCAGACGCGCTTCGGTGTAGAACACACCGTAGTGAAAGGGCGCGCGCCGGCCGCTGTTGACGTAGAAACCGTGGGCCATGAGTTGCCGGTCGGAATCGTAGAAGAAGGAATAGTTCGTGCGATCGATGTAGCGGCTTGCGGCCTCGGCGAGCTCCGGAAACGTATTGCGGACGACGATCATCCCGGCCGTCAGCCATGACGAATCGACGAACGAGATGAAGTTGCTGCTGCGCTCGAGCGACGTCGTATCGTAGTAGTTGAAGAAGAAACCGCGATCGGTCTCGAGTTGATCGAGCGTGTGAAACAACGCCTTGATTCGTTCTACCGCCGCAGTGCGCGGAACCACGCCGATTTCCGACGCCGCCGCCAGTGCGGCGAGATACAGGCCGACGTTCGAAGCGCTGGTGTAGTCGCCGATGTTCGATTCCGAAACCGCGACGCCGGTGACGCCGAAGCGCACGTGATCGAGCGGCAGCTCGTGCTCGCGATCGGTGAGCGACTCGATGCCGTGCCAAGTGTCGCGTGCCAGGCGCCAGAGGAATTCCCGATCGTCGCGCGGCAGCGTTGCCTTGTCGATCAGCAGTTGCCGGGGCCAGCCGCGTAGCCGTGCTTTGAGCAACGGACGCGCCGCCGTTGTACCGCCGACCGAACGTTCCCAAGCCTCCTTTTTCGGCCGCGCTACGACTTCAGGCTCGGGCGGAATGAAAACATCGCGCAGGATATTGCCGATCGGGCACGCGTCGGAGTCCACGGTCGGCGTCTCGGTGGGTGCGACGCCGTCGTTCGGAGTCGGAGTATCGTCGCCGACGACCGCCGCCGCTGCGATCGTCCATCCGCCGAGCAGGAGGCACAGCAGCGGCGCGAAGAAACGCTTTGCCTTGAGCATACGGACCGACACGTGTAACGGCCGCGACGGTCACGCTCAACACCCGCGTGACGTGCGGGATCAATTCATCGGCTCGGCGTGCAGCAGGACCGGCGCGGCAAGAGTCGTAACGTATTGGTCCGCACCGATATCCCAGTTGCCGCTGGCCGGTCGTGGCTGCCCGTCGATGTCGCTGGAGAATTGTGCCGACAGGTTCGCGCCGCTGTTGCGTGCGCCGCTAGCCGCAGCGAGGTGCAGGTTGGGCGGCACGATTGACAGTGCCATGAGCTGCGGATCGATCTCGCTGAGAGCGCTCGCTTCGAAGGTCGGCTGCGCGGAGTGAAAAGTCGACACGGTAGGGTAACAGGTGCCCTTCCAGCGCACCGCACACTGCCGCTGCCCGGTGGCATCGTGGTAGAGGTTGCCGTCGATGATCGCCGCAGTCGTTGCGACGTTTGCCACCGACAATCCGGAGTCGCCGACATCTTTGAAGATATTGTTGCGTATCTCGAGATTCGAAACGCCACCGGTCACGCTGGCGTTGAGAACGACCCCGCCGCCGCGTGTATTCCACGGGCAATTGCCGTTGGCGCAGGGGTAGCCGAGGGCACTGCGATCGCCCCAGATGGTGTTGTTCCAGATCTTCACCTGGTCGATGCTGGCGCCGCGCGAGTTGAGCGTGTCGAGCGTGACGCCGGAGTGGGCGACGTGCGACAGGAAGTTGTTGCAGACCTTGTACTGAAACGCTCCCGCCGGCAGCACATCGTCGGTGGTTCCGAGGATGATCGCGCCGACGTTGTTCCAACCGGCGTCATCGATCGTGCAACCGGCGATCACGATGTTGTAGAGCTTGTCGATTGCCGCCGGGGTGTACTCGTTCGCTTGAATCGCCAACTCGGTGCGCGTGATGTTGCAGCCGTTCAGCGTGCCGTTGATCGTCTCGTCGAAATGGAAGGCGCTGAACATCAGATCGGTGGCCGTGTAGTGGGTGACGGTGACATTGGCCGATTGCTTCGATTCGAAGCCGTTGCCGTTCGAGCATTTGAAGTTGCCCGCGGCAGAGCTCCAGGGCGCGTCGATGTAGGGGCGGTCGAGATTGGCGTTCGAGCATGAACCGCTCACACCCGCCGAGCCGATATGGCGCACGGTGAGATTGTCGAAGGTCCCACCTTGGATGTCGAACAGACGGAAGCCAAACGCATTCATATCGACGTGCGTCCCGCGCCCGGCATGCTCGCCGAGGACGTTGCTCAGGCGCAGGTTCACCGTGCCGCTGGTGTCCATCAGCATGTTGTGCGCGTAGCGCAGGGTCACTTCATCCAAGGCCAGATTGTTCGAGCGTTGCTCCGGACCGATATTCTCCAGCGATTGGAAGATGACCGTCCGCGCCCCTTCGAGAACCAGGCGCCGGAACGTCAGGTTGTTCAGGTGACCGCTTCCAGCCGGGACGTCGGGATTGGAATACGGGCTGCCGACGTGCGCCACGATGGAGCGGCGGTCCGGAATCCAGATCGCGGCTTGCGAGTTGGGGTTCGCGGAGCCCGCCGGATTGAGGTAGACGCGGTGGGTCGTCGAATCGTACGACCAGCGGCCGTCGGCGGGGGCAACATCATGGTCGCCGGCGAGGCTGTATTGAACAAACGTGCGCGAACCGTCTTGCACGTCACCGATGACCACAAAGCCTGGGTCGTAGCTGTCACTGAGGTTGAATTGGGCGTCGTAGTTGAACTCGCTGCGCGCCTCCATGGTGCGGAACCAGATGCCGCTACCGGCGCCGGTTTCGGTCCAATCGGTGCGGCGCTTGAGAGCGGAGATCAGCGGTGTTTCGTCCTGCCCGCAGGCCGACTTCGGGCAACCTTGAATCACGCAAGGATTGGCGACCGTGCAATTCAGATCGTAGTACGCGCCGTGTTTGCAGGTCTGCCCGCTCGGGCAGTCGGTGTCTTGTTTGCACTCCGTCGTCGAACCGGCGGCGGAGCACCAGCCCGGTGCGGCGGTGGCGCCGATGCCCCAGAGGCCGACGTATTCGTCGTAGACGCCGTCGAAGCCGTCGTGGGATCCGCGCACATCGATCGTCACCGGCGCCGTTACCGGATCGTAACCGACGGTCTGCGCCACCTTCTGTACCGCCTCCATGACGGTCCGCAGGGGTCCATCGGCTCCACACGCCAGATTGGCTCCCGTACCGCTTACGGGGCAGGCGCCATCGACGAAGTAGGTGGCGGCGACGGTTGCCGACGGCAGCAACATCGGCGTCAGCAACAGCATCGCAGTGGTCGGCAACGAACCCAGCAATCGCATCGACTTCTCCTTAGCGGTCGGCGCGCAGAACGCGTCGCCTCCCGCACTCCGGGGTCGATTCAAGTTCTGTGCTAGGCAGCATAACACCCGAGCGACGCGGCTTGCGACTCGGGATTGCTGCTATCGCACCGTCGTTCTGGCTACGTAGTGTGGCGACATTGACGCACCACGAGTAGCGGGGTTGCATGCTTCTGATGTATAGATCGCGCCGCGTGGTAGCTAGCCGCAGCCGACGAAAGAAGTGGGAGACCTGCTGAGTCGCATGGCGTCACGCAAGCTCGTCACGAGCGCCGTCTTCGCACTCGCTCTGCTGCTGCGCCTGTTGGCGATTGTCGCCATCGGGCATAACGAGTTGCTGCACGGAACGTTCGAGCTGAAGAACGACGAATCGTCGTACCATCGACCTGCCGTCGCGTTGGCGACCGAGGGCTGTTACTGCTGGGCACCCGGCGGCCAGCCGACTGCGTATCGACCGCCGGGAATCATTCTGCCGTTGGCCGCCCTTTACTGGTTCTTCGATCCAGCTCCCGAACTCGCTTTGGGATACGTGTTGCTGTGCAGCATGGCCCTGGTTGCGTTGCTCCGACCTCTGGCCCGCGCCACCAGCGCCGATCGGCGCGTCGCCGATGCGGCAACGTGGATTGCCGCGTTGATGCCGACACTCCTGTGGACGAGCAGCGGCATCTGGTCGGACGCTCCGGCGCTGCTGTTCACACTGCTCACGCTGTGGTTGACGATCGCCATGCGGGCCGACGCCTGGTGGAAGTGGCTGGCCGTCGGAGCAAGCGCCGCACTGGCGTACTTCAATCGGCCGTCCGCCATCTTTCTCTTTCCGTTTCTCCTGCTCGCAGCCGTTTGCTCCGCTTCGGATCGGCGGCGTTTTCGCAATGTCGCGCTGCTGGCCTTATCGCTGGCGATGCCCATCGGCGTCTGGGGGCTGCGCAACTGGTATGCGTTCGGTGAGCTCTACACCGGTGCAACGGTTGCCGGGCACACCGTGTGGGAATCGAACAATCCGCTGACAGCCGGTCTGGCACTCCCGGCCAAGCAGTTCGAGAACGGTGTGGATCTCTGGGCCGAAGCGCGTGCCGGGCACTATCTCGGATCCTGGGTTCCGGCCGAATACATTCCAGGATCGGAAGTCGTCGACGCCCGCACGTTGCCCGAGATGCAGACCTACCACGGCTACATGAACCTGGCGATTGATTTTGCCCGCCACCATCCGCTTGCGATTGCCAAGCTCATGGCCTTCAAGCTCTGGCGTCTGTTCAGCGCCGAGCCGGTAGCCGCGTCCATCAGCGGCGACGCCGGCCGCTTTGCCGTCGCCAAACGCAGCGTCCTGATCCTCGAGCGCTGGTTCATCTTCGCTTTTGCCGGGCTCGGCTTGTGGCAGCTGTATCGAACGCGTTCTCCGGTACGACACCTGTACACGGCCTTCGCGTTCGCCGGCTTGGCGTCGGTGTTCGTCGCCTACGTCAACGCGCGGCTACTGCTGCCGGTCACCGGCGTTCTCCTGGTTCCCGCCGCAATGGGCTTGGTTTGGCTGTGGGATCGGACGCTGCCCTCCTCGTCTCGATAGCGAACCGCAAGACCGTCGCTTCGGAACAAGGTAAGGTCGCTCTCATGCCGAACAACATCGTTCACTTCGACATTCACGCCGACGATGTCGAACGCGCCCGCTGCTTTTATGAACGTGTATTCGGTTGGGAATTCGAAGCCTGGGGCCCGCCGGACTTCTATCTGATACACACCGGAACGGCAGACGATCCCGGTATCCATGGTTCGCTGAGTGCGCGCAATGAACCGGTTTCCGGGGACGGGCACACGGGCTACGAGTGCACGATCGCGGTCGACGATCTCGCGGCAATCAAGGCAGCCATCGTTGCCAACGGCGGTACGATCTTGCTCGACGAGCAGGAGATCATCAGCGTCGGAACCTTGATCCGCTTCGCCGACACGGAAGGGAATGTGGCCTGCGCAATGCGCTACGTCGACTAAAGCGTCGACGGGCGCGTCATTTCACTCACTCATCCATTGTCGCCCGGTGATTCGTTTCCATCAGTCAACGTGCTACGCAGCCACAACCGGAAAGCTCAATGGAGGTCGGGATGAAGGTGTCCGCTCGGTCGGCTCTTGTCGTAGGAATGTTGGCGCTCGCCGCCTGTGGCAGCGACAATGGGAACCGACCGGCAGCGACGGCGTCGCCGACGACTTCACGGACCGCCAGCCCGACGCGCAGCTTCACCCCGACACCGAGCATCACTGCGAGTCCGAGCCCGGTTCCTTCCGCGACGCCTTCCAACTCGCCGCTCCCGTCTGTTACTCAGACGGCCACCGCCAGCCCGACCACGACCGCTACTCTTTCTGGCGTCGAACGGTTGCTGGCTCTGCCGGCGGACGAGACACGAACGATTGCCGGTTTGCGCGGCGACGTGCACGTCGTCCGCAGCGAAGGCAATGTGCCGCACCTCTACGCGTCGAACCGCCACGACTTGGCCTTCGTGCACGGCTTTGTCGTCGCGCGCGATCGCTTTTTCATGATGGACCTCACGCGGCGGCTCGGACTCGGACGCGTCACCGAGCTGATCGGCGATCGGGCTCTGGACACCGACCTCGAATCACGGCTGACGGGCATGACCTATGTCGCCGATCGCATCGCCGCGGGCATGAGCAGCGAGCAGGCGGACCAAGCCGACGCGTTTGCGGCCGGCGTCAACTACTACATCGACGAAGTGAAAGCCCGGCATCTGCCGATTCCAAGCGAGCTGCGGCTTGCCGGTCCATTGCTCGGCGTCAGCAATCCGCGCGACCTCATGGAGCCGTTCACGCGCCGCGACGTTGCCGGAATCCTGGCAGTGATCGTCTATCAGAGCAGTTATGAAACCGGCGACGTCGGCAACACGCGCGCCCATAAGACGCTCGACGGGCTGTTTAACGATGGGGCCCTCCATGATCTGCGGCGAGCCGGTGCACTCGTCGACTTACCGGCGGGGATCGCGCCTTTCCATCAGATCGCCTCGGCGGCGGGCTTCGGTGTCGAACGTGGCGACACATTTATTCAAGGACCAACCCCCGACGAGGTTCCCGGCGCCCATCCGAATTCAAACCTCGCGCGTCGAGCCAATCCGGCTGCCAAGCTGCCGCCGGCGGAAATGCTTTCGCAGCTCGCAGGGCATCTCGACGGCATCGAGCAGCGACTCGGACGCGTCGAAGGCTTCGGGTCGAATGCCTGGGCGGTTGCAGGAGCAAAGACTGCTTCGGGCGCGACGCTGGTTGCCGGCGACGGACATTTGCAGCTCGACATCCCACCGATCTTCTTCCAAATCGGCCTCGACGACTCGGCGCTCGGCGGCGGTACGACGCATCAACTCGGCTTGGTGATCCCCGGCTTCTTCATCATGCCCGTCGGCACCAACGGCCACGTGGCTTGGAGCCAGACGCAGCTCAGCGCCGACATCACCGACTGGTATCAAGAACAGATCCAGCTCGACGACGCCGGCTTGCCGGCTTCGACGTTGTTTCACGGCGAACAACGGCCGCTGGAACGGGTTGATGAGACGTTCATCATCCGCGATGTCGCGGCGCTCGGGAGCCACGGTCGCACCGAGGTGCATCCGCGCTTCCGGCTCTTCGACGGCCGCTTCCTGGCGCAGATCGAAGGCCGCGCGACGACGCCGGGCGCTGTGCTCGGCGCGCACGAGAGTGCCGTGTCGACGTTGAACGGCTTGATCGTTCCCGGTGACGTCGACGGCGACGGTATCGTCAGCGGCGTCAGCTTCGACTACACCGCCCTCGATATCGGTCAGGTGCTCGCCGGTGCCGACGGCTTCGGTCACTCTGCCGACGTCGAAGAGTTCCGCCAGCAGGCACGCAAGCTGGTGGGCTACTCGCAGAATATCGTTGCCGGCGACGACCAGGGCGGCATCCTTTACACCGCCTACCATGCCGTGCCGTGCCGCGGTTACCTGCCGCGTAAAACCAACGGCGACTACATCGACGGTGCCGACCCGACGATGCTGCTCGACGGTACGCAGTACGGCGGCTTCGAAGTGCCGACCACCAATGGGCTACCGGACGAAACCGCATCCGGCGGCGATCCGCAACGCTGTCTGATTCCGTTCGACTCGACGCCGCAGTCGATCACTCCCAGCCGCGGCTACGTACTGACGTCGAACAACGACCCGGCCGGCATCGCCTTCGACGGCTCGTTGAACAACGACCCGTGGCACATCGGCGGCCCGTGGGACACGGGCTTTCGCGCTGCAACGATCCATGACGAGCTGGCGCGCACGGTGCACGACGGCAACGGCGATCTCGCCCGCATGGCGGCGATCCAAGCCAGCCACCGCTCGCCGCTCGGTGCCGACTTCGCGTCGTATCTCGTTGAAGCAATCGACTACGCCCGCTCGCTGGCGGCGGTCGATCGCATCCTGTTACCATGGGAGCAACGTCTTGACGCTCTCTATCACAGCGACGCCGGTACCATCGACGCAGTCGAGCAACGCTTGAACGGTTGGATCGAACGCGGTTACCAGGCCATGTCGGGAGTCGACACCTTCTATCACACGACATCTTCGGGTGAGGCGGACGATGCGGTGGCGACGATGATCTTCCACTCGTGGATGGTGCGCTTCGTCCATGCCGTCTGGGACGACGAAGGCATCGACGGCGGATTGTTCGCCGACGGCGACATGACGCGTGTGGCGTTGATCGGCCGCTTCTTGCTTGCCCGCAACGCTATCGACACGTCGATTGCGTCGAACAATCCAGACACCGGTGAGTCGGCCTTCTTCGATCGCCTCGGGACTCCGGAGATCGAAACCAGCCGCGAGCTGATGATGCAAGCCCTGATCGACGCGCTGAATTTTCTGCGCTCGACGCCGCTGGCGGCGGATCGCGGCGGCTTCGGCACCAACGACATGGGTAGGTGGATCTGGGGCCTACGCCATCAAGTACGCTTCGAATCGCTGTTGGCGCCGTTTCTCGGCAATGACCCGCAGTTCGCCATCTTCACGCAGCCGTTCAACATCGACACGACGAAGTTGCCCTTGGCGCCGAGCCTGGCGTCCGACGACCCGCGCAAAGGCCTGCGCTGGTTTCCGCGGCCGGGTGATCAGTGGAACGTCGACGCCGGCAACCCCGGCTTCTCCGGGACCGAATTCACGTACGGCAGCGGACCGGTTATGCGCATGGTGTTTGCGCTGCGCAACGGTGAGGTCAGCGGCATGAACATCATCCCCGGCGGCCAGTCGGGTCTCACCGACTCGCCGCACTTCTCCGACCAGGCCGCGTTATGGCTCGGCAACCAGGCGTATCCGATACGTTTCAAGCTCGACGATGTCTTGGCCGGAGCGACGGGACATGAGGTCTATCAGCCGGCGGCCGATTAGAAGGTGCCGGAATCTTCGCCGGGGACTGCGAACTCCCCAACCAATGGGCTAGGTTAGCGAACCGGAGGCAAACTATGCCAAGCATGACCAACAAAACCCGTCGTCCTTTGACCATCCCCCTACCCTTAGGCAAGAAATTGCACCTCGGCCCGGGACATAGCGCCGATATCCCCGCAAACGCCGCCGAGCATCCGGCCGTCAGGAAACTCATCGACGCTGGCGAAATCGCAATCGAGGCCGCCGGACCTGGAGGTGGCGACGGATACGCCGGCGGAAACAAAGGCCGCGCATCAAGGGGACACACATCATTTATTGGTCGTCGCAGCGGTGACCGCTGAGCGGCAAGTGCTCGCCAGGCGGGGTTGGACCGTGAAGCTCTCCGGTGGTTGAAGCGCCTCGCGGTCACATGATCCGCCGATGGGCGAGATCACCTGGCCGGCGGTGTAGGTCGAATCGTCGCTTGCTAGGCAACCTAACAACGAACAACCTTGCCATGACGAAGTCGAAATCATCGACCTCTCGTCCGTCGACGAACCATTTCGGCGTAAGGTGCTGGCAGAGGGAATCGCGTGGAACGACTGAGGGAACCGCTGGCCATCGCTCGCGCGGCCCTGGCGACGCTGCAAGAGTTGATGCGCAAGTCGGTTCTGTCCAAGACAACAAGTCAATGCGCGGCGCAGGCTCGCAGGATCGCGAACACGCCGGTTGCCATCAGGACCGTCGCTGTGGCACCGGCGACGCGCTGTGGTTGTGGCATAAGGCGTTCGGCGGTGATGGCGACGGCGATCAGAGCCATGGTGCCGAGGTTCATGACGTCGCCGACGAGCAAGGCCAACATCAGCCCCGTGCAACACGAAGCGCAAAGCCTCCCCAACCGCAATCCGTGCCGCCAGGCGCTGCCGACGTTGGGCAGCAAAGGTTGATCGCGGGTCGGTGTGCATCGGCAGCAAGCCAGATGGCGGGCCTTCCACGGCGTGAGTTGAAAGGCGCCGGCCAGCAACAGTACGAAGCCCGTTGCAAAGGGCACGCACTGCGCGAACCGCTGCGATTGCATCTCGGCCGCCGCAACGGCCAAGCCGATCGGATAGACGAGTGCTCCAACGATGGTCCAAACCAGAAAGTAGCCGGTTCCGACGACCGTGGTCAGCACACCAAGACGGATTTCATCGGCGCGAACGGCGGCGCGGTACCTCGACAGCATCGGCACCAGGGATGGCAGCATCATCGCCACCATCATCAAGACCCACATCCCCATGAAGGAAGCGGCCGCTTGTAACCAAGTCTGCCCGGGCATGCGCATCCAGGCCATCGACATCGTCCACCCGCCCGGCATCGGCATACCGTCCGCCATCGAGCCGCACCAGTAGACCGTTCCCCAAACGGTGACGGCAAGAAGGAGCGCGCAGGCGAGAAGAAAGTGTCGATCCTGCGCAGTGCCGCGCGGGAGGTCTGCAGCTTCGGACGCAGCGAAGACTTCGTGCGCGGTAGTCGACATCAGTCTTTGTATTCGTCGTGCCGGGACACCCAGGCTTGCGTAAAATTCAAGTCGTCCTCATCGCGACCTTTGGGTGCGAGGTCGAGGTAGTTGTAGGCGCAGTTGAGCATGTCGATACCGCGCGCGTGTGACGAGTAAGTGTGGAAGATGGTGCCGCGCGGGTCTTTGTAGAAGACACTCACGCCTTCACGCTCGGCGATGTCCATCGTTTGCTTGGTGTAGTTGTAGAAGACCGCGCCGGCGGCCATCTCTTCCGGGCGGAACGATGCCTGGTAGTCGTAGTTGAAGTCATTTCGAAACGACGACAACCACGTAAAGCTCCAGCCCATCCTCTTCTTGTAGGCCTCGATCTTGGAGAACGGGGCGCGAGAGATGGCGACGAAGCTGACATCGCGGTGCTTCAGGTGTACGTCGATGCCGTTGAAATTATCCGCCCAAAACGAGCAGTGCTTGCAGCCGGCGTCCCAATCGGGAGCGAACATGAAATGATAAACGATGAGCTGGCTGCACTTCCCGAAGAGATCGGCAAGCGTTTGTGGTCCTTGCGATCCATCGAAGACGTATTCTTTGTCGACGCGCTCCCACGGCAGCTCGCGCCGTTGCTGGCTCAACTCATCGCGCAGACGCGTGAGCTCCTTTTCCTTCGCCAGGAGAGCGGTACGCTCCGCCAGCCACTGCTGATGCGAAACCACCTTGTGGTTTTCGACGACGTCAGTCATTTCCTTGCCTCCATCTTAATGATCTTGAGCCGCGGCAAACCGAGCGGCGAGCTTGTCGACGCGGACCGTCCACCCCTTCTCGTGTCGTCGGGCAGCCTCTTCGCTCGGCAGCTGCTCGTGGATCAAGACGAGCCGCGTCCCGTCCTCGTGCGGCGTGAGCTCGATGGTGACAAGGGTTGGTCGGTTGTCGGTGGCCGGCGATTGCCAGGTGAACGCCAGACGACGCGGCGGATCGATCACGCGATATTCGCCGACGTGGTCGATCGATCGCCCCTCGATGCGCATCTTGACCACGAACCGACCGCCGACACGTGGGTCGATTTCGACGTCGACGGTGCTGGCGTCCCCCGGTCCGATGAACTCGCAAAGGGTGTCGCGGTCGAGCCAGGCGCTGAAAACCTCGGCCGGCGTTGCTGGCAGGATGCGTTCGACGACGACGCGGGCTAGCTCGCTGGTTGCCATGGTCGTGCTTTATCCGCTTCCGTTGACATAGTCAACCAATTGGTTGAATATCGGAGGCGATGAGCTCAGCCGAAGACATGCGACTCAATGATACCCTGCTGGCGCTAGCCGACCCGACACGGCGGGCGATTCTTACGACGCTGGTGTCGGGTGCGGCCCGCATCACCGACCTGGCGGCACCGTTCGACATGTCGCTCAACGCAGTATCGAAGCACATCAAGGTGCTGGAGCGGGCCTGACTGGTGCGCCGTGAGGTGAGCGGACGTGAGCATCGTGTCGAGATCGACCCGGCGCCGCTGCGGGCCGTCGAAGCCTGGATTGTCACGCAACGGCGGTTCTGGGACGCGAGCTTGGACAAGCTGGAGAGGCTACTCCTTGCGAAGCGAAGGTCACGGCGCTGAGACCGGCCGGATTGATCTCAAGCTTGGCGCGCGACCTTTTCGATCTCGGCACGGCGCGCGTCGAAGTCTTCGGCCACCTGTTCATCGCGCCGCGATAGATCCTGCAGGTCGACGTCGGCATAGCCGAGGATCCCCATCTTGCCGTAGGCGGCGCGGATCTTCTCACCCCACAAGCCGATGTCTTTCATCGCCGGCACGATGCGCGTGAACAACTGGGTGCGGTAGTCGCGCATAAACCCCGATTCCAACATGTACGCGGCGCACTCGTCGACCGGCAGGCCAAGCGTCGACCACACTTCTTCGGCCTGGAAGCGATCACGCATGGCGTAGCACGCTTCGACGGCGAACTCCTCGCGTTCGTCGCGTTCGGCCTGGGTGAGTTGCGGATAGTAATCGCGCAACGCCAAGCGGCCAAAGGCGACGTGGCGCGCCTCGTCTTGCATGACGTAGGCGTTGACCGAAGCGGCGAGCGGGTTCTGGGCCATGTCGCGGATCGACGCGAAGGCGGCCAGCGCCAGGCCCTCGATGAGCACTTGCATGCCGAGATAGGTCATGTCCCAGCGCGAGTCGGACAAGATGTCGTCGAGCAAACGCTTGAGGGTCGGTGTGATGGGATAGGCGAGGCGGAACTTTTCATGCAGCAGTCGCGAGTACGACTCGACGTGCCGCGCCTCGTCGATGACCTGCGTGGCGGCGTAGAACTTGGCGTCGATATTGGGAACCTGTTGCACGATCTTGGCTGTGCACAGCAACGCGCCTTGCTCGCCGTGTAGGAACTGCGACAGCTGCCAGGCCTGGAAATGGGTGCGCGCCTGGATCTTTTCCTTTTCGGTCATGCGCAAGTAGGGTCCGGAACCGAAGATCGGCATCGACTCGTCGGGCAATTGCTCGGGGTTTTCCGGATCGAGCTCCAACTTCCAGTCGATGCGCTCGCTGGCGTTCCACTGCCGCGTCTTGCCTTTCTCGTAGAGTTGCAGCAGCGATTGGCGGCCGTCCTCGTATTCCCAGCGGAACGTCGACCCAAAGGATTGCGGAATTGTCCACTCGGTGGAATCAATGCGGGTCGGGTAACGATCGACGGTCGACATGCGTTCTCCTTTGCATCTCAGAAGCTCAACCTACGAGTGCGGGAATGGGACTACGAACGAATCTGCCTTACGGCCGGGAGGCAGAGCCTGTCAATCGACATAACAACCGCGCGCAGACGACAGCGTCCTTGACGCCGCCTGGCGGACGCGTCTATCGCTGTCGGGCGCTTGGGGGCGGAATGGCATCTGGGGGAGCGATCAACGGCTTTGATTTGGCCATACTGAAATTCCTCAATCACTTGTCCGATCGTTCGGGGCCGGTTGACCAATTGATGATTCTCTTTGCGCAGGCCGACCTGCTGAAAGGTGGGGTGATCCTGACCCTGCTGTGGTGGGTGTGGTTTCGCGAAGGCAAGGACAAAGGCCGCGATCAGAGCGTGGTTCTCGCAACGATCATCGGCGCCATCGTTGCTGTGCTCCTAGCCCGGTCGCTCGCCGTGATCCTGCCGTTTCGCCTGCGACCGGTACTCTACTTCCGCAACCCTGGCGACCCGCCCTTAGATTTGCTCAAGGAATGGAGCTCGTTCCCGAGCGATCACGCATCGCTGTACTTCGCCCTGGCCACCGGAATCTTCATGGCTGCGCGGCAACTCGGCGCATTCAGCTTGGCGTATGTGGCGCTGTGCATCTGCTTCCCGAGAGTCCACCTCGGATTGCACTATCCCACCGACATTCTGGCCGGCGCCGCGTTGGGCGGCACCGTAGCGTACGCCGCAAATCTCACGTCCATCCGGCAACCGCTCACAGCACCGTTCCTTGCGTTCGCAAAGCGGCGCCCGAGCCTGTTCTACGCCGGCCTGTTCCTGCTGACCCAACAGATCGCGACGTTGTTCAAAGACCCGCGCGACATCGGCACCTTTCTGCTGAGTCTGCTGCGATAGGCACGGAGCCACTCATGGTTCGATACCGCAGTGCCCGTGTACGCGTGCGTCAGCCGTCGTGCGCGAGTCGCCAGGCGTTTTCGCGTGCGTAGAGAAAGCCGGTCAGACCGATCAGCATCTCGACGTACTCCGAGCTCGGCGTCAGCAGGGCGTCGAGGTAGGCGTTGATCGGGAAGACGTTCCCGTAACAATCGACGGCGGCGTGCAGGGTGATGGGAAGAAGCCACGCCAACAGTGCGCGCGGCGGTGCGAGCTTGCGGAACATTTCCTGACGGGAAAGTGCCGTACCGATGAGCCCGCCCAGCCCGAATGCCAGGCGCAGGAACTCTGATCTGCCGGCCAGTCCGCGCAGGTTGTGGATACTGAGCTCGTGCTGGACGTTGATGTCGGCGATGAAAGCCGGCGGTGTAAATCCGAAAAGGAGCTGGCCCCAGGCAACTTCTTCTCCGGCGGTGAAGAACATGCCGAGGGCGAACAGCACGTAGAAGCCCCACACCGTCAACGGTTCGCGTTGGCGGCGCAGATCGCGGGCCAGCTTCGCGGACTGCAACGCCCCCATCATCAAGAAGACAAAGGTGAGCATCTCGACCGGGTTGTTTTCGTGCAGCATCCACAAGGTTGCGACCTGCGTCGGTTGCCACATCAGCAAGAGCATGCACAACGCCAGAGTCACGCCGGGGAAGAGCTGCACCAGCGGCTTTGACACGAAACGTCGAACGACCGTGCCTGCACGCTTTGCCCGCCGCCGCTCCGCTCGGGAGCTGTTTTTCTTCATGCGTCGCCGTCTTCCCGGGGAGTGAATCTTGCTTCCCGGGCGCTGGCTCAACGCCGGCGCTTGGGCATCAGCACCGTGCAATCGAGGTCGAGCACAACGTTGGGATGATACTGATCGCGGCCGCTCTTCTCGTCCCTCACCTTGAGCGTCAGCGGCTCGAGGTTTGGGTCGATGTTCTTCACGCCGACCAGGCGCAGGCGCAAAGCAGCGCAGTCGGCGCGGCCGAGGGCGATCTTGTCGAGCACTTCGGTCCAGGCGTAGAGCGTGTCGCCCGCCACCGTCGGATTCGCATGACTGCCGGCATTGAAGGCTAGAACGCGCAGTGCGTTTTCAAGGCCGTCGTTGGAGATGGCGTGAATCGTCGAGATGACGTGGCCACCGTAGATGATGCGTTTGCCGAGGCGCGACTTCTCCTGCAGTTGGTGATTGAAGTGCACACGCGCCGTGTTCTGGTAGAGGCGCGTCGCCATCTGGTGCTCGGCATCTTCCATGGTGATGCCCTGCGGATGGACGATGCGCTCGCCGACCTCGTAGTCTTCCCAGAAGTAGTTGCTGCCGGTGACGACCGGATCGAATTTCGAAAGGTTGAGCTCCGTCGGGATGCTGAGGTTTTCGACGCTGACCTGTGCCGGCAGGTCGGGTGAATCGTTGTCGCCGGTCTTGGTTTGGGGTTCGCGCTTGTTAACCATCGCCCAGCGGTAGAACTGCAGCACCACCTCGTTGCGCTGGTTGAATCCCTTCGTGTGCACCCAGACGATGCCGACGTCGGCGCGTGACGTCTCGCGCTTGCCGAGCACCTCGGTTTCCGAGCGTAGCGTGTCGCCCGTGTAGACCGGACGCACGAAGCGCACGTCGGCATAGCCGAGGTTGGCGGGCGAATTGAGGGAGACATCCTGCACGGCGCGGCCGAAGACGATATGGAAGACCAGCAAGTCGTGTACGGACGCGGAACGGCGTGGTGGAATACGTGGCCAACCTTGAAATCTTCGAAGAAATTGCCCGCGGCGGTCTTCTTGCCCATGAATGTGTCTGCTCCCCGTGAATTTGCCCGCTGCCGTGGAGTGGTCCACCGTCGGGCTGGTCATGCTCGTCGTAGCCGCCCGCTGCGGGCAACCTCGGAAGCATCGTTCTATATGCTCGACACGGGCATTCGCAACATGGGGTTGGGATCGTGGCGTTGTCTCAGTTCGACGTGATTCGACCCGGGAGAGGCCGGCTGCTCGGCCCGCGCGGTCCTCGCGCCCGGGGTACGGACGTCTTGCGAGCGGCGACGATCCGCAAGCCGAGGCCGAACAGCAGCACGGCGATGAACGCGTGGTACGCCAGCAGCGGATGGTTCGTTGTCTTGCGGCTGACGCTGTCGACCAGACACAGAAAGAAGATCGCCCACACGATCCAGATGCCGACGCTGTGCAGGCGCTGCCAGGCAATCGAGCCGAGCCACCGCTTCAGAGCCTCCAGGGGCGTTTGCGCGAACTTGAGTTTTGCCCCTATTGTTGACGCGATTGTCGCTGCGGTACGGCATCGACACTCCGGGCTCGACAGACGACACACGAGAACTTGTCGCCGAGAGCAACACCTCCAGCGTATCCGTGTAGATACGCCGTGAGCCCGCAATGCCGCGGTCTTCGCAGGATGAGGTCTGGGGACGGCATGCGCCTTGCTGTGTCTTGTCTTGTTGAGCGTTGCGAGGGAGTCCGAACATGGAAATCGAGAAGATTCTGGAGGCAGCGGTACAGCAGGGGGTTTCCGACGTCATGCTGAAAGACGGCAGCCCGCCCATGTTCCGCCATTGCGGCGAGCTCAAACGTGTGGAAGGTGCGGCGCCTCTGAGCACGCAGGAAGTGCAGGCGGCACTGGCGAGGTTTCTGAGCAGCGACGACCGGCGTGTGCGCTTCATCTCCGAACGTCACGCCGACCTGGCCTTCGACGAGCCCAACGTCGGTCGCTTTCGCGTCCATGCCTATCGCCAGCGCGGCAAGCTCGGGATGGTACTGCGTGTGATCCCGACGGCGATCCGCCGCTTCGACGAGCTTCAGCTTCCGGCGGTCGTCGAGCGCATCGCCAATGAACGGCGCGGTTTGATTCTGGTCACCGGCCCGACCGGCAGCGGCAAGACCACGACTCTGGCGGCGATCATCGACTACATGAACCGCAACAGCTCACGCCACATCATCACCATCGAGGATCCGATCGAATATCTCCACGATGATCTCAGCTCGGTGATCAGCCAGCGCGAGATCGGCACCGACGCCGACGACTTCGCCTCGGCGCTCCGCTTCGCCTTGCGACAGATTCCCGATGTCATCATGGTGGGTGAAATGCGCGACCTGGAGGCGATCGAGACCGCCATCGTCGCTGCGGAGACCGGCCACCTGGTGCTCAGCACGCTGCACACCATCGACGCGCCAGAAACGATCAAGTGATGCTCGGAACGGCGCGCGTGCGCGAGTACATCGACACCAATCGGATTCGCGAGCTGCACGAAGCCATCGCGCAAGCATCCGGGCAAGGCATGCAAACCTTCGATCAGGCGCTCGCCGCACTCTACCAGATGAAACGCGTCAGCTTCGACGAGGCGCGTCTGCACTGTAGCAACACCGCCGACTTCGACCTCCTGGCGCAGGGGATCGGATCGGGGCGTTTCGAGAGCCGCAGTGCCGTCGCCGAGGTGGCCTAGTCCGAATCAGAAGCCTGGTCCCAGACCTACAGCGGCATGACGACGGCGCAGGTTGCGCTCCAGACGTCGGCCAGGTTGCCCAGCGACTTCGCCAGCGGGCGCGAGCTGTACGCCGGATTGCAACTGAGGAACTGCATCACGCCGCTGCCGTACAGTCCGGCGCCGACGCCCCACCCTCTGCTGGTATCGACGCCGCCCAGCAAATGCACCCGCAGATATCTCGACAGCGGATTCCAGGCGTCGGGCAGGAGCGGTGTTTCGACGCCGAGGTAGCCGATGGTTTGCCGGCGCGTCGGTGCGCCCATGGCGGAGACATTGCGGTACTCGATGTCGGCGCCGATGCGCACCCAGCCGAGATACTCGCCGCGCACGGATGAGCTGTCTGCCAGGTCCAGCGGCACGAACGGCAGAACGCTCGTACCGACACGCGAGAACCACGCATTGCTCGTTCCTTGCCGTTGCGACGAGGCAAACGTAAACGGGTCGAACAGGTCCGTCTTCTGATGATGGCGCTCGACGTCGAAGAACGCACCGACGGCAAACCAATCGCGTTCGCCGCTGCGCCAGTGTACTCCCGGTGTAAGACCGATCTCGTGCGTCTCGTGCGAATCGACGACGGTGAATCCCTGCACCCGGACGCGCAGATCGCTGGTCGTTCCCGGCACGCCGGCGAGCAAGCCGACGGACAGTCCTTTCAGCTCCAAGGCTGTGCGCCCGAGATCGACCGCGGCAGCCAAGCGCACCAGCCGCGTGCGCAAGGAGAGATCCGTCCCGGACAAAACGGGCAGCGCGCCGCCGCCCTCGGCGTAGATCGCGCTGACCTGAAACACCCAGGGTGCTGCCACGGCGGTCGCCGAGCCGCTGCCGATATGAACGCCCACACCACCCGAATTCAGTCGGAAGTAGCTGCCGCTACTGATGACGCCGCGTTGCAGGTACGGCAGGCTGCCGACCGGCATGGTGGCCGGGTTGGTGAAACCGTAGGGATCGGCGGCGTAGGCGCCGCGGGCTTCACAGTCGCCCCACAGGCACAAGTTGAGCCCGGCGATATCAGTGCCGAGATCCTGCGCCGTCGCGGTCTCGATGACGATCGCGACGAGCAGCGGCGCCAAAAGACCGCCGAGTGACTTTCTGCAGAAAGCGGTCCGCATTCCGCACCTCCGGTTCCACGAGTTGCACCGGGTCGCACGTGACCCGAGCAGAGCGACGCTACCGCGGGTGCAAACGCCGTCCAAGCAGGGGGCATCAGATCATACGACGTGTTGCGCGATCCAGATCGTCCGCCGGCTGCCACCCTGACGACCGCGGGCGCGCACCGTGACCTCGTCGACCGTGAACCCGGTTCGCCGCAAGCGCTGAGCGAAGGCGCGATCCGGCAGGGCGGACCACACCGCCAGCACGCCCTGGGGTCGAAGCGCGCCAAACCCGGCCTTCAGCCCGGCTGGGGTGTAGAGCCAGCTGTTGTCGGTACGAGTCAGACCCTGCGGGCCGTTGTCGACGTCGAACAGGATGGCGTCGTACTGCTGCTGCTCTGTTTTCAGCAGCGCAACGATGTCAGCTTCGCGTACCCTTACCCTTTGGTCCGCGAGCGGATTACCGGCGAGGTGCGCCAGCGCTCCTCTGTTCCAAGCGACCACTGCCGGCACCAACTCGATCACGCTTACCCGAGCATCGGTTGCGAGTCGACGCAACGCCGCGGCGACACTGTACCCCATGCCCAGGCCGGCAATGAGAATCCGCGACCGGGCGCGTTTTGCGATTCGAAGGCAAGCGAGATCGGCCAGACTTTCCTCTGAGCCGTGAACACGGCTGTTCATCAGCTCATGGCTGCCGACGCGGATCGAAAACTCCACGCCGCGCTTGTAGAGCCGGAGTAGTTGCCCGCTTCCCGGAACGTGCGCGCTATCGACGAGCTCCCAAGGAACCATTCGACGCGGTACTCGCTTCGATCTCGCGCCGCATACGCTCGGCCATCGACCGGTTCAAGGCGGCTACGAGCCACGGGGTGAAGCGCTTCAGGTAGTACATGATCCAGGCTTCGGGAGAGATCGGGGCGACGGCGCGGTTGAACTGGATCGCCTTGAGGATGTTTTCGGCGACGCGTTCGGGAGTGTAGTTGCGGCGCTCGTAGAGCTTCACCATCCGTTCCTGAGCGCCCGGGGTCGCGGCCAGCCCACGCATCGGCGAGCTGCGAGTGATCGGCGTGTTGATGATACCGGGGCAGACCGCGGTGACGCCGATGTTGCGGCGTTCGAGCTCGGTGCGCAGGGCCTCGCTGAGACCGAACACGCCAAACTTCGTCGTCGAGTAGGCCGCCAGCGACTCCGACGCCACATAACCGGCGGCCGAAGAGACGTTCACGACGTGTCCGCCGCGCTTGTGCTCCACCATGCGCGGAACGAAGTAGTGGCAGCCGTAGATGACGCCCATCAAGTTGATGCCGACAATCCAGTCCCAGTCCGTCAGACTGGTTTCGAGAAATCCGGCACCGAGGCCGACGCCGGCGTTGTTCATCAGAATGTCGACCGCGTCGACGCGTTGATGTACCGCGGCGGCGAAGCCTTCCATCTGCTCGCGCTTGGACACATCGACTTTCTGAGCAAAGACGTCGCTTCCGAGGTCGCGGATCGCTTGCTCGGTTGTCGCCAGCCCTTGTTCGTTGAAATCGCAGACGATCAAATTGGCGCCGCGGCGCGCGAAAGCCAGAGCCGTTGCTTTACCGATGCCGCTAGCAGCACCGGTCACCAGAGCCGTCTTGCTGTTGAGATTCGTCACGTCCATGGAATGTCGGTTACTACGAACACTCTCTCCAATGAAGGGGGTGAGCGATCTTTGACTTTGGTTGACAGTCGGAGATGGGGACGTGCTAGCGTGCCGCCGCAACAAGAATTGGTTGGCCACAAGTAGCAATACCGGCAAGGGGGGCGCGTATGAGAACGATGTGGTTGAGTGCAATTCTCCTGGTCGCCGGTGCAATTCTTTCGGCCACCACGCAATCGGCACAAGCGATTTGCCCGAATCTGGCCGACACCTCCAACGTTACGTGCAAGAACGCGGCAAAGTGTCAGGCCGAAATCCTCAAGCAGAGCGCAATTTACATCAACGCCCTGCAAAACGAGGTCGTGGATGCAATTGGCAGGAGCCAAGCCGGCACGCTGAACGATTCGCCCAATACTCGCTGCATCGGCGGGTCGCGAAACGGCAAGCTTTGCGACTTCAACAACGGCTCGTGCAAATCGAACGCTCGCAAGAACGGGGCATGCAGCTCCGATGCCGACTGCGACGGCAAGATCGGCTCGTGTGATCGCACGAAGGGCTGCAATCCAACCGATCCAAACGACACGTACGAGTGTCAGATCGATCCTGGCGAAGCATATTTCTCGGCAAGTGCGGACAAGGCGCGCGCCGCGCTCAAGAGTGCGATTCTGAAAAAGTGCAACAACCACGACAGCAGTGGACCGATCGTTGCGGTGACGGACCTCGGCCTC
>JACQEN010000191.1 GCA_016200585.1 Deltaproteobacteria bacterium
AGAACGCACGCTTGGCCTCGCTCATGCTCTCGTCCTTCTGCCACGCCTCGGGAATCATCATCATGATGGCGTGCGGCAAGCTGCGCCCGGTGCGCAAGAGGAGCTCGAGAGCGTTGTCGAACTTGGCCGAGTCGCTGCCCGCTTCGTCGATGATCGGCAGAATCTTTTTGAGGTCGTCGCCGAACAGCGGTGAGGCGAACATCTGCTCGCGCGCGTACATCCAGTTCTCGTTGCCGCGCAACGTGTTGATCTCGCCGTTGTGCGCCATGAAACGATACGGATGGGCACGCTCCCAAGAAGGCAGCGTATTGGTGCTGAACCGTTGATGCACCAAGGCAATTGCCGACTTCAAGCTGCTGTCGACCAGATCGACATAAAATGCCGGAATCTGCTCGGGCAGCAGCAGCCCCTTGTACACCAACGTGCGGCTCGAAAGGCTGCACACGTAGAAAGATTCCGAGTCGCGCAAATTGGCGGCGCGCACCGCGTTCTCGACGCTCTTGCGAACCACATACAGCTTGCGCTCGAGCTCGTCCGTGCTCTTGGTGGCCTTGCCTCCGCCGACAAAAATCTGGCGAATCTCCGGCATCGCTTTGCGCGCCATGTCGCCGCACTTCGACGGCTCGGTCGGCACCGTGCGCCAGCCCAGCAAGCGTAAGCCGTTTTCTTTGACCGCCTTCTCGAAGAGGCTCAGACAAACGTTGCGCTCGTTGACGTCGCGCGGCAGGAAGACGATCCCAACGCCGTACGCTCCGGGGTCCGGCAGGTTGATCCGCAGCGATTTGCATTCCTTGCGCAGGAACTCGTCGGGAACCTGCATGAGGATCCCGGCGCCGTCACCGGTGAGCGGGTCGCAGCCGCAAGCACCGCGGTGCGTGAGATTCTGCAACACCTGAAGCCCCTGGCTCACGATGCTGTGCGACTTTTCTCCACGTATGTTGGCAACAAAACCGACGCCGCAAGCGTCGTGCTCGAACCGTGGATCATAGAGTCCCTGTTTCGTCAGCTTTCGAACCATGGCCTCAGGCTCCCTTGAATTGAACTCTTCTCTCACCGTTGCGCCGTGCTCGTCGATTCGTCTGAGTGGCTTCAAGTTGCATGCTCAGCTGCGTTCTCTCCGTGTGCGTCGACAACACGACCATCGTCTCGGTACGATCGACGCCCTCAATCGAACGAATGGCACTGATCAGCTGCTCGAGCGTCGACGTGTCTTCCGTCTTCACCTTCAGCAAAAGCGTGTGCTGCCCGGTGACGTGATGACACTCGAGCACGCCGTCGAGCTTGACGATCTGCGCCTCGAACTCACCAATCAATTTCGGATGGCTGATGAGCACTCCGATAAAAGCGGTGACATCCTTCCCCAAGCTGCGGGCATTGAGGATGGCGCGATAGCCGATGATCACTTCCGCATCTTCGAGCTTTTTGATGCGCTCGATCACCGACGGCGCCGACAAGCCGACGCGCTCGCCGATCTTGGCCAGCGGCAGCTTGCAGTTCTCCTGCAGCAACGCCAGGATACGCAAGTCGATCTCGTCTAGTTCGCTCTCTTCTCCGAATTTCATAAGGCAGAACGCCCCAATCGCCGAACAATTAGATGATGGGCGCAAGCAATGTCAAGCCATCGTTCGGCTAATTCTCCCATTAAATTTACACAACCGCGCAATGCAGCGGCCGTTCAACCGCTTCGGCGCTCGACGCCGCAGGCGATCGCCGATAGATTCGGAAGCGCAGTGGACGTTCTCAACCATGGCATTGTCTGCGGCGAGCTGCACGCAGCTCGACAACATCTTTACGACATGGTTCGGCATCTGTCGCAAGGCGAGCTGCTGTGGGTGCCGCGGCGGCGCGACGGCGTCAGCGTCAGCTACCACTTCGGACACATCGCGCTGGTGGAGGATGAGCTCGTCAGCCAGAGCACGCCCGACGTGCTCATCGCCAGCGCCGATTTACGACAGTCGTTCGGGGCTCACAACGCCAACAACGGGGCAGCGCGTTTGCCGTCGGGTGATGTGATCATCGACTACATGCAGCGGGTGCGCGAGCGGACGCTGGGGTTCGTCGCCGTGCGCTTCCGCGCCATTCGCGACGCGCCACAGGCTGTCGATGCGGCCGAGCTCTTCCGGCGCATCGTCAATCACGAGTACATGCACACCAAGTACATTCGACGAATCTGCCGGGAGTTGGGCAAGCCCGAGGTCGAGGCGCCGCCGTCGCAGCTCGTCATCGCCGATGCCGATGCGCTCGCCGGGCCGCAATACCGATTGGAAGGCTGGACCGCGACAACTGGCGGAGCGTCAACGACCTCGCCATAGTGGCTTGCGCTTCTCTTTGAACGCGGCAATGCCTTCCTTGGCGTCTTCACTCATGAACACCGAAGCCGAGTACGACATCTCGTGCTCGAGCGCCGCGCGCAGATCGAGAAACGTGCTCTTCTTCGCCGACTCTTTGCAGGCGCGCACGGCAAGCGGCCCGTTGAGACAAATCGTCTCAGCCCATTGACGCGCCTGGGCCATCACCTGATCCTTCGGCACGACCGCGTTGACCAGGCCCATCTCCAAAGCCCGCGACGGCGGGATGCGTTCGGCCAACAACAGAACCTCCATCGCATTGCACCACGACAATTGACGGGCGCTGTGCACCGTCGAACCGCCGCCGGGAAACAAGCCGCGCCGCGGCTCGGCAAGTTGCAGCCAGGCATCGTCGGCCATGACGCGCAAATCGGTGTTCCACATCATCTCCAAACCGCCGGCGGCGCAAATTCCATTGATCGCCGCAATGACTGGTTTGTAGAGCGCGAACTCGCTGCCGTCGGGAAGCGTCGCACCGTCGCGCAACACCGCCACCAAGCTGTGCTCCATCGTGTATTGCGATCCGGCAACTTGTTCCTTGGCGCCACCCGAGGCGAGATGCTCGACATTCTCGGTGACGAAGCTGATGAATTTCTTCAAGTCGGCGCCGACGCAGTAGACGTCGTCCACGCCGGTTAGAATCGCCACGAAGGCGTCATCGTCGTCGCGGTAGCGCACCCAGCTGTCGGCGAGTTGACCGAAATGCTCGAGGTCGAGCGAATTACGAGCCTCGGGCCGATCGATGGTGATGGTAACGATGTGCTCGTGCTTGTCGTAGTGAATCGCCATGGCCCGCAAAGGCCACGAGCCGGCAGGCTATGTCAAGGCGCCGTCGCCGTCTCGGGTCCCTACTCTCGGATCCTTGGGGCGCTCACAACGCTGCTGCTGCATGACCGTCATCTTGGTGTTGCGGATTGCGCAAGCCGCAGAACTCTTCGTAGTCGATCAGCTGCGTAATGGTGGGATGATCACCGCACATCGGGCATTGTGGGTCACGCCGCAACTTGTGGATGCGCAGCTCCATGCTGAGCGTATCGAAGTACACCATACGGCCGATCAGCGGCTTGCCGGCGCCGAGGATCAGTTTGATCGTTTCGAGCGCCTGCACGCAGCCGACCAGTCCGGGAAGGACACCCAGCACTCCGGCCTCGGCACAGCTCGGCGCCGCGCCGGGCGGTGGCGGCTCGGGGAACAAGCAGCGGTAGCAGGGGCCCTTCTTTGGATAGAAGACGGACGCCTGGCCTTCGAATTGAAAGATACTACCGTGCACGTTCGGCTTGTTCAGCATCACACACGCATCGTTCACCAGGTAGCGCGTCGGGAAGTTGTCGCAGCCGTCGACGATCACATCGTAGTCGGCAAACAGCCGCATGACGTTTTCCGACGACAGGCGTTCTTGATACCCGACGACTTTGACGTCGGGATTCAACGCCTGCAGCGTCTCGCGTGCCGACTCGACCTTCGGCATGCCGACGCGCTCGGCGGTGTGCAGGATCTGGCGCTGCAAGTTGCTCATGTCGACGACATCATGGTCGACGAGCCCAATCGTCCCGACTCCAGCCGCCGCGAGGTAGAAGGCCGTCGGCGATCCCAACCCACCGGCGCCGATCAGCAGGACCTTGGCGTCGAGCAGCTTCGCCTGCCCTGCTTCGCCAACCTCCGGCAGAAGGAAATGACGGCTGTAGCGGTTGAGCTGCTCGGCGGTGAACTGGCGGTCCTGCTTCCACGGATAGCCGGCGTTCTTCCACGCCGTATAACCGCCGGTCATAGAAACGACACTCTGGTAGCCAAGCTCCTTGAGCTGCTTTGCGGCCAGCAAGGAACGCGTACCACTGCCGCAGTAGAGTAGGATCGGCTGATCTCGATCCAGAACCGTCTGTTCGATGCGCAGCTCGAGAAATCCGCGCGGCAGCGAGACGGCGCCTTCGAGATGCCCCTCGCGATATTCTTCCTTCTCGCGTACATCCAGCAGGATGTTCTGGTTGCCGTTGGCGAGATGTTCCTTCACCTGGTCAATACTCCATTCGGGCACCGCCGCCCGAGCATCGTCCATCAGATCTTTGAAAGTCTTCGCCATTTGAAATTGCTCCTTGGTGCGCTCGACTGTTGCTCTTCGCATCGTCCACCACGGCGTACGGTCCGGCGTGAACGGAACGAAATTTATAGCCTCGTGCCGACGTTGAGTCTATCGGTCCATGAACCCGCTGAGCGACCGCGGTTCAATGGTACTTTTCGCCGCCCGACCCACCGACCGTGAGACGCGACTCCTCGAGCCGAAACTCGAGGCTCTCGATCAATCTGGCGGCACGCCCGTCGAGGCTCGCGGCTTCGAGCAGACCCTGCTTCTCCAGCGGCGTGATGTCGAGGGCATAGGAAAACAGGTTCACCAGCGACTCGTCTGAAAGCGACGGGTCGCGAAGCAGGCGGTGCGCCGGGCTTTCCGGTACGGTATCGAGGAACTCGCTGAGCGACTGCACCAGGGCGGGCCGCAGCGCGGCGGTCAACTTGTTGGTCGGCAGAGTCCGCCATTCGACGAGCGCCTCGCGATACGAATGTTCGAAGACATGTCGAGTGACGGCGAACTCGCAAATCCCTTGCAGGAGAATATTGAAGCGACCGTCCGGCAGCTTGTCGGCGCTGACGATCTTCCCGGCACAACCGATCTCGAAGATGGAAGGCCGGCCTTCGTAGTCGCTTTGCCAGTTACCACGCAATAGCGTCATGCCGACGACGTTGTCGCCTGCGAGCGCGTCGGCCACCATGTCTCGGTAACGCGGCTCGAAGATGTGCAAAGGCAACGGAACACCCGGGAACAAGACGACGTTCGGCAGCGCGAACACAGGGATTTTCGACGGCAGGCGCATCACAGGTCTCTTCCAGCAGATGGCACGTAACCTCCTGCGGCGCAACATTTTTCACCGGGGCCAGGCAGACGCGATCGGAAGCGGACGCATTCTTGACAAGGCCGACTTTGCCCACTAAGCGAGTCTGAAATCCAATTTTCAATTGGGAGTTAACCGTGCCGGGTCTGCGGCACCCAAAGCTGGTGAGAGGAGGGAATTTATGGATTTCGTGATGAATCTCATCGAATCGATATTTCGCTGGCTACACGTCGTTTTCGGCATTTTGTGGATTGGCTTTCTGTATTTCCTAAACTTCGTGAATGCGGCGTTTGAAGGGACGCTCGACGCTGAAACCAAGAAGAAGGTGATTCCCGAGCTCCGCCCGCGCGTCCTCTTCTGGTTCCGCATGGCCGCCGCGATGACGTGGCTCACCGGCGTCTTTCTGCTGCTGATCGTCTACTACCACGGTGGGGCAATCTTCGACGCGGGCGGCCAATGGGGTTTTGGCGCGATCCTGATGATCGCGCTGGTGTTCGTCGGACCTTTCATCTACGACGCGCTGGTCAAAGGCCCACTGAAGGATTTGCAAACCGCCTTCATCGCCGGAATCATCATCTCGGCGGTGCTGCTCTACCTGTTCGAATACGTCGGCGGCTTCGGCGTCCGCGGCTACGCCATCCATCTTGGCGCGACGTTCGGAACGATCATGGCGTTCAACGTCTGGTTCCGCATCTGGCCGTCGCAGCGCAAGATCATTACCGCGATCAAAGAAGGCCAAGCACCGGACGCAGCCCTGGTCGCTCTCGCCGGCCAACGTTCGCGCCACAACACCTACATGTCGGTGCCGCTGGTGTTCATGATGCTCAGCCAGCACTCCGTCATCTGGGCCGGCAACCCGATCTCTTTGACGATCATGGTGCTCGTCGGCTGGGGCCTGGTGTACTACCTGTACGACGCCGCCGGCAAAGTGAAGGGTTTCTAAGGGTCACGCGACAGTTCAAATCAACAAAGCACGGCCCGAGGCGGTCACGCCTCGGACCGTGCTGTCACAGCATCCTACCGTTCGACGATCTCCTCGTCGGCTGCTCGACAGCCGACACCAACGAGCCTCTGCAGGTGACCGGAGTCTCAAGCGCTCATCCCTGAGTGACGACGTTCCGAGTCTGCTGTTCGCTCGACGTCTCCTCGTGTCGGTCCGAATGACATCGACCGTGACTTACTTTAAATTGCTACGGCGCTCTCCGTCTCACACTTTCGTCTTAGCCCTAATCTGACAAAAGATTTCACCGCAAAGGCGCGAAGACGCAGAGAAGAGAAGGCTCAGGGTGTGAAATGGCCGGAAACGGAGAGCTCATTTTCAATGGGCTTTGATTTGCCACACTCGGGCTGCATTCTCTGCGCCTCGGCGCCTCTGCGGTGAGGTTTTTATGTCACTTCAGGTTAGTTGCTTCATTAGTTCTCGAAGTCCGTCTTGCGGGGGGCACACACTCGCAAAAGCAGATCCGCCGCGTAGCTCGGTCGCCCATCCTCGCTGGTCCGGCTTTGAAATCCGATACTGCCGACATCCAGGCTATCCACAAACTCGCGCAGGAAGCGGGCTGGGTGGTCGGCCCCAACCCATTCCTCAAGATGAGGCGGGAACAACCAGCTCTGGCTGTAATCGGCGCGAATCTCGCGACTCATCCTCTTCCTCCTCCACCACGCGCTGCCTACCCACCTATACACCATCTGATCCAGCCGGGTCGAAAACAACTACTCCAGGCCAAAGGAAGGTTTTGAGACAAACTCTTCATCGTCGGGTTTGAGGCGCCAAGCCCGCACAGACCGGGCGGGCAAAGCCCTCAGGTGCCAGACGCATCCAGGCAAGTAGTGGCGATTGGCGCGCGGCATCGGTTCGCTCCTAGAGACATGCTTTCGGACCCGGAACGGCGGCGCTAGGCGCAAAAAGGAGCTTTCTGGGTGGCGCTAGATAAGTCTATTCGGATAGTTGGAAAGGTCCGACCCGGGAAGGCTCCTATCCAACCACCGCCCGTGCTCTTGGTCGACTAGCACTGGGGCCCGGAGCGATCCCGGCGAGTGTGCATATCTAGCGGGTTGACCGGGTCCGATAGAGCGTCAATGCATTTCGATCCGCGACTTGCGGACAAGCGAACAACGGCGTCGCCTCGTCTGCGTCAATAGATGAGGCGAGCGCGAGGCAATCGTATCGTTCAAGACCGGGAACCTGTCGAACGAGTTCCTCCAGGGACATCGAAGGGGATCGGTTCAGCAAGTCAGCGATCGCGTGCACATCGCGCTGTCTCGTTAGCCTGAGGGATTGTTCGTCCGTATCGAAGTTTCCGACGTAGGAGTTGTAGGCGATTAGACGCTGCGTTCGTTCCCAGGGGTGATCGCCACCAACAATTTGACTGCCAGGAATTGCGGCGGGGTTTCTGCATTGAGCGGCGCTGGCGGCCTGCTCAATTGCTTTTGCGCACTCGTCGTCGCTGACGTCGAATGACGCACGCGCCTGAGACCAGCGTTCGTACGTCTCTGGCATGTTTATCCATGTACCCGGCTCGAACGAGACCACGGCGAACGTCGCCAGGGCCACCACCGCGACGACGCGACCTATCGGCGTTGAAGCCACCAGAATGGTCAGCCAGGGAATGAACAAGCCCAAGGCATAGAGGTCCTTCTGCGCGTAGTAGTTGATCGACCCGAAGCGAATGAAGCCGACCGCACAAGTCAAAACAAGTACGACAAGATACGACGCGAATGTTCCCAGGATCGCTGGTGCCGCGTCCTTGGCCCTGCCTTGCAGTGTCGGTGACCGAATTGCTGCTACGGCGGCCAAAGCAAGGACGACCACAAGCCCCAACTGTGGTCGCCAGTCGCGTTGGATCGCGCCGACGTACCCCAGTAACTCTGCTTGCGTGGCCCACAGCCCTGCGCTGATCATGAGACCGCTCAGGAAGACGATGAGGCGACCGGGACGACGGAGGTGGCGAAGCCCTGGGAAGGTTGCGCTGGGCAGCAACCAAATCGCCTGATCGGGATAAAAGACAGCCGCGCACGCAATCACGATTGCTGCAAGCAGCGTTTCCTTTTCTGAGGTTCGACCGAAGGAGCCCAAGAGAAAGTACATCGCCAGCGCATAGGGACCGAAGCTCACGGCGTGGCCGTAGAAGCCGCTCGCGAACATGCTTGCCGAAATCGGCAGGGTGGCAACAAGAACGGCTACCGCCGCAAATGGTAGCGAGGCCGCGGAAACGCTCTGAGCCGTGAGCAGAACCGCTGCCATCAACAAGAGGACGTTGATGTCGGCGACTACGAGCATCGCTCTTGGCACTGGCAGGCCGAGGCAAGAGTGGAGAACGGCTGCGAAGGTGTGACTGCCGATCATTCCGGAATATGGCGGTGGCCAAAAGCCTTGATCGAGAATGCGATTCGTTACGGCAAGATGGAACCCTGCGTCGGGGTTGTCACTAGGGAAAACCGCGGTGGGGCTGCACACATGGAATACGAGGACCAAAAGCAGCGGACTCATGAAGAGTGCTGCGATGAATTGCCTGCGGCGTTCAATGGCGATGTTTTTCGAAGCACTCATCGGAGATGAACGGGCGACAAGATCGCGAGCTCTATTGCTTCTGTCCGAGGAACGCCACACCCGTTCCAGGACCAGACTAATCTCGCACAGAGATCGTTCAGCGAAAATGGGATTGTGGAGCTTAGTCGCCGCGACTGCTACCGTCGTTCGACAAGTTTTCTGCAGGCTCTTCGCCGTACTCGGCCAGCATTCCTGTGTTGCCCTTTTGCCGGGTGCATCTAAGTGCCCGAAAACCTGACAATCGACCATTCCCGAAAGAGCTGAAAACGCTCGGAGACCACATTCGCAAGCGCCGACTCGACGTCGCGTTGCTCCAACGAGAGGTTGCCGAACTGATGGGCGTAGACGTGGACAGTGTCTGCCATTGGGAGCCCGGATACTGTAGAGGGGGACACGGGGACACGTGGGACACCCACCTGACCTCCGCAGCAAAAGCGAGACTAAATCAAACAGTTGAGGTGTCGCCGCAAGAGCTGCATTTGCTGCGTCTGGCGACACGGGAGAAGTGGGTGTCCACCATCGGTGGTTGAAGTTGGTCCGGGATTGCTGCAGCGCTGCCGCCATTGCCGGACGCCGTCGGATGCGGGTGTCGCCCGAAGTCGTCCTTGAATCTGCCGCCGCGATGGGAGATTCATGTGCACGTGCCTCTGGCTGACAACCATCTGCGAAACGGCAATCGCACCGCTGTGGGGCGCCCGGCCGTGCGCGGGAACTGAGCGGTGGATTCGTCGCGCCTACGGCTGCTCGGCATCGGTCTCGGTGCAGCCTTTGTGCTGCACGCGGCGCAGTACAATTTTCTCAGCGACGACGGTTTCATCGTTCTCCGTTACGCCTCCAACCTCGTCGCCGGACACGGGTTGGTCTTCAATCCGGGAGAGCGGGTCGAAGGGTTTTCCAGCTGGTTGTGGGTGCTGCTGATCGCCGGCGGGCAGTGGCTCGGACTCGACGCTGTGGTGTTTGCCCGCGTCACCGGTTTGGTTTGCGGCCTGCTGACGCTGTGGGTGACCTGGCGGCTCGGACGCGCGCTGCTGCCGCAGGACGGCGCGCCAGCGTGGGCCCTTTTCGCTCCGCTGATCGTCGCCGCAAACAGTTCCTTCGCCTGTTGGGCCCCGGCCGGCCTCGAAACCACACTCTTCAGCTGCTTGGTCACCACCACCGCTGGCGCGGCAATTGCGGCACGGCCGCTTGCGCTCGGCGTGCTGGCGGCGCTGTGCGTGCTGACGCGACCCGAAGCGGTGCTGTTGGTCGCCGTGATGGCGATCCTGCAACAGCTGTCGACTCCGCGAATGCAGTGGCGCACGTGGGTCTTGGCGTGGACGTTGCCAGCCGCGGCGCTGATCGGCCAGCTGGCGGTGCGCTGCCTGTACTACGGCGACCTGCTCCCAAATACGTTCTATGCCAAGACCGGCGGAGCATCGGCGCAATGGAGCCGCGGCCTCGCCTACCTGCTCGACTACGCCGGCGACCACGAAGGGCTACCATTCGCAATCATCCCAGTGGCCATCGGCCTCCTGGGCGCCGATCCGCAACTGCGCCTGCTGGCCGGTGTCGTGGTCGCCGCCTGGGCGAGCGTCGTCGCGGTAGGCGGTGACGGCCTGCCGATGTACCGCTTCATGCTGCCCGCGCTACCTGTGACAGCCGCACTCACCGGCGTGCTGATCGAGCGCGGCTACCGCCTCGCCTCCACGACCTTCACCGCCAGCGCAACGCAACAACGCATCGTCCTGGGTCTGCTGATTGCTGTGCTTACTGTCGCCAACCTGCGAAATCCGCAGGACTCGCCGCACTACGACAACTACGTCTATCACCAGGAGGTCGAGGTTCCGCGCTGGGTGCGTGCCGGTGTTTGGTTGCGCGATAACGCACGCCCCGGCCAAAGCTTTGCTGCCGTTCCAATCGGCGCGGTGTCCTACTACTCAGGCTTGCGGGCCTACGACATGCTGGGTCTGACGGACCGACACATTGCCCACCGTCAGATGCCCGCCATGGGGCAGGGCATTGCCGGGCACGAGAAACACGACGGAGCCTACATCCTGCAGCAGCGGCCGACCTACCTGCTGGTGGGTAACATCAACGTCACTTCGCAGCCGCGCGATACCACGGCGCGACCGTTCATTCCCTTGCGCAATCCACAGATTGCCGCACGCGAGGCAGACCTGTTCGACGACGCGACGATCGAGAGCGAGTATGAGCCCCGTTCCGTGCGTATCGGAGACGACGAGTACCTGAACTTCTACCAGCTACGCGAAGGTGGAAAACCGGCGAATCCGGCAAGCCCGCAGTCGTGAGGTTGGGCGCGTCGGCGTGGAGATCTTGAGATATGAAGCATCGAACTCGCGGCTGAACGTAAGAGCGCCCAGACAGAGAGGCTCCGGACGGACCCGCGGTCGAACGTTCGCGAGCCATTTCTGCGGTAGCGGCCTGATGGCGAAGTTCGCAGACGGCGGGTCAGGCAGCTTGCTTCGTGGCCGCGATCTTCTCGCGCTTGTGCTGGCCCATGTGGGCTACGATCTCGGTACGCCGGAGCAGGAGCTCCACGATCACAGTCCCCTCATCCGCGAGTGGCTGTTGTACCCGATGGATCCGATGCATGATGGTCCAGGCTACTCGTCTCGGTTTCCGATGAACAAGCATCTGAGTGTGTTGGGTTGCTTCAAAGTAAGGGGGCCAGTGTAGTCCAGGAATTTGACGATCCACACCCTGGGTGTGCATACTGGTTCCATGAAAGGCGCATCCATGCATCAACGCATTAACATCACGCTACCGGCGGAGACTGTGCGGCTTCTCGATCGTGTCGCCCCGAAGGGCGACCGGAGCCGCTACATCGACCAGGCGGTGAGAGAGCATGCCAAACAATCCGCAAAGGCAAAGATTCGCAAAGGTCTGAAGGACGCCGCGCTCCATCGTTACGACGAAGACCGGCAGCTTGCCGAGGAGTGGTTTTTCCTCGAAGAAGAAGCATGGCAAGACGGCCAGCGTCGGTAGCCTTCCCGCGTCGTGGCAACGTCTACATCGTAGACTTCGATCCGGTCGTGGGCTCGGAGATTGCCAAGACCAGGCCGGCGGTGGTGATCCAGAACGACATCTCCAACCGCTACAGCGCAGTAACCATCGTCGCCGCAATCAGCTCGCGGATCACCAATCCTCCCTATCCCAATGAAGTGCTCATCAGACCGCCGGAGGGCGGCTTGAAAGTCGATTCCAGCGTGCGTCTGAATCAGATCCGTACCGTCGACAAGCAGCGACTCCGCAAACATGTCGGCAAAATGTCCCCGGCAACCATGCGTCGAGTTGATCAGGCGATCCGCAACAGCCTCGGACTCATTTCTTTCGTCACGCCACGACCACCAAGTGTCCCATGAGGCGGGTTCTTTTGGCCTCCGTTGACCGCCATGGCATGCGGTGGCAGAAGAACCATCTAAATCACTAGCTTCTTCGCAGCACGTATCGGGGTTCGAATCTATACGGTCCGTACCAGGGATTTCGCAACGTCCGATAGAATCCCCCCAATTTGAGCCGACCTACCCGCCGAGCTCGAACTTGAGGCTCGCCGTTCCGCTGGGGCTGAGGGTCACCGGTTGTTCTTTGACGCCAAGTTTTTCGTGCCACACGCCGACGACGTAGTCGCCGGGCGGCACCTTGGTCAGGTTGACGATGCCGTCCGCTTTGGTGACGCCGAAGTAGGGATTACCGACCACGGTGATCGAGCCGGCCATCCAAGGATGAATGTCGCAGCCAATCGGTACGCCGACTTCGGGTTTGTCAAACGTCAAGGTTCGCGTCGCCCCCGGTCGGCTCATCATGAAATTCCAGGTCGACAGAATCTGCGGGCGACCGTGGACGTTATGCGCCTCGGCATCGCTGTTTCGAAAGACGATCGGTTGATGCACCATCGCCGCCGCGACGCGCGGCTCGTACAGGCATCCCTTCTGGTCGATCATCACCGGCTCCGACGGCGGCGAGAACACCCAGCTGTCGAGGCCCTTCTTGATCCACACCACGGCATTTTGAAGATGGTGGTCGGTGACCAACAGTGACTGGTCGTAAACCGGGCCGTCGTGTGCCGCGGCGCATTGCGGCGCGCTACGCATAGAAATTTCCTTCGCTGCGGGAGGATCGCCTTTGTACACAACCTCGATCCGAATGCTCCCGGCGGTAGCCGGGTCGACCGGCGTGCCTACCACCGGCGGCGAGGTCGACGATGAGTCGCTGCACCCGAACGACCATGCCATCGAAAGCGCAACAGCCAGAACAAACCCGGCCCGGTGCACAAACCTCCGGCGTAGCGATGCAGTCGTAGTTGTTTCCACCGTCTGGACCTCCACGTCCGAAGACTATGCCGGGGCAGTCGTCATCTGGCTGTTGCGTTGCCGGCCTTTGCGACCGCCACGGCAATTCGGGCACTGGCCGTAAAACGTCAGCGCGTGGCTGCGCACCGCGAAGCCTTGATGCTCCAGCTGCTGTAGATCGAGGCGAGCTTTGGAAGGCGCCAGATCCAACACGACGTGGCAATGCTCACAGACGAAATGGTCGTGCGCGTCGACAACCGCATCGTAGCGCGCCGGTCGGTTGCGGATTTGAACCAGCGACACCCGGCGCTCCGACGCCAGCTTCTGCAGGTTGCGGTAGACCGTGCCGAGACTGACGCGCGGCATTCTCTCTCGGACGCGTTGATGGATCTGCTCGACGCTCGGATGATCGTGCGCTCGGTTGACTACGTCAAAAACTGCTAGCAGCTGCTGCGTCTGCCGTTTCGACATCATCAGCGAAGATCCTCGGCAAGGGACTGCCGTACTGCTTCCGGCAGCTCACTCTGGCGCTGATACTGCAGGTGCTCGATTACCAAGCGCACCTTTTCTTTGGGATTGAGAAAAGCTTGGCGCGCCGCTTCCGGAAACTTGAAGCGCACGTACTGCACCGCGCTCAGCTTGTCTTCTTTGCTGCGCCCGGCTTCGAATTCAGCCGGAATGCTGTACGGGCCCACTTGCAAACACACGGCTTCATCAATGCCGATCAAGCTGACGAGCTCGTCGCGAATGCGACTCGATTCGGTGATCTCGATGAGCATGGTGGCGCTGAGTTCGCCGGGGTCGGGGATCAGTGTGTTGTATACCTCGATCTCGCTCCGGATACCGTCCAAGTCGACGATGCGTTCGGCGCGCAACATCTCTTGGATCTGAAACAGCATGGTCTCGTGGTTCTCGAAGACGAAGGTGACGCGATCGCCCACCGAGACCCGGCGCTGGCGCTTGAGGTCGATCGTGCGACGTCGAAAGTCGTCACGAATTTCCTCGTAGCGCTGTAAGCCGACGATTTCGTCGAGGGCTACTTTTCGAGTGGCCATCTTTCACGAACGAACCGCGGAAGGGTCGTCCGGCCAAGGGCAGTCACCCAGGGCCGTCGCCCCTCCGCAAGGCTCAGACCGATCAGGCGCTCTTCAGCTGATCGAGGCCCTTTTGAAAGCGGCCGGCATGTGACTTTTCGGCGCGCGCCAAGGTCTCGAACCACTCGGCAACTTCCTCGAATCCTTCGCTGCGAGCCGTCTTCGCGAACCCGGGGTACATCTCGGTGTACTCGTAGGTCTCACCTTCGACGGCCGATTTGAGATTCTTTTCTGTATCGCCGATCGGCACGCCCGTACATGGGTCGCCAACCTCCTTCAGAAAATCGAGGTGGCCGAAGGCATGGCCGGTTTCCGCTTCCGACGTGTCACGGAACAAACCACCAATGTCGGGATATCCTTCGATGTCGGCGCGACGTGCAAAGTACAAGTAACGTCGATTGGCCTGCGACTCTCCCGCAAAGGCATCTTTCAGGTTCGTATGCGTCTTGGTGTTGGCAAGGCTCTTTCCCATGGGTTTCAACCTCCTAAGCTGTAGTAAGATTTACCAGGAATAATTCCTGATAAGAGGTTTGTAGGGGTGGGCCCTGCAACTGTCAATGGTAGGGGCTAGCCGGTGACGGAGGCAGCTAGAAACTACAGGCCAAGAGCGCGGACGCTGGGACGCTCGCGCAGCCGCCCCAGCCAGGCATTCACCTGCTGCAAGCTCGAATCAAGCTCTATCCCGAGCTGTGGGAGGATCAAGGCGCGCGGGATGAACGCCACGTCCGCCAGCGAGAACTCGCCGACCAGGAATTGCTGGCTCAGCATGGGCTCGAGGCGTTTCAGAAGCTGAAGGATTTCACCTTCGTATTTGCGGATCTTTTCTGCATCGCGCTCCGCTTCGGGCTTGTGGACTTCGGCCAGCACAATATCCACGCGCGGGATGAAGAGGTTGTCTGCAAGGTCTTCCAGAATGCGCACACGGGCTCGCCCGGCGGAATCTTCGGGCATCAATGGGGGATTGGGGTACTCGTCTTCGAGGTATTCGTTGATGATCGTCGAGTCGTAAACGATCACATCATCGTCCACCAGGACCGGGACTTTGCCGTACGGGTTGAGCTTAAGAAACTCCGCTGTGCGTTGCTCGTTACGACGCAAATCGACCAGTTTACGCTCGAACTCCAGGTCCTTTTCAGCCAGCACTACCCGCACTTTCTGTGAAAAGGGGCAATCCGGGTAGTCATAAAGTACGATCATCAGCACATCCCTGCCTTCTCGGCCCAGTCTAGGACATGGGTACATCGCAGAAAACTTGTAGCCTGTCCACATGAACACGCCACTTTGCTATACAAAAAGGCTGGCGCGGTGTTTGATATTAATTCATCAGCTCGCGAAGACTTTTGACCATGCTGGCTGCTACGGGACGTGACTCCAGGCATGGTAGGAGCTTCGGACCAGGGGGCCGGATTCGACGTGACGGAAGCCCAAGCTAAGTGCTGCGGCGCGTAGTTCTTCGAACTCGCTCGGGTGCAGATACCGCTGCACCGGCAATTGTTCCTTGGAGGGCTGCAGGTATTGTCCGAGGGTCAGAATGTCACACCCGACGCCGGCCAGGTCGGAGAACACCTCCGTCAGCTCCTCGCGTCTTTCGCCCAATCCGAGCATCAAACCGGTTTTGGTCAGCAGATTCGCACGCCGCACCTTGGCTTGCTCCAAGAGCTTCACCGATCGCCCGTACTGTCCACCGGGCCGCACCTGTCGATAGAGACGCGGCACGGTTTCGGTATTGTGGTTGAGGATATCGATCGGAGCGTCGACGACGCAATCGATCGCGTCGCGATCCCCTTTGAAATCCGGAACCAGCACCTCGACCCGGCACTCGGGCGTGCGCGCCTTGATCGCTTCTACCGTCCGAGCGAAGTGACCGGCGCCACCATCCGCCAGGTCGTCGCGGTCGACGGAAGTCACGACGACGTGCCGAAGACCAAGACCTTGCACGGCGTCTGCCACGCGGATGGGCTCATCCGCATCGACCGCCACGGGGCGGCCGTGGCTCACGGCGCAAAAGCCGCAATTGCGCGTGCACACGTCGCCGAGAAGCATGAACGTCGCGGTTTTGTGCCCCCAACACTCGCCGACGTTTGGGCAATGCGCCTCTTCGCAAACCGTATGCAAACGCAGATCTTTGATGAGACGCTTGGTTTCGAAGAACGGCTGCCCCGACGGAGCGCGAACCTTGATCCACTCCGGGTGCCGGCGGACGACGCCTACCATGGGGCTACCTGGACCTGCTCGTTACCGCAGTACCCGAACGTCGCTTCAAATTGATGGACAAAACTCCTCTGAACCGCGGCAAAGTCGGGAGCCGCGCCAAGCTCAGCCAACAGGGAGGTCATCCGCACCTCCGGCATGCGGCAGGGAACGATCTCGGCAAAGAACCGCAGATCGGTAGAGATGTTCAGCGCGATTCCATGGAAGGTCGTCCAGCGGCGCACACCGACGCCGATCGAAGCCAACTTCGCACCGCCGACCCAAACACCGGTACGACCGGCTTCCTGATGAGCTGGGATGCCGAGCTCTTCACACACACGGATCAAGCAGCGCTCGAGGTTGCGTACGTAGCGGTGCACGTCGCGACCACCCTGCGACAGCCGGGTGATCGGATAGGCAACCAGCTGACCGGGGCCGTGAAACGTGACGCCTCCGCCGCGGCCGACTCGAAACACCGGCACTCCGAGACGCACGTCGGCGCCAAGCAGATCGTCGACGGCCGCCCCGCGGCCGAGCGTATACACCGGCGGATGCTCAACCAACAGGAGATGGTCGTCGTCGTCACCGCCGATTTTGCGCGCCACGATTTCCTCTTGCAGCGCCAGCGCAGCACCATACTCGCAGCGCCCCAGGTCGCGCACGATCAACGCCATCTCGAACGCAGGCTAGTTCAAGGAATATGCTCGCGCAATCACGCCAGGTGGCGGTGCAGGAACGTCATCGCCCTCTGCCATGCATCCTTCGCCGCTTCGGGGCGATAGGCGTCGGGTCGGGTATCGTTCAGAAACGCATGCCCGGCACCGGCATAGATTTTTGTCTGGAACGTCTTGCCGTTCTTGCGCAGCAGGCTCTCCAATTCCTTGATGTCGGCGCGTGGAATCAAAGCGTCTTCGTCGCCGAACAAACCCAGGAACGGGCAGCTGAGCCGGGGGGCCAAATCCAGCGGATCACGCGGTTTGATCTCGGATTTTTCAGGGTAGCGCAACATACCGTAGAAGCTGACGCAGGCGGCAAAGCCGCTGACCGCACACGCCGCCATCAGGGAATACTGGCCGCCCATGCAGAATCCCATGATACCGATCGAGTTGGCGCGAACATCGAGACGGCTGCCAAGAAAGCGCACCGCGGCATCGATGTCGCGCACCACACGCCGATCATCGAGTTGCTGCATCCACGAGAAGATGGATTCGAGATCCGGCAACTCCGGCGGGCCCTCGCGGCAATAGAGATCGAGGGCCAGAGCGAAAAATCCTTCCGCTGCCAAGCGACGCGAGATTTCGCGGTAGTGCTCCGAGAGCCCCCGCACGTCGTGGACAAGGACCACGGCAGGCAGACGTTCGTGTTTCGGCAACCATGCTCCGTACGCCTTGAGCAGGTTGCCATCGCAGGTAAAGGTGAACTCTTCGGTGCGTGCGGTCGGGTTCGCCATCGTTTCTTCGGCTCGGTGAGAGCGGATATTTCACATGGCTCGATTCAGTCAACTAGCCTGGAGCAGAACGTTCGACACGTCAGCGAGCAATCGACCGCACTCCGCAACACATGCCGACGCAACAAGGATTGCGGCGAAACCGCAAGCGTTGCGCTCAGGCGTGACCGCACACCGACTCGAGATCCTTGGGATCCTTGGGAACCGTAGAGCTCAGGATCGAGCACCCCTCGGCGGTCACGAGGACGTCATCCTCGATGCGAATGCCGATGCCGCGAAATTTCGGATCCGAAGCCGCATGCTCCGCCGGTACGTAGATACCAGGTTCGACCGTGAGCACCATTCCCTCTTCGAGCACCCGAACGGTGTCACCCGACTTGTATTGACCGACGTCGTGCACGTCCATGCCGAGCCAATGACTGGTCCGATGCATATAGAACGGTTTGTACTCTTCCTTCTCGATCATCTGCTTTCGGTCGCCGCTCATCAAGCCGAGCTTCATCAACCCATCGACAAGCACATCCACGGCTCGATTGTGCGGCTCATCGAACCGCGCCCCGGGTCGAATCGCGTGAATCGCGGCCAATTGAGCGGCGAGCACGATCTCGTAAAGCGAGCGCTGCTCGCGGCTGAAGCAACCGTTCACCGGAAACGTACGGGTGATGTCGGAGCAATAGTTCTGGTATTCGGCGCCGGCGTCGATCAACAGCAAGTCGCCGGCACGCAGGGGTTGATCGTTGGCGGTGTAGTGAAGAATGGTTGCGTTCACCCCGCCAGCGATGATCGACGGATAAGCCGGTCCATTGGCTCCGTGCTTGCGAAAGGTCGAGTCGATCAACGCTTCGATTTCAAACTCGTGCATCCCATCGCGCGCCGAATGCATCGCCTTGACGTGCGCCTCGGTGGCAATCTCCACCGCCCGGCGCATCAATGCGATTTCCTCCCGGCTCTTGCGTAGTCGCATTTCGTGGAGAATCTCTGCAGGGTCAAAAAGTGCGATCGGCCCCTTGCCGCTCCGCGGCCGCAGGCGTTGCCACTGCTGCATCCAGCCGACGACACGATGGTTCAAAGCGCTGTCGCGACCGAAGCGGAAATAGAGATGCTCGCGTTGGCTGACCAGCTCGCCGACTTTTTCGTCGAGCTTGTCGACAGCGTATGCCGTCTGCGCGCCGAATCTCGCCGTCGCCCCTTCTACCCCGGCGCGCCGGCCGGTCCACGTCTCTCGCTCGGGGTCGCGCGGCGAGACGAACAGTACGTATTCCTCGCTCGGATGACCGGGCAACAGCAGGCAAACTGCTTCCGGCTCGGAGAACCCGGTCAGGTACAACAGGTCATTGTCGGCACGATACGTATAATCGACATCATTGGATCGAACCGACATCGGAGCGGCAGGCAGAATGACCGCCCCTTTCGGTCCGACACGGTCCATGAAATCGCGCCGCCGGCGCGCGTACACTTCCGGCGCCAGCGCCGGAGCCAGCGCGGCCGCATCCGATTCGCTCTTCTCGAACAAGGGTAGCGACTCCTTCAAGACGTTGTGCGTTCAATCAGGGCTCTGACCAGATCGGTCGGGACAGGGACGATCACCGTACTATTGTGCTCGGTGCCGACCTGGGCCAGGGCTTGAAGCATCCGCAGCTGGATCGCCATCGGTTGCGTCTCCATGATCGTGGCGGCCTCGCCGAGGCGCACCGCGGCTTGATACTCGCCCTCGGCGTTGATGACCTTGGCGCGGCGCAAGCGTTCGGCTTCGGCCTGGCGCGCAATCGAGCGCTGCATTTCGACCGGTAGATCGATGTGCTTCACCTCCACCGACACGACTTTCACTCCCCAGGGTTCGGTGTGCGTATCGATGATGTCTTGCAGGCGTGCGTTAAACTTCTCGCGCTCCGCCAACAGCTCGTCGAGATACGCCTGACCGCAAACGCTGCGCAACGTTGTCTGCGCAATCTGCGACGACGCGTAGAGGTAATTTTGGATCTCGACCACGGCGCGATTGGCGTCGATGACGCGGAAATAAAGAACCGCACTCACCTTGATCGAGACGTTGTCGCGCGTGATGACGTCCTGCGACGGAACGTCCAACGTAATCGTCCGCAGGTCCAACCGAAACATCTGCTCGATGGCGGGGATCACATAGATGATGCCGGGCCCGCGCGCGCTCGTAAGCCGTCCCAAGCGGAAGATGACGGCGCGTTCGTACTCGCGAACGATCTTTATCCCGGAGGCCAAAAGGGCGATCAGGATCGCGACAACGGTGGCGGCAGGACCGATGATCATGGCCGTAAACTATCACACCTGCAGCCCATGGCGAATGGATGGAGCGTGCGTTCGTAGCCGAACCTCGCTAGCTTCTTACCATGCTCGAAACTCTGTCTCCCTGGTGGCGGCGAATCTTGAGCTCGGCGGGCTATACGGCGCTCGTCGCGCTCGTCGCGGCTCTGGGATATTTGACATTTCGGGCCACCAACGAGCGACGCTCTTCACCCCAAGGCGCGGCAGACACGGTCAACGAAAATGAAACCCTGCCGCTCGTCCAATTCGACAGCTTCAGCAGCCGCTTCGAACGCAGCTCCGACGGCGAGCGGATCAACGTCTCCTTGCGCCTTCGTTCAACCGCGCCGGGCAGCCTCGAATGCCAGGTCTACGTCGTTGCCCGCAACGATGTCGATTCACCGAAAGTCTGGGGCGTCTGGCCGAGCCAAGGGCCGGAAGGAGCGGTGACTGCCGGCGGACACTTTCGCGGCAACACAAATTCGGGCGAACGCGTCACTTTGACTTCTAGCTGGGTGCGGATTTCAGCGCCGATTGTTCACCCTCTCGGCCTTCCACCCTTCGAGACCGCCGTCGTCTATGTGGTCGGTCCTAAAGGCGACGTGCTCCTGGCCAGACCGTTTTCCCTGAACTGAGGAGATTTGATGGAAGATCGGGAAAAGACGTTCGTACTGCGGTTCTCGCTGACAGCCACGATTCCCGACTCGGTTCTGGACGATCCCGACTTCGAAGAGGACAGCTGGCTCGACGAGTGGGAGCGCGGAATCAAGCCGCTGGTCGTGAAAGCCGTCTTCCAACAGCTACGGTCGTTTCCGTCGTGGCAGACACACGTTCGCAACCGCGGCATTTCGGCGCTGGACGAAATCGAGATCGTGCTCGAAAAGACCTTTCCGAACTACGGCCCGCGGCCAACGAACTAAACGCCTCAGAGTTGTGTCGATCCAAGCAGATTGCCGCCGAGGCGCGGGTGACCGATGCGCTTGTCACCGATGACGTTGATCAGGGACGCCTTCCCGGCGGCTAAAGAACGTTCGATCGCCCCACGCAGCTGTTCCGGCCGCTCGACAAATTCACCGTGGCAGCCCATCACCTCGAACATCCGGTCGTAGCGAATCGCCTCGAGCATGTTGAACGGCTCGGTGCGGCCTTTCAACATTGGCATCTGGTCGAAGCTTGGTCCCCACGAGCTGTTGTTCCAGAGAACGGTTACGATCGGCAAATCGCAGCGTAGCGCGGTTTCGATGTCGAACCCTCCGATGCCCAGGCCGCCGTCACCGATCACCAAGACGACTTGTTTGCCCGGGCGGGCCAACTGCGCACCGATCGCCATACCGACGCCGTGCCCCACAGGAGCCAAGGGTCCGGCGTCGATCACCTGTCCGGCGAACCGTGCGGTGAACCACTGGGTGATCCAGCCGCTCATCGTGAATGAATCGAGGATGATCGTAGCGTCGCGATCGATCGTCTCACACAAGGTCCGCGCCAACGTATCGGGATGAACCGGAGCTGTCTGGCGCACCGCGCGCTCGCGCTCATCCAAGGCCCGCTCATAGTTGGATCGCACTTGCGCGACCTCCACCAACCACGCCGACTGGCGTCGCGTGTGGAAGTCGAGCCGTCGCTGTCGCGCGCTATCGATGAGCTGGCGCAACACCAGCTTTGGATCGCCGACAATTGCGACTTCGGCTGGAACCTGCCAGCCGATTCGACTGGGCGCCGGTTCCACGTGTACGTAACGAGCTTGGTCGTTCCACGTCGGCGGCTCGCCAAAGTGTTCGCCGCTCCAGAACTTGAAACCGATGGCGAGCACGACATCGGCGCGACCCGTGAAGGGCTTTTTCCAGGCGCCACGCACGCAAAGAGGATGATCTTCGGCGATGGCACCCTGCCCGGCTCGTCGCGCGTACGTCGGGGTTTGCGTCAATTCCGCAAACTCGATCAATTCGGCCGATGCTTCGGACCAGAAGATTCCGTCACCGGCGGCAATCAGCGGTCGCTCGGCTGCCAGCAAGAGGTCGAGAGCACGGTCGATCTGCCGTGGATCCCCTTGCGAGCGCATTTCGTCGCGCCGGTAGACCTTCGCACCCTTGCGTTGCGCCGACGCGTCTTCACCGTGGTAGAGCAGGTTGGTTGGAATTTCGATGACACTTGGGCCTTGCGGATACGTGTGCGCCTCGCGAAAGGCCTGGCGCAGGTCGACCTCGATGGTCGACCAATCGACGACACGCTTGACGTACTTCGAAAAGCTGCGACAGATGTCGGCCCCGTACGCCTCCTGGAAGGAACCCATCGCATCTTCGTTGGTCGGATGTTGCCCGGAAATGCAGACGACGGCGCTGTTCGTCAGACCTGCGACGGCAAGCCCAGTCACTGCGTTGGTCAAACCGCAACCGGCGGTGACGCTGCAAACGCCCACCTCACCCGTACTGCGCGCATACGCGTCGGCAGCGTAGGCACAGGCTTGCTCGTGGCGCATGTGGATGAGGCGCACACCATTGTTCTTGAGGTTGGCGAGAATCGGGAAGGTGTGGCCGCCGTTGATCGCGAATAGATATTTGACCCCGAGCTCTTTCAGGGTGCGGCCGACGAGGGCGCCACCATCCATCGAAGCTGTGGAATCACCGCGGGACTCTGCGGAAAGCGATCCCGACCAATTCATCTGTGGCGGCATCTGGAACTTGCCAAAGCGTACGCGCTGCGCCGCAAGACGAACCGATCTTCGATGACCGGGTCATCTCATCGTGGCTTTGCCCACCAATTCCTTCGGACCCGCCGACCAAGGTCGGGGCTCCACATACGAAGCCGGCCCGCGCCGGCTACTGCTTGCGTTTCCGGGCCCGCGAAGGCAGGCCTCGTTCGTTGAGCCCGCCACTTCAGCGGCTCGGGCGAGCCGTAGACCAATCGCTGGGCCAAGCTCATCTTGGAACAGCCAATCGTGGAGCGACTGCGATAGTTCAGCGTCGCGCTACGCTCGCTCTCATCTCGGCAGCGCGTAACATCATCCGCTCGTCCGGCATCCCACCGAGGTGCGGACGTAGCGTCGTCCGAATCGAAGCGGGTGACCAGCTGAAGTGCTGGCAGATTGAGAGAAAACTGAACGTGTGCTCACACCGTTCGTCCAAAAAATACGTTCGCGCAGTCTGACGTCGACTTGGATCGGGACTCTGCAGATCCCAGAAAGCCGACTCCACAACGGCCAGTAATAGCCTCTCCTCCGGTTTCAGCGTCGGCCGATTCCGCTCGCCACCCAGATCCTGCACCAAGGACCGCATACGATCGACGTCCCCCTTTGCTCACGTGAGATCTCGCGAGGCCGGCTCCAACGCATCCCACCAGCGGCCCTCCACCAACCAACCTGAGCGCGAGAGACGCGTTCTCTTACCACGGGGTCTTTTGTTTGCGCAATAAAAAACTATGCTTCACACAGCGGAAATCGGTCCGTAACGCATCGCCTGGTGTGGCGAAGAATTGTCAGGCGGTGTCAGGCTTTTACTCTTCTCCCTTGGAATCTTCGGGTGATCCTGGCTCCGGAGCTGGTACGTTCTTGAATTTCGAATAGCGGGGCCGCTCGGGGTGTTCTCGGCGCTCTTTTGCACCCTCCTCTTCGACGTCTTCGGGACCCGTTTCTTCCGGCTCATCGTCCTCGAATGCCTCCAGGCGTTCCTCATGAGCCTCCGCCGATTCAAGGCCGGGCCGTTTGGGGCGCCTGCCGTACACCTTCATGCAATGCTCGACCCAGGGGACGCTACTGCCCACTTGATGCGCAACCAGGGAAAGGTCCGGTGAATTACCCCGTTCGAGGGATATTCGATGATTGACCTTCTTGATCACGTCGCTGCAAGCGACCTGACCGGCATTGGCCGGCGGCACGAATCGGACTAGAAAAAAAGCCACGAGAATCGCCGCCAGCAACCAGGATCCTAAACGGCGCATCTTGATATTTTGATAGCATCTCGTCAGCCGGCGGCCAATCTGAGTTTCGAGAATAGAATGCCGAACGGAGCGACCAGATGGTTCTTCCACGGGGCCCAGCTCAGCCTCTAGAAAAACTTTTGAACCGTCGGCGTCAGGAGCTTTTGCGTGGCCGACCAGTCCTGATAGGCATCGTGGCATGCTTCGGCGGCGACCACCCCCCGAGAGCGTCCGATGCCACAGAAAGGCCCTGGTTCAAAAGGGCAATCACCACATCCGTCTTCGAAGCATCGAGGTCGCGCGCCACACGAGTAATCGCATCACCGACATACGCCGGAATCTTGACATTCATCAGGCGAGCCGTGCTGCGTTCACGATTCTTGAGGTCCCGAACTCTCAGCTGAGATCGCATTTGCATAGCTCATCCCTCCACTGACTAGCTCCCGACAATCGTCCGAACCAAGATCGGGGCGCCATCAAGTGCGATGCAACTACGGAACGACTTCACGTCAGTTACTGAAAGCAAACACGTAAAGAGTCAGGCCGATTGCGGCCAAGAACGCGAGGACGTACAGGAACGCCAATCGACGCTGTTCATGTTCTGCGGCGCTACCGATGTTCATGGACGGCAACCCCAAAATGGGGGCCGGGATGGGTGCTCTGCTGCAGAGGAGCGCGCGAGGCGGCTAATGCACGATCGGAAGTGTTGCTTCCCACCCATCCCGTTTGGCGGACTGCGGGGGCATTAAGCAAGTCCGCCAAGATCATTGTACTGGTTCGGAATGCAATGGCGATACCAACCTGACGAATCTCCAGAGATTGGTACCAACGGCAATTCGACAGGATGCAGTGTCACCTGTCGGTGACATCGGTCAATTCAGAGAGACACTGCCCTCCTCATTGAAGAGGTAGGGATGCATCGAGCGCAGGCCTGCGAGGCTGTGAACGTCGGACGTGAAGTTGGGTACCGCTGCCACCGGCACCTGGCGTTTGAGCTGACGCCGGAAAGCCTCGATTCGCAACGTGTCTCCGCGTCCCAGACTCTCGTAGACCTCGAAGTTGGCGGCTAAGACTCTCGCCAAATCGTCGCTGGCGCCGAGATGACGCAGCAGCGGTTTCAATTTTTCCGCGCCAATCGCTTTACGTGAACCGTCGACCTCGGAGTGTACTCGATTGAGTACAACCGCCCGTAGCGACATGCCCAGCTCGTCGATTTTTTGTAGAAAGTACTCCGCTTCACCAAGAACCTGTTCCTCCGGCGAGGCTACCAACACGAAAGCAGTTTCGCGAGCGCGCAGGAGCTCGTCGACTCGGCGGACGCGTGGCTCGAAGTTCTCGAACAGGCCGCTCATGTCCGAAAAGAACTCCGACACCTGGCTCAGGGCCGAAACCCCGGTTGCATCTTCGAGACGGCGGAAGAGGAATCCGACCGTCCGGTTCACCAAGCGCATCGTCGCCCATCCGGCCGAAAAGTACGGGCGTACAAACCATTTGACAACGCTGCGATCGAGAAAATCGGCGATTCGTTGTGGCGCTTCCAGAAAATCCAGCGCGTGTCGCGTCGGCGGCGTGTCGACGACGATCAAGTCATACTTGCCGCTGGCGTGCAGCTCGCACAGCTGCTCGATCGCCATGTATTCCTGGGATCCGGCAAAGCTTTGCGACAGGTGCTGATAGAAATGGTTGGCCAGAATGCGATTGCGCACCTCTTCCGAAGGTGCGTGACGCTCGACAAGATCATCCCAGGCGCCCTTCTGGTCGAGCATCATCGCCGACAGCAGACCCACCGGCGCACCGTCAGCCGTCACTTCGGTGCTTGCCGAGCCGAGTGCGTCGACACCGAGGGCGTTGGCCAAACGCTTGGCCGGATCGATCGTCATGACGATCGTTCGACGTCCCATCAGCGCCGCTCGCAAGGCGAGCGAAGCAGCCGTGGTGGTCTTGCCGACACCGCCACTTCCGGCACAAATGATGACCTTGTGCTTGCCGATAATGTCGTCAAGCCCGCGCATGTTTTCCACTTCGACGACCGGACGCACCCAACGCGACGTCCATCACCGCGACCAAGTCGCGCACCTGCTCGACGCCGAACTCTTCGGCATACACGTAAGGAAGCTCGACGGCCGGCAATGGAACGCAGTCCCGCAGCTTTTGCAGGTACGAGGCATTGATCGCCGTCCAGCCGGCTTCTTCCCGAGCCCGGCGAATCACTTCCGCAGCAAGGGCCCGATCCTTTGGATCCGCGAGTCGTGCCGGATCACCCAACTGAGCAATCGCATCTTCATCGAACTCCGCCCGATGCACCCGATTGATGAACAGATATCCGAGCGGCATCTGCAGGTCTTCGGTCAGGCGGCCATACATCTCGATCGCCTCGTTCACCGGCATCTCTTCCGCCGTGGTAATCAGATTGACGGCGGTGCGCAACGGATCGCTCAGAAGATCGACGAGACGCTGGCTCTCGCGCCCGACCAGTCCAGATCGAAACACTTCGTGCGCCGCTCGCGGCATGCTCAGGTACTGCATACTGTGACCCGTCGCCGGAGCGTCGAGGATCACCAGGTCCCACGAGCGCTCGCCGCTGGCATCATCGATGCGTTCGGCCTCGTACCAAATCTTGCCGATGGTCATCAGCTCTTTGAGACCGGGAGCGGCCGCGACGAAGTATTGATAGATGCGACTCGCGAGCACCGCCTGGATCACACGCTTCACCGGGAGAATGATCTGAAGGTACTCTGCTAAAGCGGCTGATCCTTCCACCGACATCACGGAAAGAAGCGGACGTACCGTCTGTGCCATGCCCACTTCGCCGGGTTGCGCACCCAGCAGTCGCGCCGCGCGTCCGGCGCCGTCGACCTCCGCAATCAGCGTCTTCTTACCGCGCTGCGCAGCGAGCAGGCCCAGCAAACAGGAAACCGTCGTCTTGCCGACCCCGCCCTTGCCGACGTTCACCAACAGACGGCGATCGAACAAATCTGAGCGAATTGGTTTTGCCATGATACGCCGACGGTCCGGAGGTTCACCCTGATTTCGCTTCATGTCGCGCAACGGCGAAACGCCAGGCAGGCATTGGTTCCGCCAAAGCCGAAGGAGTTCGAAAGCGCCACATCGAACGATGCAGTGCGCGCGACATTCGGGACGTAGTCCAGGTCGCACTCGGGATCCGCGACCTCGTAGTTGATGGTCGGCGGAATCGTCTGATGATGGAGAGCCAATAACGTGTATGCCGCTTCGATGGCTCCGGCTGCTCCGAGCGCATGACCGGTCATCGACTTGGTAGAGCTCACCGCCAAACGCGCCGCATGCTCGCCGAATACATTTTTGATGGCTTGTGTCTCGTTGACGTCGTTGTAGGGCGTCGACGTACCGTGCGCATTGATGTAGCCGACCTCCAGCGGATCAATCGCACCGTCGGCAAGCGTCCGCCGCATACAGCGTGCCGCGCCTGCACCTTGTGGTGACGGGCTGGTGATGTGGTAAGCGTCGGCATTGGCACCGTAGCCGATGACCTCGCCGTAGATCCGCGCGCCGCGCTTTCGTGCCGACTCGAGGCTCTCCAAGACCAGAACAGCCGCGCCCTCGGCGATCACGAAGCCGTCGCGCTGTCGATCAAACGGGCGACTGGCTCGTCCCGGTTCTTCGTTCCTGGTCGAAAGCGCGCGCATAGCGGCAAAGCCGGCAACACACATCGGCGTAACCCCCGCTTCCGCACCGCCGGCCAACATCACTTCCTGACTTCCCAAGTGCACCAGCCGCGCTGCCTCACCGATCGCATGCCCGCCCGACGCGCAGGCGCTGGTCACGGCGTAGTTGATGCCTGTAGCTTCGAAGCGCATGGCGATGTGCGCCGGCGCCATGTTGGCGATGAGTCGTGGAATGAAGAAAGGACTGACCTTCTTGAAGCCTTCGTGGTCGAACGCCTTGATGGAGTCTTCGACGGTCTGGATGCCGCCCATACCGACGCCGAGGATGACGCCGGTTTGCTCACCGCTCAGCGCCGCGCGAGCCCAACCGGCATCGTCAACCGCCATTTGCGCCGCCGCCAGCGCAAATTGGCTAAAGGCATCCATCTTCTTGATCTCTTTTTTTTCGACGTAGGTCGCCGGATCGAAGCCACGCACCTCGCCGGCGATGCGCACCGGCAAGGCCGAAGCGTCGAATCGCGTGATAGCCGAGATGCCCGAACGGCCGGCGATCAAAGCGTCCCAATTCGATGCAAGGTCGTTCCCCAGCGGTGTAATCAAGCCGATGCCGGTGACAACGACGCGACGTGCGTTCCCAGGCGCCACGTGCTGCTCTTACTGAAGCGAGATAGGTGGATCAAGCGGCCCAAAAAGAAACGGGGAGCCCGGAATTCCGGGCTCCCCGTTCACGGATGAATTATCCGTTATTGGTCAGTGTGAACGCCGGCGGAACACCAGCATTGCCGCCACTGGGATGAGCAACAACCAACCGCTGCTCGAAGTGCCGAGAGCGTTGATCTGGCAACCACCCTCGTCTTCGGCAGTAGCAGTACCCGAAGTCGTCGGCCTGATTGTAGCCGTTGCGGTAGCCGACGGCTTCACAGTCGACGTCGCCGTTGGCGGCGTCGTTGGCGGAATTGCCGTCTTGGTCGGCGTCGCGCTGGGCGGCACCGGTGGTGTGGTCGGGGTCTCGATAGGACCACCTGGGATGCAGATCTTTCCATCCTGGCTGGTGGTCCCGGTGATCGCCGAACCGGCAGGCGTGCTCAAACGCGAGCCGCTCACCGCTATCGTGCCACCTGATCCGCTGGTCGTCACGTTACACGTGTACAGGGTCGACCCATCCGGAATCACGTCGGTGTTGTCGAGCGCCAGAACCAGCGCGCGCACACAGGTCGATCCCGACGGGCAGTTCGCCGTGCGGAAGGAGAATGCCGTGCCGCCCTTGTTGATCGCCGGGTTGACCGTGCAATCCGGCTTGTTGTTCTTGG